>NZ_VMQU01000343.1 GCF_007714205.1 Mycobacterium helveticum | reverse complement strand
CCGGCTCAGGCATCACCGGATCGGCATCCACCGCACGCAACCACACCGTGAATGTCGAACGCACCGCCAAGGCCCGCTCGGCGAAGCGTCGCAGCCAACCGCGCACCGTCTCGGCCGGACGAGCCAGCGCGGCAGCGATCTGGCGAAACCCCTCCCTGCGCACAGCCTTGGCAGCCAGTGCCGACACGATCACTGCTGCCGTATCGGCGCGGCGCAACAGCGCGGTCACCGGTAACAACACATGCGTCATCCCGCAGCCGGTGCATCGTGAACGGCGCGGACACAGCTGCAACGTCCCACCCGGACCGCGCAGCTGCCGCGGCCTCGCGTGCCCCCACCCCGCCAGGACGCCGGCGCACGCCGGGCAGTTCAACTCGCCCGCCGCCAGCCTGCGCTCGACTGCATCGACATCTGCCTCTACCGTGACCACTGCGCCTCCAAGCGCGCACAGACGGCCCTCCCGAAGACTCCGCCTAAAGAGAACCGGGAGGGCCGTCGTCTACACCGACGTGATCACCGTGCCGCCCCGGCACCACAAAGACCAAACGCCCACGCGCCCGGCCGACAGCTGCTCGCCGTCAGTGCCGGACCGCTACCCCCACGTGGTCACCCTGAATGCCCCCGAACA
>NZ_VMQU01000342.1 GCF_007714205.1 Mycobacterium helveticum | reverse complement strand
CGGTCGATGGCGACTTGGCCGCGGTGTGAGGAGCCGTTGTCGACGATGAAGAACACGCGTTTGGCCGACGCGTAGGGCTCGGCGGTCATGACCTGGTCGACCAGGGCGGTGAACGCCGTTATGCCGGTGGAGGGCTCGCAGCGGCCGAACACCTGTCCATGGTGGACGTCGTAGGCGGCCAGATAGGCCAGCGCACCGCGCCGGCGGTAGTCGTGGTTGACCCGGACAGGGCGCCGGGGCCCGCCAGCCTGGGTGCGGTGGCAGCGGTCGCGGGCTTGGATCGAGGGCTTTTCGTCGGCGGAGATCACGTACTCGTCGGCACCCAGTGGGCTGTGCTGGTAGGTGCGGGCGTAGAGGTCGAGCACCACGGCGGCCTTGGCCTCGAAGTCGGGGTCTCGCATGAAGATCCACGACTGGTGCTGCCAGGGCTTGAGCGCGTCTGCGGCCAGCCAGCGCCGCACCGTGGACACCGAAGCGGCGATGCCGCCGGCGCGCAGGTGAGCGGCCAGCTCCGGGGTGCTCCACCGCGACAGCGGCACCTGCTGTTCAGCCGGTAACTGGCACGCCCAGGCGGTCACCGTGGCCCGATCGGCCGGGGTGTAGATCGGTGGGCGACCCGAACGTGGTGCGTCGGCCAGACCGTCGATGCCT
>NZ_VMQU01000341.1 GCF_007714205.1 Mycobacterium helveticum | reverse complement strand
CCGAAGTTGCGACGGGTTCCCGCGCGGAATTGAGGTGTGACCTGAGGATACTGGTTGATCAGGTCACGAAAGTGTAGACAGGAATTAGCGTGTCAATGCGACGTAATGTTGACGAGAACGCATACCATTAACGGTATGCGGCAGAAGATCGGGCCGGTGCATGTAGCCAGGGTTAAGAGTTCCCATGTGGACAAGCGGGGCGGGCGACGCGAGTACGAGTCGGCATACCTGCGCCGCACCTTCCGCGAGGGCGGCAAGGTGCGCAACGAGACCGTGGCCAACCTGTCGATGCTGCCGCCGGAAGCGGTCGACGCGATCGAGGCGACGCTGAAGGGGCAGACGCTGGTGCCGGCTGGCAGCGAGTTCACCATCGTGCGGTCGCTGCCGCACGGGCACGTGGCCGCGGTCGCGGCGATGGCGCGCACGCTGGGCCTGCCCACGCTGCTGGGCCCGGCATGCCGGGCCCGCGATATTGTCCTGGCGCTGGTCATGTCGCGGGTGATCCGGCCCCGCTCGAAACTCTCCACGCTGGCCTGGTGGTCCGACACCACGCTGGGCGAGGACCTGAGCGTGGCCGATGCGTCCACCGACGAGATCTATGCCGCCATGGACTGGCTGGTCGGCCAGCAGGAAGCGATCGAGCGCAAGCTCGCAGCCAAACACCT
>NZ_VMQU01000340.1 GCF_007714205.1 Mycobacterium helveticum | reverse complement strand
GCCGACACCCCCGACACCGCCGTTGCCGTCGATTCCCTGGGCCGCGCCGGTGCCGAGCGCGGCGGCCGCACCGCCAGCGCCGCCGGTCCCGCCGGTCCCGCCGGTCCCGCCGGTCCCGCCGACGGCGTCAACGCCAGCGATCCCCGTACCGCCCTGGCCTCCGGTGCCACCCGCGCCACCGACACCGCTAATGCCGGCGATGCCGGTAGCACTAGCGGCGCTACCGCCGACACCACCATCGCCACCATCGCCCGCGTTGCCGCCGGCGCCGCCATCCACGCCGCGGCCACCAGTCCCGCCGACCCCGCCAGTCCCGCCGTACCCGGCGCTCCCGTCGGCCCCGCTGGCCGCCTGGGCGCCGGTGTGCGCGTAGCCGCCGGCCCCACCAGCCCCGGCGTGGCCGCCGTCACCACCCAGACCACCGTTGCCGCCGAGCCCGCCGGCACCGCTGTCCGTGCCGACCACACCGGCCGCGCCGGCCGCGCCGGCACCACCAGTTCCCCCGTCGGCGCCGTTACCACCAACACCACCGACCCCGCCGGAACCAGACATCGAGCCGCCGTCACCACCGGCCCCACCCGCACCGCCGTAACCGCCGTTGCCGCCAGCGCTGCCATTGCCGCCGGGGCTGACCCCAGCCGCGCCGGCCGCGCCGGCCACCCCGTTAC
>NZ_VMQU01000033.1 GCF_007714205.1 Mycobacterium helveticum | reverse complement strand
GTCCAGGGATTTTTCCGTGACCCGAATTTGGCCTACATCGCGGCGTGACTCGACTTACTTACGATCGCCTTAGTAACAGTGCTCCAGACCATCTCGGTATCCGAAGACGGCGTCGAACACCTCTTCGCCCATTGGGGAGGGGAGATCACCTACTTCTGGCAAACACACGGAAACCGCGCTCCTGCGCTCGCCGCCACGCTCCAACGCCTCGGCACGCCCGCGCTGATCGAGTTCGCTCTCAATCCGGCCGAGAACCAACACTATTCACCCGAGCTGGCCAACATTGTCATCGCCCGATGGCGCAACCTCGACGACTGTGAGGGTGAAGTTCACTTCTCAGTCCTACCAGGAGCCCGCGTTCCCGTGCTCGATGTCTGGCTGCCGGACGACCCTCGATGGCCGACGACGACTGTAGGAACGGCCGACGCGCTGTAGCGCGGTAGGCGGCTTAAAGTCGCGTAGTGAAGTGCGGCGCAATTCTTCTCCGGCCTCGGCAGACCCGGGTATCTCCTCCATTTCTACATCCTCTCGATATCTATGGAGTCGCCTTGGCCGGTGCAACGAAGCATAGAAGATGAAGATCTTGGACTCGTCGCCCTGGCGACGGGGGACTCGACATGACGTTGGCGTGACATCACCTGATTCGAGTGCTAGGAGCATCGGAAGTCAGCCGAAGTCCGCCCATCCAAGCATTTCTCGATAAAGGAGTTCGTTTGGCAACGCGGCCGGCATCGGGCGGGGATCATCTGCCAAGCACCCCAGTACGGGGTGCTTCTGGGTTGTGACTCTTGCCAGCGTCTTGTTGCGAATGATGAAGTGCGAGAACTCTTCCAGATAGCGCAGCGTCTCCATGAAGAGGGTCGTCGCGAGTGTGGCGATGTCGGCAACATATGTGCTTGGCTGAAACGGATTGGATGACTGCGCTTTCCAGACTCCCAGCCTGTCCAGTTGGTCTTGATTGAGCGGTGTGACGGCGGGTTCGAACTCTTCGAGCCCATTGAGAGTGATTGCTACCGTTGTGGACGAGCCATAGCTTCGCGACAACTGGTGTTGGGTATCGAGGGGAATGGCATGAATTCGGTTGCGCAACTGTCCGATAACCCAAGCGTATGAGCTCAACGATTCCAGCTCTGAGCTATCTGTCGGTTCGAACTTTCCGATAACTGAGCGCAGTTCGTCCACCGAGGTGAGGGACCCACGCTGCTTGTCGGGATTGAGGCTGGTGTCGAACAATGTTCGAGTGACGCGCGCGTACCTGTCCATCGCCGCACAGAGGTACAACAGCATGCGGTCGAACGCCTCTGCAGCGGTCTCGGACATGTCGGAGCGGTGCATTTCGGATGAGGTGCCATTGCTGAGCGCTGCGAGTAGATGGTCCACCGCCCCCGCGGCTCGGCTGAGGCGCAGGCCAATCGCTACCATGGACTCAACGAGGTCACGGTCGGCGCCCGCCGTCGCCATCAGACGGATTGCTGTGAGGTGCGGAACTGACGCGTCGATGCCAGCCAGGTACAGGTCCGCGACCGAGGTTGCGTTGTAGGTGCGGACGAAACTGCCCCCACCCACCAATTGTCCCTTGGTAGTTGTTAGCACGGGATTACCCGTCATTCGAAGGTAATGCCCGAACAACGGCACCAACTGGCTCGGCGTCACGCTCACGACCAGATCGTTGTCAGCGGCATCATCGCGTCCAGCGGTGGGCGCAGCTGTCACGATGACATCAGCCCCAATTGCCCCTGACGCGCTTGCGAGGGCTGCGGCACGGTGGCGATCTGCGAGAGTGATTCCAGAGTCGTCGGAGTACTCGGAGCGTGCAACTTCGTCAAGATGTGCGTAAACGCTGAAGAAGTGCCCGGAGGTCGCCAGAGTACGTCTGCCGTCCTCGTAGCCGGAAACTCCGACCGTCGATGAGTCCATGAACTTCGGTGTCTCGGTAACCGTCGTGAATGTGAACTGGTACCAACGGCGACATCCGAGCGCCTGCATCCATCTCGTGGGCTCCGACTCGTCGTTCTGGACGAGAAGAAGCGGTTCGACTTCCTCATCCCGGGCAAGGACTCGCAGCAGCTCCAGGGTGGGCTCACCCAGGGTCTGCACATCGACGGCGACGCGTAGCTTGCGTGTACTCGGTCGAAGTGGAAACAGCGGCCCAGCCTCACGTTGTGCGCTGGTTCGATCCGCAGGCGGTCGTACGTACCGCATGAAGCGGTGCCGGGGTGCATCATTGGGCACGTCGAGAGACACGGCGTAGTGATAGCACGTGACACCGACATGCTGATCTGTTTTTTGGGGCGTTCCCCAGAAAACGCTGCTGTGCGCAGCACCAGTGGCTGGCTTGATCCGTTAGGCGTCCACTGTCCACCTGCCTGGAACTGGGCTCGCCGGGGGCGCCACTGGAGGTCGTGGCCATCCGCAAAGCGCATCTGTGGGAGGCGCGCTGTATTGCACATCGCGAGGTTGACTCACATTCTCGGTGCCTGAATCCCGTTCATGCCATCAACGCGAAGCTCAATCGACATCAGCAAACGCGAAAACCCGCTCCAGCCCAGTTCAAGGTGAGTTGCTATCTGCACAGCGAAGAAATTGTGTCCGAGGGGGGACTTGAACCCCCACGCCCATTAGTAGGGCACTAGCACCTCAAGCTAGCGCGTCTGCCATTCCGCCACTCGGACATGACCAACCGCTCGGGTCGGCAGCTAAGGCTATCGGATTCGCCCGCTTCGGCCCAACCCAGCTGCTGAGACCGCCCCCGGTCCCCGGCGATGGTAGGAATTTGGGTTGTGACCGTTGATCGTGGGCAGACCGAGGTTCCCGACAACCCGGGCGACGACGTGGTCGAGGTCGTCAGCAGGTTGATCCGTTTCGATACCACCAACACCGGCGAACCGGAGACGACGCAGGGCGAGGCCGAGTGCGCGCGGTGGGTCGCCGAGCAGCTCGCGGAGGCCGGCTACCAGACCGAGTACGTCGAGTCCGGCGCGCCCGGCCGGGGCAACGTGTTCGCCCGCCTCGAGGGCGCCGACAACGCGCGCGGCGCACTGCTGATCCATGGGCATCTCGACGTGGTGCCCGCCGAGCCGTCCGAGTGGAGCGTGCACCCGTTTTCCGGCGCCGTCGAGGACGGCTACGTCTGGGGCCGCGGCGCGGTCGACATGAAGGACATGGTCGGCATGATGATCGTGGTCGCCCGCCAGTTGAAACGCGCGGGCGTCGTGCCGCCACGCGATCTGGTGTTCGCCTTCGTCGCCGACGAGGAGCACGGCGGTCAGTACGGCGCGCACTGGCTGGTCGACAACCGTCCCGACCTGTTCGACGGCGTCACCGAGGCCATCGGCGAGGTGGGCGGCTTCTCGCTGACCGTGCCGCGCCGCGATGGCGGCGAACGTCGGCTCTATCTCATCGAGACGGCCGAGAAGGGCCTGTCGTGGATGAGGCTGACCGCCCGGGGCCCGGCGGGACACGGCTCCATGGTGCACGAGCAGAATGCCGTCACCGCCGTCGCCGAGGCGGTGGCACGGCTGGGCCGGCACCGGTTCCCGCCGGTGATGACCGACGCGGTCGCCCAGTTTCTGGCCGCCGTGGGCGAGGAGACCGGCCTCGCGTTCGACACGGCGTCCCCCGATCTGGAGGGGACGATCGAGAAGCTGGGCCCGATGGCGCGCATGCTGAACGCGGTGCTGCGCGACACCGCGAACCCGACGATGCTGAAGGCCGGCTACAAGGCCAACGTCATCCCCGCGACCGCGGAGGCGGTGGTGGACTGCCGCATCCTCCCGGGCCGCAAGGCGGCGTTCGAGGCCGAGGTCGACGCGCTGATCGGCCCGGACGTGACGCGGGAATGGATCCGGGACCTGCCGTCCTACGAGACCACCTTCGACGGCGACCTGGTCGACGCGATGAACGCCGCCGTGCTGGAACTCGACCCGGACGGCCGGACGGTGCCCTACATGCTTTCCGGTGGTACTGACGCGAAAGCCTTTGCACGTCTTGGTATCCGGTGCTTCGGGTTCAGTCCGCTGCGGCTGCCGCCCGATCTGGATTTCGCCGCTCTGTTCCACGGTGTCGACGAGCGGGTACCCGTCGACTCGTTGAGGTTCGGCACCGGGGTGCTGGCACGCTTTCTGACCCATTGCTAGCCGAAAACATCACGCCACGAGAGGACTTTCCATGAGCTCGCCTACCGACCCCTACGACGCACTGCCCAAGCTGCCGACGTTCACCCTGACGTCCAACTCCATCACCGACGGCGCACCGCTGGCCACACCACAGGTCAGCGGGATCATGGGCGCGGGCGGCGAGGACGTCAGCCCGCAGCTGAGCTGGTCGGGGTTCCCGAAGGAGACCCGCAGCTTCGCGGTCACCGTCTACGACCCCGACGCCCCCACGCTGTCGGGGTTCTGGCACTGGGCGGTGGCCAACCTGCCGGCCGATGTCACCGAGTTGCCGGCCGACGCCGGCAACGGCGGTGAGCTGCCGGGCGGCGCGGTGACCCTGGTCAACGACGCAGGCATGCGCCGCTTCGTCGGCGCCGCGCCGCCTGCGGGCCACGGGGTGCACCGCTACTACGTCGCCGTGCACGCCGTCGACGTCGACAAGCTGGATCTGACCGAGGACGCCAGCCCGGCGTTCCTGGGATTCAACCTCTTCCAGCACGCGATCGCGCGGGCCTACCTCTACGGCACCTACGAACAGCGGTAGGGCGGCCCGGCCGGGCCCCGCCGAGGTTGCGCGCGCGTGGGTTGCCGGGCGAACGCCCGGTCGGCGCCGACAATCCCATCCCGTTCGGGCCCATCTCGTTCGGGCCCATCTCGTTCGGGCCCATCTCGTTCGGGCCCATCTCGTTCGGGCGGTGCATCACCTCCGCGAGGCGATTGGGTAGCCTGGCTGCTGGCAGACGCTAACGTCGTCGACGCCGCAACCCCATCGTGATGAGCCCAGGAAGGCCATTGATGTTTGCACTCGTCATCGAGTTGAAGGTCTGTGACCGCCACAGCCGGGCGCCGCACACGCGGCGTTTGGACGCGGTCGCCGCGACCACCCGTTACGAGCGCGCCACCGTCGGCGTCCAACCGCAGCCCGTTCGGCGACACCCGCTCGTGGCCCCTCCGAGGGGGGCCCTGCCGCCGCGAGGCGATCGCCCGTCGAGGAACAGCGTCGGCAGACCCACGCCGCGACGGCCTCGGTCCGCGAGCGGTGCGGCCAACCGATCACCGCTCATGGGGCACCGTGGCAGAGCCTGAATCCACCATCGCCGACCTCGTTTACCAGTACCGAGTCGAACGCGACTGGTCGCGTGAGCGGCTGGCCGAGGAGATGCACAAACCCAGTAGCTGGCTGTCGCAGGTCGAACGTGGCGAAGTCGTCCTGACCGATGTCACCGTGCTCGACAGGTTCGCGAAGCTGTTGGGTGCCCCGCTCGGCGAGTTCATCCAAGCGGCGCTCGGGGGCGGCCCGCGTGTGCACGGAATAATCGTCGACGAATCTCAACGGAGCAATGCGGACGAAGGGCCGGACGCTCTGCACGAATCGATTCAATACGAGTTGCAACGGTACGGCGTAAGCGATGTGCTGACTCTCTACGCCAATGATGACCTGGGTGAGTTGATGGATAGCTGCTCGCCCGCAGACGAGGTAATTCTCATCCGCTCCGGCCGGGAGTTGATACCGTCGGTGGTGCGGCTCTTGACGTTGAGGTCGGTTCGCTTGCCCTCCCATTTCATCGTGTGGGATCCCAATGACAACGGCCGCATAGCCGCCGCCCGTCTCGCGTGTGGGGATGTGCTGCAGATAAATTGTAGCGATCCCGGTGATTTCGACTGCGAACTGCGGAAATTGAGCAGCACGAGGAAACTTCACCAATACACGGTTGATGAACTCGTGGCCAATGATGCGGTCCGTGTCGGGGGCTCGTTCGCAAAGTCGGGTGTGCAGAAATATTTTCGTAAGCAAGCCGAGGGCCGCGGTTCGGTGAAGTTGGGTGACGAGAAGCGTTTCTATGGGCGACTTCCGGAACCGCTTCGCCGTCATTATCCCAAGTTATTGTTTTCCCACGAAGAGGGCGATGCCGTTTGTCTCGGGCTCGACTATGTCGGCTACCCCAATCTGCGTGATTTATTGCTGAATCTTCTTATCACACCCGAGCGGGCGGCGTCCGTGCTCAGGCAGGTACTCGATTATGAATACAACGAGGTGTATCTCGGACATTTGACGGAGACACCCTCGACCTATGTGCAGGATTATCATTTCAGTCGCGTCTGGAATCGTCTCGGGGTTTCTATCGACCTGGACCCGGGATTTGTTCCGCTGATAGAGAGTCGTCGCCTGCAGGTCAACGGACGGGTTATTCCTAACATCCCGGCGATGCTGTTTGAGCTGGAGCGGAGCGGTCGTGCGGTGGCGGAATTGGCGCCCCCCGGGGTGTCGCCCTACATTCATGGCGATTTGCACCTGGAGAACATCTTGTACGACCAGGAGTCGGACAAGTTCTGGTTGGTCGATCCGCGTGGCTATCCCGCCTGCGATATTTACTATGACATCGGGAAGTTGGCCCATAGTTACAACGGAATGTACGACTTGCTGCACGAGGGCCGACATGAGGTAAGGCACCGTGTCGTGAACGACACCGTGGTCGTCGACCTGGGCTTCAGATCGCCGTATCTCGTCGGACTGTACCGGCGGTTGAAGGACTCCATGCAGGGCGTCGTCGAAGAAGTCCTGGGCGCCGATGTTGACGAAATGGACCTGAAGATCAACTTCAACGAGGCCATGCATTTCTGTTCTGACATGCCATTTCACATAAATGCCGAGGCCTCGCCGAATGTTGCCGTGGCCATATACGCGACGGGCGCGTTGCTTCTGGCGGACGTCCTCGGAAAACTGTCGATTGACCTGCCGTTCTCGGGCCAATTCCAGCACCGCGGATTGAGTCGCATGAATGACGTCAATCACGATGCGTGGCGACTCGAGGGATAGCAGACATGCACGATGTCCACGCGCGTCTCGTCGCCTTCGACGTCGACGGCACGTTGCTGGATTCGGAAAATCCTGTTTCCGACGTCACCGCAGAGTCCCTTCGGAAACTGCAGAAGCGAGGACTCCAGATAGTTCTCGTCAGCTCGAGACCGATTGCCTCACTGGAATTTCTTGCGCGTGGGTTGGGGTTGGATGCGCACCTGATCGCGTATAACGGCGCCCTGGCCAGAACCGCGTCCGGCCGGCAGCTCACCGCTGAGAGTTTCGGAGTCGACAGGCGCCTGATTGACGTCCTCCGCACATTTTCGAATATGGGCGGCACGGTGAACCTCTATGTGAGTGACGGACTGCACTGGATGGCGTTCGGGCAATCCACCCTCATCGAAGTCGAAGAGCGGGCGACAGGTTTGACGGCCGACTCCCGACTCCCCTCGGATGCGCTGCAGGATACGGTCGGTATTTCTGTTTTGAAAGTTATGTGCCGGGGGAATGAATCGGCCTGCAGACGGCTACTCGGCGATATGGAAGCATTTCCCAACCTGGACGCCGTGGCGAGCGGCTTGGATTGCTGTGACATCCAGGCCAAGGGCGTCGGGAAGGCTGATGCAATGACGGTACTGTGCCGGCATCTCGGCATAGCGCCGGGCGACGTCGTGGCCTTCGGCGACAGTGATTCCGACGCGCGGATGCTGCAGATGGCCGGCTACGGGGTCGCGGTGGGGGCCGCGACCGCCCGTGCGAGAACGGCGGCGCGCGAGCACATCGACGGCCCGGGCTCGAACGCCCTTGCCGGGTGGTTGGACAGGATCGTGACGTCCGACTGATGTGGGACGAAAGATGGCGACGGTGGGCGCGATGAAATTCGGGTCCCGCTGAGATGGCGATGTCTCGTCGCACCGACGTGCTGATCCTCGGAGCGGGTGGCCGCGTCGGGGAAGCGTTGGGCCGGCTGCTCCCCGGATACGGCTTGTCGATCAGCAGTGCGTCGCGCCACCCGCCGGTGGCGAACGTTCACGGCGTCGACGTCCGCTCCGCCGGGGACGTCGTCGAGTGTGTCGAAGCCGTGCGGCCCCGGGTCGTGATCTACGCTGCGGGTTTGTCCGACCCGGATCGGTGCGAGCGGGATCCGTCGGCCTCTTACGACGTCAACGTGCGGGGCGTGCGGCATGCGGCGGCCGCGGCGTCGCGTATCGGCGGTCGCGTCATCTACTATTCGTCCGACTACGTATTCGGGGCGCCCGGGTCTTACCGTGAGGACGCCCAGGTGGCGCCCCGGCAGGTTTATGGGCGTCACAAGGTTGAGGCGGAGCAGTTCCTCCTCGGCGACGGCGACAATGTCGTGCTGCGGCTTCCTCTGCTGTTCGGGAGTAGAGATTTTGTTGCTGAAGCCGTCAACGCGACAGTGCAGGGCCTACCGCTTCGATGCGACGAGCGCCGACGGTTCCCGATTCCGCTGGACCATGTCGTTCAGGTCACCGCCATGACCATCGCGACGCATGCCCGGCGCGGTGTCTATCACGCCGTCGGCGTCGACGGGCTGACGAAGTTGGAGTGGGCAAACTACATCGCCGGGCTGCTCGGCAAACGCGCCCCGGCTGTGGCCGTGGCAACCGAAAGGTCATGCGCACGGCGACCGGTGGATGTTGAGCTCTCGACACGTCATCCCGAAATGCGCGCTGCCGCCGGAACGGTGTGGTCGGCCACCCGGGTGCGGGTCGCCGAACTGACAACCTGATCGACCGTGCGCCGCAACACCCGCCGCCCGAACCATATCGGGGGCCGGGCGCACGCACCCTCGCGCCGGCGGGTCGCCCACGGCCGGTTCACGCCGCCGGGCCCTCCCGCCCGGCCGCCGAGCCGACGGCATCGGCCAGGCAGGCGAACCCTCCCTCGTGCAGCCGGCGGGCGAGGCCGTCGTGAATGTGTTTGGCCCACAAGGGGCCGCCGTAGATGAAACCGGTGTAGCCCTGCAGCAGCGCGGCCCCCGCGGTGATGCGTTCCCACGCGTCGTCGGCGGTCTCGATGCCCCCGACGCTGATCAGCACCAGCCGGTCGCCGACCCGCGCGTGGAGCCGGCGCAGCACCTCGACGGCGCGGCGCGCCACCGGCGGTCCCGAGATGCCGCCCGGGCCCAGCCGGTCGACATCCGGGGTGCGCAGTCCGGTGCGCGACACGGTGGTGTTGGTGGCGACGATTCCGGCCAGGCCCAACTCGACGGCCAGGTCCGCGATGTCGTCGACGTCGGAATCCGACAGGTCCGGGGCGATCTTCACCAGCACGGGGGTCGACGTCCCGGCGGCCTCGGCAAGCACGGCCGCCAGGATCGGCCGCAGCGACTCGACGGCCTGCAGGTCGCGCAGGCCGGGCGTGTTCGGCGAGCTCACGTTGACCACCAGGTACGACGCGAGCGGACCGACCAGGCGGGCGCTCGCCCGGTAGTCGTCGACGGCCTCGGCGGCCGGGGCCGCCTTCGTCTTGCCGATGTTCACCCCGACCGGCACGTCGGGACGGTGCTGGGCGAGCCGCATCGCGAGCGCGCCCGCGCCGAGGTTGTTGAAGCCCATCCGGTTCAGCAGGGCCCGGTCGGCGGGCAGCCGGAACAGGCGGGGGGCCGGATTGCCGGGCTGACCGAGCGCGGTGACGGTGCCGACCTCGGCATAGCCGAACCCGAGCGCACCCCACGTGCGCAGCCCCGTGCCGTCCTTGTCGAAGCCGGCGGCCAGCCCCAGCGGACCCGGGAACCGCACCCCGAACACCGTGCCGGCCAGCACCGGATCCGACGGCGCCAACAGCCGGTGCAGCGCCCGCCGCGCCGGGGCGAGGGCCGTTGCGCCGCGGAGCATGGCGAAGGCCAGCGTGTGGATTCGTTCGGGCGCAACGACGAACAACAGCCGGCGCACCAGACCGTAGATACGATGGGCGGAGTCGTGCCGCGCGACGGTCGTCACAGTTCCAGCTGGTCGGGCCGCCGCCCCGCCGAATCGGCCCTGTCAAGGCGAGTTTTCTTGCGCCGCAACAACACCCGTCTGCTGCCGTCGGTATAGAGCCGGACGCGGGTCAGCTCCCAGCCGCGGTATTCAGCCTCGATCGACAGGCGGATGGAGGCGCTGATCCGCGTCACGTCCGGGGGCAGCCGCAGCGGCGCCCACTCGTATTCGTCGGACATCTCGGTGTCCCAGCCCGCGGTCAACGCCCGCCCGCCGCGTGTTCGATGACCTGGACCCCCGCGCCGCACCCCGACACCACGTACAGGGTGCCTGACGCTTCGTCAAAGGCCAGCGAGTTCGGTTGCTGCACGGTGGGGTAGTGCACCCTTTCGACGGGAATTCCGGTGGACAGATCGTAACCAACCACCGTATTCGACGCGGTCTGGGATACCCAGGCCAACGCGCGGGAACCGGCCAGCCCGTAGGGGGACCGGCGCACCGGATAGGCCTGGCGCAGCATCAGCGGGTTGACGCCGTACACCAGCAGCTGGCCGCCGCGGGTGTCCGCGGCCAGCACCACGCCCAGCGGGTCGGCGGCCAGGGTGGCCGCGCCCTCGCCGGCCCGCAGCGCCTGCTGAGCACGCCCGTCGGCGCCGATCGCCGTCACCGAGGTCTGCCCCCGGTCCAGCACCACCGTCGTATCCCCTTGGGTCGCAAGGGCATCCACGCGGGCAAAGATCTTGCTGCGGCTGCCGACGGTAGCGGTGCCGCCGCGGTCCGGGTTCGGGGAGGCGAGGATGTAGACCGCGCCGTCGGCGCTGCCGAGCACCAGCTTGCCGTCGGCGCGTTGCGCGATCGCGGTGAACGGGGTCTGCCCGGCACCGGCGACGCTCACGCGGGCGGTGTGGCCGCCGGAGACGTCGACCACGAAGTACCCGCCGGGAGTGGCCAGGTAGACCGTGCCGCGGCCGTCGCCGGCCAGCGCCGGTGCCGGTCCGGGCAGCGCGACGACACGCGGCGCGACCCGGGGATCGCCGAACATGGTGAGGCCGGCCGGGGCCGCCGGGTCGGCCCCGGGTGTCAGGACCACCAACTGGTGAGTCGCCGCGTCGAAGGCCGCCGCCGCTGCATGTCCCGCCAGGGGCCGCACCGAACCGGCCGGATCCTGCGACACCGGCGGTGACGCGGCCGGCCGGGCCGGTTCGATCGTGGGCGGAGGGGCCTGCAGCGGATTCGAGGAGCACGCAGCGACCAGCGACAGCAACGCCAGCATTGCGGGTAGGCGGCGCTGAGCGGCGCGCATACCGAATCTTTGTGGTGACAGCAACGGGCAACCTCGGGTCGGATAACGGAGAGATCGAATTTTAAGGAACGGTTTCGCATCCAATACGGCCATGGTGGCTACACCGGGCCGCACCGGAGCGGTATGGTCGCGACATGACCGTCACCGTGGACCGGCATGTCGTAGACGACCAATTCGCGGTCGAAGACATGCTGACGGGGATTTTCGCCAGTGGCTACGGGCGGGTCGGAGACGGACGTAGTTTCTCCTTCCACATCGAGCACCGATCACTCGTCGTCGAGGTGTACCGGCCGCGCCTGGCCGGACCGGTTCCACAGGCCGAAGAGGTGGTCGCCACGGCGGTCCGCGGCCTGGTCGACATCGACCTCACCGACGAGCGCAGCCTGACCGCGGCGGTGCGCGACTCGGTCGCGCACGCAGTGCCCGTCACACGCTAGTCAGGTCGGTCGCCCGCCCCGCCCACCAGGTACCGTCGTCGTCGTGACTGCGGTTTGGGCGACGACTCGGCTCCCGGGCATCGTCCCGGCTGCGGCGGCCGCGGCATGACCGTGATGTTGCTGCGGCACGGCCGGTCCGCGGCGAACACCGCGGGCGTCCTCGCGGGCCGGTCCGAGGGTGTCGACCTCGACGACAAGGGCCGTGAGCAGGCAGCCGGCCTGATCGACCGGATCGGCGACCTGCCGATCCGCGCGGTGGTCTGCTCCCCGCTGCTGCGCTGCCGGCGCACCGTCGAGCCACTCGCGGAGTCGCTGTGCCTCGAGCCGCTGGTCGACGAGCGGCTCGCCGAAGTCGACTACGGGGAATGGACGGGTCGCAAGCTGGGCGACCTGGCCGGCGAGGCGCTGTGGAAGGTGGTTCAGGCCCACCCCAGCGCGGCCGTGTTCCCCGGCGGTGAGGGGCTGGCGCAGGTGCAGGCCCGCGCGGTGGCCGCCGTACGCGAACACGACCGCCGGCTTGCCGAGCAACACGGGGGCGACGCGTTGTGGGTGGCGTGCACCCACGGTGACGTCATCAAGTCGGTGATCGCCGACGCCTACGGCATCCATCTGGACGGCTTCCAGCGCGTCACCGCCGACCCGATTTCGGTCAGCGTCATCCGCTACACCGAACTGCGGCCGTTCGTGCTGCACGTCAACCACACCGGGGCGCGCTTGTCGGCCGCGTTGCGGGCGGCGCCCACACCCCGGGACGACGCGCGGGAGGAGTCCGGACAGGCGCAAGAACAACCGGCCACGGCGGTGCCCGCGAGCGACGCGGTGGTCGGCGGCTCGACCGACTGATTTCGCCGCCGCCCGACGATCGGGCCCCATCGGATCGCACGGCGATGGCAACAGCCGGTATTTTGGAAGGGCCATGTCCCGCGCCATTCATGTCTTCCGCACCCCCGACCGATTCGTGGCCGGGACTGTCGGCCAGCCCGGCAATCGCACGTTCTACATCCAGGCGGTGCACGATTCGCGGGTGGTGTCCGTGGTATTGGAGAAGCAACAGGTTGCGGTGCTCGCCGAACGCATCGGTGCGCTGCTGCTCGAGGTGAACCGCAGATTCGGTACGCCCGTACCGCCGGAGCCCTCCGCGATCGACGACCTCAGCCCACTGGTCACGCCCGTCGACGCGGAGTTCCGGGTCGGCACGATGGGGCTGGGCTGGGACTCGGAGGCCCAGACGGTGGTGGTCGAACTGCTCGCGGTCACCGACGGCGAGTTCGACGCCTCGGTGGTGCTCGACGACACCGACGAGGGTCCCGACGCCGTGCGGGTGTTCCTGACGCCGGAGTCGGCGCGGCAGTTCGCCAGCCGCTCCACCCGCGTCATCTCCGCGGGACGGCCGCCCTGCCCGCTGTGCGAGGAACCGCTGGACCCCGACGGGCACATCTGCGCGCGCACGAACGGCTACAGACGCGGCGCGCTGCCCGGGCCCGGCGATGACGTCGACGAATGACCGGCGTGAGGTGCTGCGCGACGGCGAGCTGACGATCCTGGGACGGATCCGCGCGGCCAGCAACGCCACCTTCCTGTGCGAGGCGACTCTGGGCCAGTCGACCGTGCACTGCGTCTACAAACCCGTCTCCGGCGAGCAACCGCTGTGGGACTTCCCCGACGGGACGCTGGCCGGCCGGGAGGTCGGCGCCTACCTGGTGTCGGCGCGGCTGGGTTGGAACATCGTGCCCTACACGGTGATTCGCGACGGACCCGCGGGACCCGGCATGGTGCAGCTGTGGGTGCAGCAACCCGGCGACGCGGTCGACTCCGAGGCCCGGCCGGGACCGGACCTCATCGACCTGTTTCCGGCCGGCACACCGCAGCCGGGCTATCTGCCTGTTCTGCGGGCCTACGACCACGCCGGCGACGAGGTCGTCCTGATGCACGCCGACGACCTTCGGCTGCGGCGGGTCGCGGTCTTCGACATCCTGGTCAACAACGCCGACCGCAAGGGTGGTCACGTCCTGTTCGGCGTCGACGGGCGGGTGTACGGGGTCGACCATGGTGTGTGTCTGCACGTCGAGAACAAACTGCGCACGGTGCTGTGGGGCTGGGCCGGCAAGCCGATCGACGACCAGACGTGCGAGTCGGTCGCCGGCCTCGTCGACGCGCTGCGCGACTCGCTGTGCGAAGAATTGGCCGGGCACATCACCCCGGCGGAGATCATGGCCCTGCGCCGGCGCGCCCAGGCGCTGCTGGACAAGCCGGTGATGCCCGAACCCAATCGGCACCGTCCCATCCCGTGGCCGGCGTTCTGACGCGGGCTCTGACGAGGGTTCGGGGGCGGTGTCGGCGATACTGAGACGGTGAGCGCCGACGCGGATGAGATGACCGATGCCGCACTGGCCGCCGATCTCGCCGCCGATGCCGGGCAGTTGCTGCTCAAGGTGCGCGCGGAGATCGGTTTCGGCCATCCGTGGATGCTCGGCGACGCGGGCGACAGGCTGGCCAACGACCTGTTGCTGCGACGGCTGCGGGCCGAACGCCCCGGGGACGCGGTGCTCAGTGAGGAAGCTCACGACGACCTGGTCCGGCTGCAGCGCGACCGGGTGTGGATCGTCGACCCGCTCGACGGTACGCGCGAGTTCTCCACCCCCGGCCGCGACGACTGGGCGGTCCACATCGCGTTGTGGCGGCGGCCCACCGACGGGCGGCGCGAAATCTCCGACGCCGCCGTGGCATTGCCGGCCCGCGGCAACACCGTGTACCGCAGCGACACCGTGACCGCCGACGCCGCCCGCGTCGGTGTCGGCGGCACCATCCGGATCGCGGTCAGCGCCACCAGGCCTCCCGCGGTGCTCTACCGCATCCGCCAGATGCTGCCCATCCAGCCGGTGGCGATCGGCTCGGCGGGCGCCAAGGCGATGGCCGTGATCGACGGCGAGGTCGACGCCTACGTGCACGCGGGCGGGCAATGGGAATGGGATTCGGCGGCGCCGGCCGGGGTGTTGATGGCCGCCGGTATGCACGCGTCGCGCCTCGACGGCTCCCCGCTGCGCTACAACCAGTTCGACCCGTACCTGCCGGACTTCGTGATGTGCCGCGCCGAGCTGGCGCCGATTCTGCTCGGTGCCATCCGCGACGCCTACCGCTGAGCGGCCGCGCTGGACTGGACTGGACTGGACTGGACTGGACTGGACTGCCTCCTCAGCGGCCGACTACCCCGTAGGCGAACAACTGCTGCAAGAGCTTGTTCAAGTCGCCGATGAGCGGCGTGACGGGCAACGTTCTCCCGTCGAGCATCAACGAAAGCGCGGTGATTTGGGGGTATCCGGTGCCGTTCACGGGAAGGATCCCGTCGATCGAACCATCCGCGCTGTAGGACGGACCGTGTCCGGTCAACGCGGCCGCGAACGCACCGGTGATCTCATTGAGGGTTGCGTTTCCGGTGGCCCAAATCGATGCGCCGCTTCCAGTGAAGTCTCCCGACAGGATGCCGTTGATCGAAGAGAAGTTCTCGTTCCCGTTGCCCGAGAAGAGGTTTACGAGGCCGCCCGGAGCGTTGAAGCTAAGGCCCGCATGGATTATTCCGGAGAATCCACTGATGGTGGGGGTGAGCGTCTGATTCAGCGTTATCGTGAACGGACCGAACGGGATGTTGAAGGTCTGCTCGGTCAAGCCGATGACGGCAATCGCGGCCGCGGGCGAGGTACCGTTTACCGAATTCACCAAATTTTGAGCATTAGCCAACTCGGCATTGACATATTGCGCAGCCGCGCCATTCAATAGCCTAACGAATTGATCATGAAAGGCCGCTGCCCTACTGCTGAGGGCCTGGAATTCTTGCGCGTGCGCACCAAAAATCGACGCGACTGCCGTCGATACCTGGTCCGAGGCCGGCGCCGCGAACGCGATGGTTCGGTTCGCCGCCGCCGCCGTCGCGCTGCGTAGCGCAGAGCCCAGGTTCTCCAAGTTCTCGACCGCGTCCGATACAGCTTCCGGTGCGATGCTCAGCACTGACATGGCTTTCTCCCTTCTCGGAAAGGGCCGCGAAAACGGTCCGCTAAATTTTGTCGAGAGAGTCAAATGCTAACAAAATATTCGAGCCATTCACCGCCTGAATTCTTGGACCATTTTTCTAGTTCGAAAGCAATAAGCAACTAGCGGGTCGCGGTTTGGCATCGCCGACTCGACAATGCACCGCGAATTCGCGCTCGAGTCGTCCAGAATTGTGCAACGACAGCGCTCGGCACGACTTTCGGTTTGTGCGCGGCCAAGCGGGCTTGTGCCGGGTGGCCGCTTGTTGCGTGGGGCCGAATGCCGGTCGCAAATACGCGCACTGTGGATGCCACTGCGCGGGCCGGGGGGGATGTTGATGACCATTGGCATGCACGCCTCGCGACTCGATGGGTCGCCGCTGCCTAACCACCCAGCGGCCCGTTCCCGGGCCGCACCGTCGCCGCGCCTAAAGTCAAGGCATGCAGTCGTGGAGTTCGCCCGGGGTTCCGGAGTTGCCGGGACGTGGCCCGGAGCTACGGCTCTATGACACCTCCGACCGTCAGGTCCGCCCGGTCGCGGTCGGGACCGGTCCGGGCGCGTTCGCCGGCATGTACGTCTGCGGGATCACGCCGTATGACGCGACCCATCTGGGTCACGCGGCCACCTATCTGGCGTTCGACCTCGTGCATCGGCACTGGCTGGACGCCGGTCACAACGTCCGCTACGTGCAGAACGTCACCGACGTCGACGATCCGCTGTTCGAGCGGGCCGATCGTGACGGCATCGACTGGCGTGCGCTCGGCGACCGCGAGGTCGCCCTCTTCCGCGAGGACATGGCGGCGCTGCGCATCCTGCCGCCGCACGAGTACGTCGCGGCCACCGAGGCGATCGCCGAGGTCGTCGAACTCGTCGAGAAGATGGTCGCCGCCGGGGCGGCCTACGCCGTCGAGGGCGAGTACCCCGACGTCTACTACCGGGCGGATGCCACGCTGCAGTTCGGCTACGAGTCCGGCTACGACCGCGAGACCATGCTCCGGCTGTTCGCCGAGCGCGGTGGCGACCCGGAGCGGCCCGGCAAGTCCGACGCGCTCGACGCCGTGCTGTGGCGCGCCGCGCGGCCCGGGGAGCCCAGCTGGCCGTCGCCGTTCGGCGCCGGCCGGCCCGGCTGGCACGTCGAATGCGCGGCGATCGCGCTCAGCCGCCTCGGCGGCGGACTGGACGTGCAGGGCGGCGGCAGCGACCTGATCTTCCCGCATCACGAGTTCACCGCCGCCCACGCCGAATGCGTCGGCGGCGAGCGGCGCTTCGCCCGCCACTACGTGCACGCCGGGATGATCGGCTGGGACGGGCACAAGATGTCCAAGAGCCGCGGCAACCTGGTCCTGGTCTCGGCACTGCGCGCCCAGGGCGTCGAGCCGGCGGCCATCCGGCTCGGCCTGCTCGCCGGGCACTACCGTGCCGACCGCTTCTGGAGCGAGCAGGTGCTCGACGAGGCGACGGCGCGGCTGCGGCGCTGGCGCGCGGCGGCGGCGCTGCCGTCGGGCCCGGACGCTGCCGACCTCGTCGCCCGGCTGCGGCGCTACCTGGCCGACGACCTCGACACTCCCAAAGCCCTTGCTGCCCTTGATGGTTGGGCAACCGACGCGCTCGAATACGGTGGCCACGACACCGCCGCGCCGCGGCTGGTGGCCACCGCGGTCGATGCGCTGCTCGGGGTGGACCTGTAACCGCCGCGACGGTACCTTTTCGACCATGACATGGTTGCAGGGCAAGGTCGTCTTCATCACCGGTGGCGCCCGGGGGATCGGGGCGGAAATCGCCCGCCGCCTGCGCAACAAGGGCGCCAAGCTCGTGCTGACGGACCTGGACAAGGCCGAGCTCGCCACGCTGGCCACCGGGCTCGGCGAGGACGGGGTGCTGACCGCGGTCGCCGACGTGCGCGATCTGCCGGCCATGCAGGCGGCGGCCGCGGCGGCCGTCGAACGCTTCGGCGGCATCGACGTCGTCGTGGCCAACGCCGGCATCGCCAGCTACGGGTCGGTGCTGCAGGTCGATCCGGAGGCCTTCAAGCGGGTGCTGGACGTCAACGTGCTGGGCGTCTTCCACACCGTGCGGGCCACGCTGCCGTCGGTGATCGAGCGCCGCGGCTACGTGCTGGTGGTGTCGTCGCTGGCGGCATACGCCGCTGCCCCGGGACTGGCGCCCTACAACGCGTCGAAGGCGGGTGTGGAAATCCTCGCCGACGTACTGCGGTTGGAGCTGGCCCACCGGGGCGTCGGGGTGGGTTCCTCGCACATGTCCTGGATCGACACCGCGCTGGTGCGCGACACCAAGACCGACCTGCCCGCGTTCGGCGAGCTGCTCGCCAAGCTGCCGTGGCCGTTGAACAAGACGACCACCGTCGACAAGTGCGCCGACGCCCTGGTCAAGGGCATCGAGGGCCGCCGGGACCACGTCTACTGCCCGCCGTGGGTCGGCGCGTTCCGCTGGCTCAAGCCGGTGCTGTCCACCCCGGTCGGGGCGTTCCCCATCCGCAGGACCACCGCCGAGTTGTTGCCGCGGATGGACGCCGAGGTCGCCGCGCTCGGCCGCTCCACGAGCGCCTACAACGAGGATTTGCAGAAGCCCGGCGCCTGACCCGCCGGCGTCAGCGTCGGGTCAGGACAGGTCGCGGAAGACGAGCGCGAACCCGCCGAGGGCGATGAGCGTGGCGGCGCCGTACCCGATGGCCGACCACCAGCCCGCGTGCAGATACGCGGTGACCGCGACGACGGCGATGGCCAGGAAGACCATGGCCATCCCGTACAGCGGTGGCGTGGCGGCGTAGCGGTTGCGAATGGTCGGTTCACTCCTGTGGGCGGGGTCCGGCGACGGGCATCAGTCTCGCGGATGCACCGCCGGGTTGGCAATCGGCGGATGCGGCCCCGCGCGGCCCGTGTGCTCACCCGCGACGGCCATGACGCGGTGGCGCACCACGTACCATCCCACGACCAGGGCCGGGACGATCACCACCAGTGATGCGACGGTCCAGGTGCCGATCGGTGCGTCGAAGCCCATCAGCACCAGGATGGCGACCAGGAAGGCCAGGGTCGCATATCCGCTGTACGGCGTCAGCGGCATGCGGAACCGCGGGCGCCGCAGGAGTCCCGCACGCGCCACCTGGTAGAGCCGAAGCTGGCAGAGCACGATCGTGGCCCAGGACGCGATGATGCCCAGCGCGGCGACGTTGAGCACGATCTCGAACGCCTCACCGGGGTTGAAGGCGTTCAGCGCGATGCCGAGCAGGCAGATGACGGCCGTCATCGCGATGCCGCCGTAGGGCACGCCGTTGCGGGACATCCGCTTGGCGAACTTCGGGCCGCTGCCGCTCATCGCTATCGAGTGCATGACGCGACCGGTCGAATACAGGCCCGCGTTCAGGCTCGACAGCGCCGCGGTGAGGACCACGACGTTCATCAGGTCGCCGGCGCCGTAGAAGCCGACCTTGGAGAAGAACGTGACGAACGGGCTCTCCCCGGCCTTGTAGGAGGTGTAGGGCAGCAGCAGCGCCAGCAGCGCGACCGACCCGACGTAAAAGACCGCTATGCGCGCGATCACCGAGTTGATGGCCCGCGGCATGATCTTCTCCGGTTCCGCGGTCTCCCCGGCCGCGGTGCCCACCAGTTCGACCGCGGCGTAGGCGAACACGACGCCCGAGGCGACCACCAGCAGGGGCGCCAGACCGGTCGGGAAGAAGCCGCCGTGGCCCGTCCACAAACTCAATCCGGCGCTTCGTCCGTCGATGGAGTAGCGCCCGGCAAGAAAGACGGTCCCCACGACCAGGAAGGCCATCAGCGCGAACACCTTGATCAGCGCGGCCCAGAACTCCATCTCGCCGAACCATTCCACCGAGATCAGGTTCATGCCCAGGACCGCCGCCAGGGCGATCAGGGCCAGGAGCCATTGGGGGACGACGGCGAACACGCTCCACCGGTGCAGGTAGGTGGCGATCGCGGTGGTGTCCACGATGGAGGTCATCGCCCAGTTCAGGAAATACATCCACCCGACCACGTACGCGGCCTTCTCGCCGAAGAATTCACGCGCGTACGACACGAACGAGCCCGACGACGGCCGGTGCAACACCAACTCGCCGAGCGCGCGCAGGATCAGGAAGACGAACACGCCGCACAGCGCGTAGACGAGGAACAGCCCGGGCCCGGCCTTGGCGAGCCGGCCGCCGGCACCGAGAAAAAGCCCGGTGCCGATCGCACCCCCGATGCCGATCATCTGCAGCTGGCGCGGCTTGAGCCCCTTGTGATATCCGGCCTCTTCGCCGAGGCGGTCCGGGGCCGGATCGGACTGATCGGCGGCCAACCGGGGGTTGTCGGGATCAGGCCACGCGGCCATGCGGGTCCTTATCGTCGTCGCTTGCGCCGTCCGGCTGGGCTTGCGGCTGGGCTTGCCCTCGAATTGCCGATCTTTTCGCATCGCCGCCGACGACGGCAAATTGCGGCGGTCTCGTCGGCGGCCGGACTCAGCGCCCGTATCCGGGGCGGCGGCGGCGCAGGTAGCGTTCGAAATCCGCGGCCAGGGCGTCGCCGTCGATCTTGCCCAGGGCTTCGCTCATGTCGACCTCGGCGTCGCGCTGCTCCAGCGACTCCACGTATTCGGCCAGGTCCTCGTCCTCGGTGGCCACCTCGTTGATGGCCTGTTCCCATTCCTCGGCGAGCGCGGGGAGTTCACCCAGCGGCACCTCGATGTCGAGTACCTCTTCGACGCGGCGCAGCAGCGCCACCGTCGCCTTCGGGTTGGGCGGGCTCGACACGTAGTGCGGCACCGCCGCCCAGAACGTCACCGCCGGGATCCCGGCGGCCACGCATGCGTCCTGGAAGACCCCGGCAATCCCGGTCGGCCCCTCGTAGCGGGTTTCCTCCAGGCCGAACAGCTTCGCCGACTCCGGCGAGTAGGCCGCGCCGGAGACGGGCACCGGTCGCGTGTGCGGGGTGTCGGCCAGCAGTGCGCCGAGGATGACAACGGTGTCGACGTTGAGCTTGTCGGCGATGGCCACCAGTTCGGCGCAGAAGGTGCGCCAGCGCATGTTGGGCTCCACCCCGTGCATGAGCACCACGTCGCGGTCGCTGCCCGGTGGCCGGCAGTGCGAGATGCGCATCGCGGGCCACACCAACTCGCGGGTGACCCCATCGATCTGGCGGATCACGGGACGATTCACCTGGTAGTCGTAGTACGCCTCGTCGTCGATCTCGACGAGCGGCTCCGCTTCCCAGATGGCATCGAGGTGCTCGAGCGCGTCGCTGGCCGCGTCGCCCGCGTCGTTCCAGCCCTCGAACGCCGCCACGACGACGGTGTTGTGCAGTTCGGGTAGCGCGGCACTGCCGTCCGGCCCCCCATCCCTCCAAGTCACAACGTCAGGGTACGGCTAGCCCGCCGACGATGCGGGCCGCGTGGCGGCCCGGTGAGGAGGGGGGCGGTTGGTGTAGCCCGCCGACGATGCGGGCCGCGTGGCGGGAACCGGGGCGGCGGTTGGCGGGGGATACGGTGCTGCCCTGCGGTGACGTGGCCCCGGCAAAACCCCGGGGTCACGGGCCCGACCGCCGTCGGCCGACCGATTTCATAGGACGACTATCCTTAAGCGGGTGATTGCCGGAAACACACCGCGCCACGCCACCGACACCCTCGATGCTTTGGCGCAGCCGGTGGTGGTCGGCGACGGCGCGATGGGCACCCGGCTGCAGGCGGCTGACCCGAGCCTCGACGGCTTCGACATCCGGCGTCGCCGTGGTCGAGACGAAATACGTTCGGCTGCAATCTGGTTAAAGTTGACAACTACGACATTTGCCGACAAGGTCCGCAAGCCGGCGCTCAAGGGCACCGCAATCGCCGAGCGGGTCGGGTCGAGCTGGGCGTCCAGACGTCGGGTGACGACGTAGACTTTCCTGGTCGAGAGGCGTTGCAACGGTTCCGGTCCCCGCCGGTGTCCGCCACGCTCGGCAGAGTCAAGGACGCCTTCCACTACGGAAGGAATGTACGTGAACGCCTCGGAGCCGAACATCCGCGAGCCGAACACCTTTGAGCCGCACATCCGACCCGACTGCACCGACGAACTGACGGCCGCTCTGCGCCGGCGGATCATGGTGATCGACGGCGCGATGGGCACGGCGATCCAGCGCGACCGCCCGGACGAGGCCGGCTACCGCGGCGACCGGTTCACGGAGTGGCCGACCGCTCTTCAGGGCAACAACGACTTGCTCAACCTGACGCAGCCACAGATCATCGCCGGGATTCACCGCGAGTACCTCGAGGCGGGCGCCGACATCCTGGAGACCAACACGTTCAACGCGAACGCGATCTCGCTCTCCGACTACGGCATGGCGGACCTGAGCTACGAGCTGAACTACGCCGGTGCTGCGCTGGCGCGGGCGGCCGCCGACGAGTTCAGCACCCCGGAGAAGCCCCGCTACGTGGCCGGCGCAATCGGGCCCACGACGCGGACCGCGTCGATCTCGCCGGACGTCAACGACCCCGGGGCCCGCAACGTCTCCTACGACCAGCTGGTCACCGCCTACCTCGAAGCCGCCAACGGCCTGGTCGACGGGGGTGTGGACCTCCTCATCATCGAGACGATCTTCGACTCGCTCAACGCCAAGGCCGCGGTGTTCGCCGTCGAGACGCTGTTCGAGGACCGCGGGCGCCGCTGGCCAGTCATCATCTCCGGCACCATCACCGACGCTTCCGGGCGGACGTTGTCCGGTCAGGTCACCGAGGCGTTCTGGAACTCGATCAGGCACGCGAAGCCGATCGCGGTGGGCCTGAACTGCGCCCTGGGTGCGCCGGAGATGCGCCCCTACATCGCCGAGGTGTCGCGGATCGCGGACACCTTCGTCTCCTGCTACCCGAACGCCGGCCTGCCCAACGCCTTCGGCGAATACGACGAGTCCCCCGAGCGCCAGGCGAGCTACATCGCCGATTTCGCCGACGCCGGCCTGGTCAACCTGGTCGGTGGGTGTTGCGGGACGGCGCCGCCGCACATCGCCGAGATCGCCAAGGTCGTCGAGGGCAAGCCGCCGCGCGAGGTGCCGAAGATCCCGGTGGCCACCCGGCTCGCGGGCCTCGAACCGCTCAACATCACCGACGATTCCCTGTTCGTCAACATCGGTGAGCGCACCAACATCACCGGCTCCGCCCGGTTCCGCAACCTGATCAAGGCCGAGGACTACGACACCGCGCTGTCGGTCGCCCTGCAGCAGGTCGAGGTCGGTGCGCAAGTCATCGACATCAACATGGACGAGGGCATGATCGACGGCGTCGCCGCGATGGACCGGTTCACCAAGCTGGTCGCGGCCGAACCGGACATCAGCCGCGTCCCGGTGATGATCGACTCCTCCAAGTGGGAGGTCATCGAGACGGGCCTGAAGAACGTGCAGGGCAAGCCGATCGTCAACTCGATCTCCATGAAGGAGGGCGAGGAGAAGTTCGTCCGCGAGGCACGGCTGTGCCGCAAGTACGGCGCCGCCGTCGTCGTGATGGCCTTCGATGAGCAGGGTCAGGCCGACAATCTGGAGCGCCGCAAACAGATCTGCGGGCGCGCCTACCGGATCCTGACCGAAGAGGTCGGCTTCCCGGCCGAGGACATCATCTTCGACCCGAACTGCTTCGCGCTGGCCACCGGTATCGAGGAGCACGCGACGTACGGGATCGACTTCATCGAGGCCTGCGCCTGGATCAAGGAGAGCCTGCCCGGGGTGCACATCTCCGGCGGAATCTCCAACGTGTCGTTCTCGTTCCGGGGCAACAACCCGGTCCGCGAGGCGATCCACGCGGTGTTCCTGTACCACGCCATCAAGGCCGGCCTGGACATGGGCATCGTCAACGCCGGTGCGCTGGTGCCCTACGACTCGATCGACCCCGAGCTGCGGGACCGCATCGAGGACGTCGTGCTGAACCGCCGCGAGGACGCGGCCGAGCGGCTCCTGGAGATCGCCGAGCGCTTCAACAGCTCGGAGAAGTCCGAGGACCCGGTGGCGGCCGAGTGGCGCAGCCTGCCAGTCCGCGAGCGGATCACCCACGCCCTGGTCAAGGGCATCGACGCCCACGTCGATGCCGACACCGAGGAACTGCGGGCCGAGATCGCCGCCGCCGGTGGTCGCCCGATCGAGGTGATCGAGGGCCCGCTGATGGACGGCATGAACGTCGTCGGCGACCTGTTCGGCGCGGGCAAGATGTTCCTGCCCCAGGTGGTGAAGTCGGCCCGGGTGATGAAGAAGGCGGTCGCGTACCTGCTGCCCTACATCGAGGCGGAGAAGGAAGAGTCCGGCGCCGCCCCAGGTGATGGTGGAGGGAAAGACACCAACGGCACGATCATCATGGCGACGGTCAAGGGCGACGTCCACGACATCGGCAAGAACATCGTCGGGGTCGTCCTGCAGTGCAACAACTTCGAGGTGATCGACCTCGGCGTGATGGTGCCCGCGCAGAAGATCCTGGACGCGGCGAGGGAACACAACGCCGACATCATCGGGCTGTCCGGCCTGATCACCCCGTCCCTGGACGAGATGGTCAACTTCGCCGTCGAGATGGAACGCGAGGGGCTGAAGATCCCGCTGCTGATCGGTGGCGCGACCACCTCGCGCGCGCACACGGCCGTGAAGGTGGCGCCGCGCCGTAGCGGTCCGGTGGTCTGGGTCAAAGACGCGTCCCGCTCGGTGCCGGTCGCTGCCGCGCTCCTCGACGACAAGCAGCGGCCGGCCCTGCTCGAGGCCACCGAGAAGGACTACGCATCGCTGCGCGAACGGCACGCCCAGAAGAACGAGCGGCCGATGCTGACGCTGGAAAAGGCCCGCGCGAACCGGACGCCGGTCGAGTGGGACGGCTACACGCCGCCGGTGCCCGCCCAGGGCGTGGGAGTGCGGGATTTTCATGACTACGACCTTGCCGAGCTGCGCGAGTACATCGACTGGCAGCCGTTCTTCAACGCCTGGGAGATGAAGGGCAGGTTTCCCGACATCCTCAACAACCCGGTCTCGGGGGAGGCTGCCCGCAAGCTGTACGACGACGCCCAGGAGATGCTCGACACCCTGATCAAGGAGAAGTGGCTGAGGGCCAACGGGGTGATCGGGTTCTTCCCGGCGAACGCGGTCGGCCTCGGTGCTGAAGACATCGAGGTGTACACCGACGACACCCGTACCGAGGTGCTGACCACGTTGCACAACCTGCGCCAGCAGGGCGAGCACCGGGACGGGATCCCGAACCGGTCGCTGGGCGACTACATCGCGCCCAAGGACACCGGTCTGGCCGACTACGTCGGCGCCTTCGCGGTCACCGCGGGGCTCGGCGGCGGTGACAAGATCGCAGAGTTCAAGGCGGCCAACGACGACTACAGCGCGATCCTGCTGGAGTCGCTCGCCGACCGGCTGGCCGAGGCGTTCGCCGAGCGGATGCACCAGCGGGTCCGCAGGGAGTTCTGGGGATACCAGCCGGACGAGCAGCTGGACTGCGAGGCGCTCATCGGTGAAAAGTACGTGGGAATCCGCCCTGCACCCGGCTACCCGGCCTGCCCGGAGCACACCGAGAAGGTGACGCTCTGGAAGTTGCTGGACGTGCGGGAGCGGACCGGCATCGAGCTGACCGAGTCGATGGCGATGTGGCCCGGCGCCGCCGTCAGCGGCTGGTATTTCTCGCACCCGCAGTCGCAGTACTTCGTCGTCGGGCGGATGGCCCAGGACCAGGTCGCCGACTACGCCAGGCGCAAGGGCTGGACCCTGGCCGAAGCCGAGCGCTGGCTCGGCCCCAACCTCGGCTACAACCCGGAGGACTGAGCCCTTCGTCGGTGCCGCGAAGGCGCGTGTCTGTACAACGACACGCCGGTCGGCGTGGCATTTTGCGCACCCTCGCGACGGGTGGGGCGGGCGCAGCATGACAGAATCGCTGGCCGTGAAGACCTTCGAGGATCTGTTCGCCGAACTCGGCGACCGCGCCCGCACCCGACCGGCCGGCAGCGCCACGGTCGCCGCGCTGGACGGCGGCGTGCACGGGCTGGGCAAGAAGATCCTCGAGGAGGCCGGCGAGGTGTGGCTGGCCGCCGAGCACGAACCCGACGACGCCCTGGCCGAGGAGATCAGCCAGTTGCTCTACTGGACGCAGGTGCTGATGATCGCGCGCGGACTGTCCCTCGACGACATCTACCGGAAGCTGTGAGCATGTTGCGGGTCGCGGTTCCCAACAAGGGTTCGCTGAGCGAGCCGGCCACCGAGATCCTCGCGGAGGCCGGCTACCGTCGCCGCACCGATCCCAAGGATCTGACCGTGCTCGACCCCGTCAACCAAGTCGAGTTCTTCTTCCTGCGGCCCAAAGACATTGCGATCTACGTCGGTTCGGGAGAGCTCGATTTCGGGATTACCGGACGCGACCTGGTGTGCGATTCCGGCGCGGCGGTGCGCGAGTGCCTGGCGCTGGGGTTCGGGTCGTCCAGCTTCCGCTACGCCGGCCCGGCCGGGCGCAAGTGGACGACGGCCGACCTGGCCGGTAAGCGCATCGCGACCGCCTACCCGAACCTGGTGCGGAAGGACTTGGCCGAGCGGGGGATTGAGGCCACCGTGATCGGGCTTGACGGCGCGGTGGAGATCTCGGTGCAACTCGGGGTCGCCGACGCCATCGCCGACGTGGTGGGGTCCGGAAGGACCCTGAGCCTGCACCACCTCGTCGCCTTCGGCGAGTCGCTGTGCGATTCGGAGGCGGTGCTGATCGAGAGCATGGACTACGACACCCGGCAGGACAGGGCTGCGCGCGACCAGTTGGTGGCCCGGATCCAGGGCGTGGTGTTCGGCCAGCAGTACCTGATGCTCGACTACGACTGCCCGCGCTCGGTGCTGGAGCAGGCCACCTCGATCACGCCGGGGCTGGAGTCGCCGACTATCGCTCCGCTCGCCGACCCGGACTGGGTCGCCATCCGCGCCCTGGTACCCCGCCGGGGCGTCAACGAGGTCATGGACGAGCTCGCCGCGATCGGCGCCAAGGCGATCCTCGCTTCGGACATCAGGTTTTGCCGGTTCTGATCGCGGGTTCGACGCGCGCGGCTGTGTTAGCGTCCGCCTAGGCCGTTGTCCGCGTTGTCTCCATGGGCCGTTGCCCCGACGGTCGCCGGACAGTTCGTCCCCGGGAGGACCTCCGTGTTACATGTCCTTGTTTTGCTGATGGCCTTGTTGATCGGCGTCGTCGCCGGGTTGCGTTCCCTGACGGCTCCCGCCGTCGTCGCATGGGCCGCCATGCTCGGATGGATCGACCTGCAGTCCACCTGGGCGTTCTGGGTGGGCAATGTGATCACGGTCGCGATCGTCACCGTTCTGGCGATCGCCGAACTCGTCACCGACAAGCTCCCGAAGACGCCTCCGCGCACCGTCCCCCCGTCTTTCGCCGCGCGGATCACGATGGGCGCATTCGCCGGCGCGGTGATCGGCGCCGCGTGGCACTTCACCTTCTCCGCACTCGGCTGTGGCGTGATCGGCGCGGCGCTGGGCACCGTCGGCGGCTATCAGGCACGCCGGCGACTGGTGGAATCCCGCGGCGGGCAGGGCCTGCCGATCGCGCTGTTGGAGGACGCGGTCGCGGTATTGGGGGGGTTCGCCATCCTGTCCCTGACGGCCAGTCTGTGACGGTGCATTGCGGCGCGATCATCGTGGGTGCCGGGCAGGCGGGGCCGCCGCTGGCCGGACGGACCTGCTGCGTGGCGAGCGGATCTTCCTCAACGTCGGTGGCCGCGCGGTGGTGCCCGACATTCCGGGACTCTCCGGCGTCGACTACCTCACCAACGTGTCGATCCTCGAACTGGACACGCTGCCAACGCATCCGGTCATCGTGGGCGGCAGCTACATCGCGCTGGAGTTCGACCGGATGTACCGGCGATTCGGGTCCTGGCTCACCGTCGTCGAGCGCGGTTCCAGGCTGGCGTCCTGCGAAGACGACGTCATCCTCGGCGCCGGAGAAGTGCGGATTACCAAGAGCAACAACGGATTCGATCTGACAACCGCGCCGGTCGCGGGCAGTCATCTGCTGCTGGCGGTGGGGCGCCGGCCGCCAATCTCCTCGACAGCGATTCTCACGCGACCCCGCGGCGCGTGAGCGACCGCATCACCACCCACGCGCTGTGCATCGACCCGCCGCTCGGGCGCGCCGGCATGACCGCCGCGCAGGTGCGGGCGTCGGGCCGCAGGGCGCTGGTCGGCATGCGGCCGATGACCAGGGTCGGCAGGGCGGTGGAAAAAGGTTGAGAAACAAGGCTTCATGGAGATCGTTGTCGACGCCGACACCGAGAAGATCCTGGGGGCGGCCATCCTGGGGGTCGGCGGCGACGAGGCGATCCACGCCATCCTGGACGTCATGTCGGTGGACGCGCCGTACACGACGCTGTCGCGCACCATGCACATCCACCCCACCGTCGGCGAACTCATCCCCACGATGCTGCAGGGGATGTCGCCGTTCTAGGCCGCCGGTGAGGTGTGCGGCGAAACTTCAGCGACCGCAAAGTGTTCCGGCCAGCCGGGGTAGGGCGGCGGCGTTCCCCCGAAAAGTGGGCAGTGCTGCTGGTGGGGACACCAGTCGCACAGCCGCGACTGTTTGGGCCGGAAATCGCCGCTCTGGCCGGCGGATTGGATGGCGCGCCACATCGCCATCAGGGTCTTTTCGAAGCGCAGCAGTTCGTCGTGATCCGGCGAGTAGTCCAGCACCTGCCCGTCGGCGAGGTAGATCAGGCGCAGCCGGGTGGGCAGCACACCGCGGGAACGCAGCAGCGCCACCGCGTAGAACTTCATCTGGAACATCGCCTTGAACTCGGCCGTGAAGCCCCCCGCAGCCCGCGCGGCCGGCGGCGCCTTGCCGGTCTTGTAGTCGACCACCCGCACCTCGCCGGTGGCGGCGACGTCGATGCGGTCGATGAAGCCGCGCAGCAGCGTGCCGTCGGCAAGTTCGACCTCCACCCGCTCTTCGCAGCACTGCGGGTCGAACCGGGTCGGGTCTTCGAGCCGGTAGTAGCCGGAGAGCAGGTCGCGGGCCTCCTCGATCAGCCTGCTCCGCTGGTCGGGATCGAACTCGCCGGCCAGATCGGGCTCCGCGGCGACCACGTGCTCCCATGCCGACTCCACCAGCGACCGCGCCGTGTCGGGGTCGCGCCGCGGCGCGGGCAGGCCGTAGAGCTGCTCCAAGGCGGCGTGCACCACCGAACCCCGCAGCTGCGCCGCCGACGGGGCCTCGGGCAACCGGTCGATCGCCCGGAACCGGTACAGCAGCGGGCACTGCTTGAAGTCCGCCGCCCGCGACGGCGACAGTGCCGGTTTTGAAGCCGGCCGCGGCGGGCGTGTCTCCGGCTGGACGGTCATTCCCGCAGCCTAGGACCGGGCGCCGACAACCCCGGGCACCGGCCACGGCGAGTCGACTGGCACGCTGGACGGCGTGTCTGCCACCGGCCCGTTCACCAGCGGGGAGCGCGTCCAGCTCACCGACGCCAAGGGCCGGCACTACACGCTGTCGCTGACGCCCGGCGCCGAGTTTCACACCCACCGCGGCTCGATCGCCCATGATGCGTTGATCGGTCTGCAGCAGGGCAGCGTCGTCAAATCCAGCAACGGCGCCCTGTTCCTCGTGATGCGCCCGCTGCTCGTCGACTACGTGATGTCGATGCCCCGCGGGCCGCAGGTGATCTATCCCAAGGACGCCGCCCAGATCGTGCACGAGGGCGACATCTTCCCGGGCGCCCGGGTGCTCGAGGCCGGAGCCGGGTCCGGCGCGCTGACCCTTTCGCTGCTGCGGGCGGTCGGACCGGAGGGGCGGGTGGTCTCCTACGATCAGCGCGCCGACCACGCCGAGCACGCCCGGCGCAACGTCGCCGACTTCCACGGTGATTCGGGCCGTCCGCCCGCGAACTGGCAGCTGATCGTCGGCGACGTCCGTGACTCCGATTTCCCCGACGGATCCTTCGACCGGGCGGTCTTGGACATGCTCGCGCCCTGGGAGGTGCTGGACACGGTGTCGCGGCTGGTGGTCGCCGGTGGGGTCCTGATGATCTACGTCGCCACGGTGCCTCAGCTGTCGAAGGCGGTGGAGGCGCTGCGGGCACAGCAGTGCTGGATCGAGCCGCGCGCGTGGGAGACACTGCAGCGGGGCTGGAACGTCGTCGGGCTGGCCGTGCGGCCGCAGCATTCGATGCGCGGGCACACCGCGTTCCTGATCTTCACGCGTCGGCTCGCTCCCGGCGCGGTGGCCCCGGCGCCGTTGGGCCGCAAGCGGCCGGGACGCGACGGCTAGCGCTGGTCGTCGTCCAGATCGCCGCTGCGGAGCAGGCGGCGCCGCACCGACAGCAGCTCGAACTCCGGATGCGCGGCGACAAGACGTTCGGCGGCGTCGAGGACGGCGTCCGCATGGCTGCGGTCGCCGGACACCATGGCCACCCCGATGCCGGCCCTGCGATGCAGCTCAAGGGAACCGGTTTCGGCCGCCGACACGCTGAGCTTGCGCTGCAGCTCGGCTACCACCGGACGCACCAGCGCGCGTTTCTGTTTCAGCGATCGCACGTCGCCCAGCAGCACGTCGAACTCGAGCCAGCCGATCCACATCGCGCGGGTCAACTCGGCGGAGCCGGAGCCGGAGCCTGCGAGGGAGCCGGCGCGAGGGCGGCCGGCGGACCGGAGGTCGTCGGCGCAGACGACTTGCCCAGGGCCAACAGCATCTCCGCGGTCCGACGCGACAACTGCCAGCCGTCCTGGGAGGGGGTGAACTCCATCGGGAAGGTGAAGTTGGCGTTGTCCGCCCTGGCGGTCTTGACGGTGACCGCGGCCTTGACGTTCGACGGGTTCGTGTCCGACCACGCGATGTCGTTGGCCGCGAAGGTCATCGGCAGATAGCCGTTGTCGTGCAGCGCGGTGGTGAACTTCTCCAGGGTGCCCGCATTCTCGGGCGTTGCGCCCTCGATGAGGTTCACTTTCTCGGTGGCGGGGACAGCGGGGTCGGCGAGCCGGTTCAGCAGGTCGGTGAGCGCCTGGGGTGCGGGCAACGGGACCGTCGGGGGAGCGGCCACCGGAGGCGGCGACGTCGGAGCCGCCCGCGAGGACGGCTGCAACGACACCGTGGGCCTGGAGTGCTCACACGCCGAGAGCCCGAACACGGCCACGGCGGCCAGCACAACGCAGAGTTGCCGGTGCATCCAGTCGGTCAGCCCCGGCGCCGTCCGTCCGCGCCGGCGGCCCGGGCGTCGGATGCAGCACATGTCACAGCGGTGGCTCCCGCGCCGGGGACGGCGGCGGTAGCTACGCACGTGGCGAGGGGTTTTGTGGTCACGCCTTCCCTTCCGATCCGCGGACTGCAACGCGACGTTACCAGCGGCATCACAGTTTTAACTTTTCGGCGGCATTCGGTTCCGCACATGAAGCGCCGATCGCCGGTAGCGTTGGAGTATCCGCTGCACCAATTCCTGGTGTGGGAAAGGAGCGCAACATGGGTGACTCAGAGCGTTCTGATGCATTCGGTAACCCCCGGGGATCGATCCCGTCCAGCGGCGATGCTGCCGAATTGGAGCAATTGCGGCGTGAGGCGGCGCTGCTTCGCGAGCAACTCGAACATGCGGTCGGCCCCCACGGCGGCGGCCGCACCGCGCACGACGTGCACCAACTCGAGGCCCGTATCGACTCGCTGGCGGCCCGCAACTCCAAATTGATGGAAACGCTTAAAGAGGCCCGCCAACAACTGCTGGCGCTGCGCGAGGAGGTCGATCGGCTGGGCCAGCCGCCCAGCGGCTACGGCGTCCTGCTCGGCGCCCACGACGACGACACGGTGGACGTGTTCACGTCGGGCCGCAAGATGCGCTTGACGTGTTCGCCGAACATCGATACCACGGCGCTGCGGAAGGGCCAGACGGTCCGGCTCAACGAGGCCCTGACCGTCGTCGAGGCCGGCACGTTCGAGTCGGTCGGTGAGATCTCGACGTTGCGGGAAGTCCTGGCCGACGGTAACCGGGCCCTGGTCGTCGGCCACGCCGACGAGGAGCGCATCGTGTGGCTCGCCGAGCCGCTGGTGGCCGAGGACCTGCCGGACGGCGTTCCGGACGCCCTGAACGACGACACCAAGCCGCGCAAGCTGCGCCCCGGCGACTCGCTGCTGGTCGACACCAAGGCGGGCTACGCCTTCGAGCGCATCCCGAAGGCCGAGGTCGAAGACCTGGTCCTGGAAGAGGTGCCCGACGTCAGCTACTCCGACATCGGTGGGCTCACCCGCCAGATCGAGCAGATCCGCGACGCCGTGGAGCTGCCGTTCCTGCACAAGGAGCTCTACCGCGAGTACGCGCTGCGCCCGCCCAAGGGCGTGTTGCTCTACGGCCCGCCCGGCTGCGGTAAGACGTTGATCGCCAAGGCGGTGGCCAACTCGCTGGCCAAGAAGATGGCCGAGGTTCGCGGCGACGACGCCCGCGAGGCGAAGTCCTACTTCCTTAACATCAAGGGTCCGGAGCTGCTCAACAAGTTCGTCGGCGAGACCGAGCGGCACATCCGGTTGATCTTCCAGCGCGCCCGCGAGAAGGCGTCGGAGGGAACGCCCGTGATCGTGTTCTTCGACGAGATGGACTCGATCTTCCGCACCCGCGGTACCGGGGTGTCGTCGGACGTCGAGACCACGGTGGTGCCGCAGTTGCTCAGCGAGATCGACGGCGTCGAGGGGCTCGAGAACGTCATCGTGATCGGCGCCTCCAACCGCGAGGACATGATCGACCCGGCGATCCTGCGGCCCGGCCGTCTCGACGTCAAGATCAAGATCGAACGCCCCGACGCCGAAGCGGCCCAGGACATCTTCTCGAAGTACCTGGTCGAGTCGCTGCCGCTGCACGCCGACGATCTCGCCGAGTTCGGCGGAGACCGCACCTCCTGCATCAAGGCGATGATCGAGAAGGTCGTCGAGCGGATGTACGCCGAGATCGACGACAACCGGTTCCTGGAGGTCACCTACGCCAACGGCGACAAGGAAGTCATGTACTTCAAGGACTTCAACTCCGGGGCGATGATCCAGAACGTCGTCGACAGGGCGAAGAAGAACGCCATCAAGTCGGTGCTCGAAACGGGCCAGCCGGGTCTGCGCATCCAGCACCTGCTCGACTCGATCGTCGACGAGTTCGCCGAGAACGAGGACCTGCCCAACACCACCAATCCCGATGACTGGGCGCGGATCTCGGGCAAGAAGGGCGAGCGGATCGTCTACATCCGCACCCTGGTCACCGGCAAGTCGTCGAGCGCGTCGCGGGCCATCGACACCGAATCCAACCTGGGCCAGTACCTGTAGCGTCACCGCGCTGAACGCGTGAGTCAGTCAGTCTCCATCGAGTAGCTGTTGGTCAGGTTGTCCTGCAGCACCCGGGCCGGCCGACTGCGGGTGTCCACCCTGAGCTCGCTGGTGAGCACCCGCGGTCGGTAGGTCCATCCGGCCGGGAGGTCGAGCCGCTCCGCGAGGCCAGGCAGGTCTGCGCGTGACAGGCCGGGATCGGCGACCTGGCTGTAGGTCTGCATGACCCAGCGCCGCCCGTCGGGGTCGACCAGCTCGTAAATCTCTTCGCCGGCGTTGAAGACGAAGACCGTGTTGCGGTCCACCTCGTTGACGCTGTAGGGAGCCGGGTTCATCGACGACATCGCGACCGTGGCCTGACGGATCATCTGGATCCCGCCGAAGGTCTTCCTCTCCTGCGGGCCCTGTGGCTCCTTTTCGATGGCGTTCATCAGCCAGTAGCGCGGGCCGTTGAGCAGCGCCGCGACCGCGCCGTGCGCGGCGGCGATGGCCTGGGGGTCGAGCGCGGACCACAGCTCGGCGGGGCAGTCGTTGAGCGGGAAGCTGTTGTAGACGGTGGCCTGGGGGCCGGACTCGCCGACCTGGACCAGAAGCACTTCGCCATAACGCTTTCCGGCCAGGTCGGTCGCTTGTTGACTCGCTACGCGGTCGGATTCGGGGGCGGCCACACGGTGAAATTAGCCAGTGCCATACGCGGCGTCAACAGCGCGCGGTGCCGTCGCGACGGCACCGCGGTAGCGGTTGCGTGCGATCAGGGTGACATGCAGGTCCTCGATCAGCGGGTCGAGGAAGGTGGAACGGTATTCGCCGTCGCCGACCGCGCGGGCGCCGATGTACATGAACGCCAGCGCGACGAGGAACAGACAGGTGTTGATCAGCGGCTGCGGCACCGGAATCGTCATTCCCGGCAGCGTCCCGTGGGTCGAGCCCTTGTTGTGGGTCCATTCGGCGAGCAGGGGTTCACTGAGCAGGATCAGGCCGAGAACGAAGAAGATCGTGGCGATGACCGCGGCCACCACCAGGATCTGCACCAGCTGCGAGGTGGCGAGCACGAACACCACGTTGACGCGTTCGGTCCTGGTCAGTCGGGGACTGACCGGCGGGTCGGGCATGTCCGCAAAGGGCGTGCCGGCCAGTCGTTCGCAGTCATGGGGCGGTGCGGCAGTCGCTCGCAGCATCGGCCGGACCCGTTCCAGACTTCCCGATACGACGAACGCCGCCGCGACGGCGACGAGAAACAGCAGCGCCAGCCAGAGCCGCCGCTGGCTGATCGTCGCCGCCATGAGCCAGACATAGGGATTGAGGAACACCAGTACGGTCAGCAACACGACGGGCAGGGCCCGCACCGTCATGGAACCGACCGCCGCGAGGTGCGACAACGTCATCCGCACCGCCCAGGCGAACACCGCCCCGACGCCGGAGGCGGTCAAAAGCAACACCAGCACTACCAGGACGGCGATCCGCAGCACGTGAATCGGGCCGGTTTCGATGGTTCCGGTCATGGTCGCGAAGGCCACCGCGATGGCCGCGACGACCGTACGGCTGCGGTTGCCCGACAACCGGGACACCAGCCAGCCGACGACGGCGGCCAGCGGCAACATGGCCCCGAGTATGGCCAGCAGTCCCCATTCGACAGCGGTCGGGTTTCCGACGATGTCGACATTGCGGTCGCCGGTGATCATCCAGATCGCGAGCTCGCAGCCCTCGGTCGTCGCGTAGGCCGCCAACACGGGCGCCGACCGGGGCCAGAGTCGCCGCCCCCGCGCCCGCGGCGTCAGCACCAACGGCAAGCCGCGCGCCAGGAACCAACTCTCGGCCGCGTCACCGGCCGACGTTCGGGCCGGCGGGCGGCGAAGAGGAAGGCCCATGACGGCTCACCCTACGACCGGCGCGCGCCCGGTGCGCCGGCGATACCGCCGCGTCGGGGCTCAGCGGCGGACCGCGGGCACGATCCCAGCCTCTTCGTCGCGCGGACTCCTCACGCCCCGCTCGGACGTCCGGGGTCATCGGGCCGGATGGGATGGCCCGACTCCTCACGCCCCGCTTCGCGGGCCGCTTCGTCATCGGGCCGGATGGGATGGCCCGACTCCTCACGCCCCGCTTCGCGGGCCGCTTCGTCATCGGGCCTAGGCTTGCGGCATGCAACGGATTATCGGGACGGAGGTCGAGTACGGCATCTCGTCGCCGTCGGACCCGACCGCCAACCCGATCCTCACCTCGACTCAGGCGGTGTTGGCCTACGCTGCCGCCGCCGGCATTCAGCGGGCCAAACGCACCCGTTGGGACTATGAGGTCGAATCGCCGCTGCGCGACGCCCGGGGCTTCGATCTGAGCCGGTCGACCGGACCGCCTCCGGTGGTCGATGCCGACGAGGTCGGCGCGGCCAACATGATTCTGACGAACGGGGCGCGGCTCTACGTCGACCACGCGCACCCCGAGTACTCCGCGCCCGAGTGCGCTGACCCCCTGGACGCCGTGATCTGGGACAAGGCCGGCGAGCGGGTGATGGAAGCCGCTGCCCGCCACGTCGCCAGCGTGCCGGGAGCCGCGAGACTGCAGCTCTACAAGAACAACGTCGACGGCAAGGGCGCCTCCTACGGGGCGCACGAGAACTACCTGATGAGCCGGCAGACGCCATTTTCGGCGATCATCGCCGGGCTGACCCCGTTCCTGGTGTCGCGCCAGGTGGTGACCGGCTCCGGGCGGGTGGGCATCGGGCCCTCCGGCGACGAGCCGGGCTTCCAGCTGTCCCAGCGCTCCGACTACATCGAGGTCGAGGTCGGGCTGGAGACCACGCTGAAGCGCGGGATCATCAACACCCGCGACGAACCGCACGCCGATGCGGACAGGTACCGCCGGTTGCACGTCATCATCGGGGACGCCAACCTCGCCGAGACCTCGACCTACCTCAAGCTCGGTACCACCGCGCTCGTCCTCGACGTGATCGAAGAGGGGCCCGCCCACGGTATTGACCTCAGCGACCTGACCCTGGCCCGTCCGGTGCACGCGGTCCACGCCATCAGCCGCGATCCCGCGCTGCGTGCCACCGTTGCCCTGGCCGACGGTCGTGAGCTGACCGGCCTTGCGCTACAGCGCATTTACCTGGACCGGGTGGCGAAGCTGGTCGACGGCCGCGACCCGGATCCGCGCGCGTCCGACGTCGTGGAGACCTGGGCGCAGGTGCTCGACCAGCTCGAACGCGACCCCATGGACTGCGCCGAGCTGCTCGACTGGCCGGCCAAGTTGCGACTGCTGGAAGGCTTTCGGCAGCGGGAGAACCTGAGCTGGTCGGCGCCGCGGCTGCACCTGGTGGATCTGCAGTATTCCGATGTCCGGCTGGACAAGGGCCTGTACAACCGGCTGGTGGCGCGCGGATCCATGAAGCGCCTGGTCAGCGAGCAGCAGGTCCTCGACGCCGTCGACAGTCCACCGACGGACACCCGCGCCTACTTCCGCGGTGAGTGCCTGCGCAGGTTCGGCGCCGACATCGCGGCAGCGAGTTGGGACTCGGTCATCTTCGACCTGGGCGGCGATTCGCTGGTCCGCATTCCCACCCTGGAACCGCTGCGGGGCAGCAAAGCGCACGTCGGCGCGCTGCTGGACTCGGTGGACAGCGCAGCCGAGCTGGTCAAGCAGTTGACCAGCTGATACCGGGTGACCCGATCGTTCGCGGGCGCGAAACGCGACGGGGCGGGACGGGCCGACAATACGGGTGTGGAGCCGGGAAACGTCGGAGCGAAACGGTAGGGTAGAGAAATACCAGCAGGCGCGTGACGCGGCTGTTTATCAAGCAGGAGGCGGCGATGGCGCAGGAGCAGACCAAGCGTGGCGGTGGTGGCGATGACGACGACTTCACCGACACCACGGCCGCGGGCCAGGAGCGCCGTGAGAAATTGGCCGAAGACACCGACGATCTGCTCGACGAGATTGACGACGTCCTCGAGGAGAACGCGGAGGACTTCGTCCGCGCGTACGTGCAGAAGGGTGGACAGTGACCTGGCAGTTCTCCGACCGCCTGCCCACCAACCCCGCGCTTTGTGAAGCCTCAGCCGTCAATTTGTCCTCGTTCGCCGACCTGCTCCGCCGCCGGGCGCCGGAGTTGCTCCCGGCCAGCTTGGTTGGCGGCACTCAGATCGGCGGTCAACTGGCGCACGGCACCACCATCGTCGCGCTGAAATACCCCGGCGGCGTCGTCATCGCCGGTGACCGGCGCTCCACGCAGGGCAACATGATCGCGGGCCGCGACGTCAACAAGGTGTACATCACCGACGACTACACGGCGACGGGCATCGCCGGGACCGCGGCGATCGCCGTCGAGTTCGCCCGGCTGTATGCGGTCGAGCTCGAGCATTACGAGAAGCTCGAAGGCGTGCCGTTGACGTTCCCCGGCAAGGTCAACCGGCTGGCCACCATGGTGCGCGGCAATCTGGGCGCCGCGATGCAGGGCCTGGTGGCGCTGCCGTTGCTCGCGGGTTATGACATCAACGCCGCGGACCCGCAGAAGGCGGGGCGGATCGTGTCCTTCGACGCCGCCGGCGGCTGGAACATGGAGGAAGAGGGCTACCAGTCGGTGGGGTCCGGGTCGGTGTTCGCCAAGTCGTCGATGAAGAAGTTGTACTCCCAGGTAACCGATGCCGACTCCGCGCTGCGGGTGGCCATCGAGGCGCTCTACGACGCCGCCGACGACGACTCGGCCACCGGCGGTCCCGACCTGGTGCGGGGTATCTACCCGACGGCGGCCACCATCGGTGCCGACGGCGCGGCCGAGGTGCCCGAAGAACGCATCGCCGAGCTGGCCCGCGAGGTCATCCAGAGTCGTTCGCGCGCCGATACTTTTGGCCCGGAGGCAGACCTCTGGGGTGAGTCGTGAGCTTCCCGTATTTCATCTCGCCCGAGCAGGCGATGCGCGAGCGCAGCGAGCTCGCGCGCAAGGGCATCGCGCGTGGCCGCAGCGTGGTGGCGCTGACCTACGCCGACGGCGTGCTTTTCGTCGCCGACAATCCGTCGCGGTTGTTGCAGAAGATCAGCGAACTGTATGACCGGGTCGGCTTCGCGGCCGCGGGCAAGTTCAACGAATTCGACAACCTGCGACGCGGTGGCATCCAGTTCGCAGATACCCGCGGCTACGCCTACGCCCGCCGGGACGTCACCGGTCGCCAGTTGGCCAACGTCTACGCGCAGACGCTGGGCGCGATCTTCACCGAGCAGGCCAAGCCCTACGAGGTCGAGCTGTGCGTCGCCGAGGTCGCGCATGCCGGGGAGACGAAACCACCCGAGCTGTACCGCATCACCTACGACGGGTCGATCGCCGACGAGCCGTATTTCGTGGTGATGGGCGGTACCACCGAGCCGGTGACCACCGCGCTCAAGCAGTCCTACGCCGAGAACGCCGCGCTTCCCGATGCGGTGCGGATCGCCGTGAACGCGTTGCGGACGAGCAGTGGCGAGGCCTCGGGTAGCGATCAGCCCTCCCTTGGGGCGTCGAGCCTGGAGGTCGCGGTTCTGGACGCCAACCGGCCGCGGCGCGCGTTTCGGCGGATCACCGGACCCGCGCTGGATGCACTGCTGCCCCAAGCCGACGGCTCGGAATCGACCGACGAGTCGGCGGCGAAAAAGCCGCAATAGGCTCCTGCTCAGACCTACCGAAAACCTGTCGCGTCCTGTCGCCGCGTGCTGATCGGCTTGCTAGCCGCATTGGGCACTTCGGTGGGCTACGGCACGCTACGGTGTTGCAGGCTGCGGCTTGGTCCCGCACTCGTCGGGGTGGCGTGGCGCGGCGACCGGCCGAGTCCTGATTGACATCCCAAAATCCTTCTACGGCAACTTTTTTGGCGCAGGCTCCACCGCTGCGGGAGGGTCTTGCACGCCCGGGGATCGGTGGATGCCTGCCTGGCGAAGGATGTACCGAAAGGCTTCGGGCTGCTCTGTGTCGGCCAGGTCGCCGGCGAAAATCACTGCATCGGGGCGAGTGGCTCAGGCAGTTCGGGTCCAAGTCGGCATCAGCTCTCATTCAGCTTGTCGACGACCTCGTGCGCCGCGACCATGAGCTGCCCGGTGGTGAAAGCCTTGGCATCGACCCGTGCCTCGGCCAGGATCGTCGGCAACGGCTCGCCCAGGTCTCGCCTGAGCGTGTCGACCAGCAGATCGGCTGCGCTGGAATGGCCTTCGCCGTGCCCGAAGACCACGATCATGTCGGCACCGCGCACTTCGTCGACGATCTCGCGATAATAGCCGGGATCCTCGGGCGCCCGTTGACCTTGGTAGTTGCCGTTGATGTGGCGCAGGTGGCGCAGGTGGCCGTGCGGGTCGTAGGGTTTGACGGTGTCGAGCGTGGCGGCCGGAGGTTCGAACTCGTAGATCGTGGTTTCGTGATGGTCGGTTACGAGCAACAGGTGTCGCGACGGCTGCGGCGTGACCGCGGATTGGCTCGTCTCCTGAAGGAAGTGCCTGATCTCCATCACCAGGTCGGCGCTGAGATCGCGGTGATGGACGGGCGGGCGGAAGACCGCAGCGCGCGTGCCGATCGTGACCCGAAAACGGTCGCCGCTTTCGGGCACCACCTCGCCTAGCGCCTCGAACAGAGCCAGGACCGGCTTCCATTTGATGTTGTGGCTCACCGGGTGGGCGTTCAGCTTGTCCAGTGTGCGCCGTTGCTCGCTGTTCAAGTGCGACTGATCCGTCATCTTGTGATTCCCATTCGCTGTCCGGTGGCGCCTGTGTCGACGTGTTCTCCCGTATTGTGCCTGCAGGCGCCGACGCGTGGCGCAGCGTTGGAGCTTGTCGCGCAGCTGCCCACCTCGTGACTCAACAACCAGTACCCTCAACTACATGCAGCGGCGGATCATGGGCATCGAGACCGAGTTCGGTGTCACCTGCACCTTTCACGGCCATCGCCGGCTTTCCCCGGACGAGGTGGCCCGCTACCTCTTCCGCCGCGTGGTGTCGTGGGGGCGCAGCTCCAACGTTTTCCTGCGCAACGGCGCACGGCTTTACCTCGACGTGGGCAGCCACCCCGAGTACGCCACGGCGGAATGCGACAGCCTGGTGCAGCTGGTCACCCACGACCGGGCCGGCGAGTGGGTGCTGGAAGACCTGCTCGTCGACGCCGAGCAGCGGCTCGCCGACGAGGGCATCGGCGGTGACATCTACCTGTTCAAGAACAACACCGATTCGGCGGGCAACTCCTACGGCTGCCACGAGAATTACCTGATCGTGCGGGCCGGTGAATTCTCCCGGATCTCCGACGTGCTGCTGCCGTTCCTGGTCACGCGCCAGCTGATCTGCGGGGCCGGCAAGGTGCTGCAGACCCCCAAGGCCGCGACGTTCTGCCTTTCCCAACGTGCCGAGCACATCTGGGAGGGCGTGTCGAGTGCGACCACCAGGTCCCGGCCGATCATCAACACGCGCGACGAGCCGCACGCCGACGCCGAGAAGTATCGGCGGCTGCACGTCATCGTGGGCGACTCGAACATGTGCGAAACCACCACCATGCTCAAGGTGGGCACCGCCGCGCTGGTGCTGGAGATGATCGAGGCCGGGGTTCCCTTCCGCGACTTCTCGCTGGACAACCCCATCCGGGCCATCCGCGAGGTCAGCCACGACACCACCGGCCGGCGGCCGGTCCGGCTGGCGGGCGGGCGGCAGGCCAGCGCGCTGGACATCCAGCGCGAGTACTACGCCCGCGCCGTCGAACATCTGCACACCCGCGAGCCGAACGCCCAGATCGAGCAGGTCGTCGACCTGTGGGGCCGCCAGCTCGACGCCGTGGACAGCCAGGATTTCGCCAAGGTGGACACCGAGATCGACTGGGTGATCAAACGGAAGCTGTTCCAGCGCTATCAGGACCGCTACAACATGGAGTTGTCCGACCCCAAGATCGCCCAGCTGGACCTGGCCTACCACGACATCAAGCGCGGCCGCGGTGTCTTCGATCTGCTGCAGCGCAAAGGCCTGGCGACGCGCGTGACCACCGACGAGGACATCGCCGACGCCGTCGAGAACCCGCCGCAGACCACCCGCGCCCGGCTGCGCGGCGAGTTCATCTCCGCCGCCCAGGCCGCCGGGCGCGACTTCACCGTCGACTGGGTGCACCTCAAGCTCAACGATCAGGCGCAGCGCACGGTGCTCTGCAAGGACCCGTTCCGGGCGGTCGACGAGCGGGTCAAGCGGCTCATCGCGAGCATGTAACGAGTCTGCTGCGTGGCGGAAGACGCCGCCCGCGCGAACGCTTTAGGCTCGGGCGCATGGCGACCTCGAAAGTCGAACGGCTGGTGAACCTCGTCATCGCGTTGCTGTCCACCCGCGGCTACATCACCGCGGAGAAGATCAGGTCCAGCGTGGCGGGTTACACCGACAGCCCCAGCCTCGAGGCGTTCTCCCGAATGTTCGAACGCGACAAGAACGAGCTGCGGGACCTCGGCATCCCCCTGGAGGTCGGCCGGGTGTCGGCCCTGGATCCCGCCGAGGGATACCGGATCAACCGCGACGCCTACGCGTTGCCGCCGGTGCAGCTGACCCCGGACGAGGCGGCCGCCGTCGCGGTCGCCACGCAGCTGTGGGAGTCGCCGGAGATGGTCACCGCCACGCAGGGCGCGCTGCTCAAGTTGCGCGCCGCCGGGGTCGACGTCGACCCGGACGCCCCGGTGACCATCGCCTCGCCGGCGGGTGTGCCAAGTCTGCGCGGGTCGGAGGATGTTCTCGGCGTTCTGTTGTCGGCGATCGAGTCGGGGCAGGCCGTGCAGTTCCCGCACCGCTCGTCGCGGGCCGAGCCGTACACCACGCGCACCGTCGAGCCGTGGGGCGTCGTGACGGAGAAGGGCCGGTGGTATCTGGTCGGGCACGACCGCGACCGCGACGACACGCGCATCTTCCGGCTGTCCCGCATCGGGGCCGAGGTCACGCCGATCGGAGGGCCCGGTGCGATCACGGCGCCCCGCGACGTGGATCTGCGCGGCATCGTTTCGCAGAAGATCGCCCGGGCGGAAGCGGAGGTTCCGACGGGCGAGCTCGCCCGGGTCTGGGTCGCGGACGGCCGGGCCACCGCGCTGCGGCGCGCCGGGAGGTCGACGGCCGCGTGCCGGCTGAGCGACCGCGACGGTGAGGTGATCGAGGTCGACATCGGATCGACCGATCGACTGGCGCGCGACATCGCCGGGTATGGGCCGGACGCCGTCGTGCTGGAGCCGCAGTCCCTGCGTGACGACGTGCTGGGCCGGCTGCGCGCCCACGCGGGCCCGGGGGAACGCTGGTGACGCCCGTGTCGGCCCGGCTGGTCCGGTTGCTCAACATGGTGCCGTATTTCCAGGCCAATCCGCGGATCACCCGGGCCGAGGCCGCGGCCGACCTGGGGGTGACCGACACGCAGCTGGAGGAGGATCTCAACCAGCTGTGGATGTGCGGACTTCCCGGCTACTACCCGGGGGACCTCATCGATTTCGAGTTCTCCGGTGACACCATCGAGGTGACGTTCTCGGCGGGCATCGACCGGCCGCTCAAGCTGACGTCGCCCGAGGCGACCGGCCTTTTGGTGGCGTTGCGGGCGCTGGCCGACATTCCGGGCGTCGTCGATCCGGAGGCGGCCCGCAGCGCGATCGCCAAGATCGAGGCCGCGGCCGGCGCCGTCGGGCAGGAGGCCCCGGGTCGGCCGTCGGCCACCGGCGAGCCCGCGCCCGCCGAGAGCCGGATCGCGGCGGTGGTGCGCGCGGCGCTGCAGGACCAGCACGCGCTGGCCATCGATTACTACTCGGCGTCGCACGACACCCTGAGCAGCCGTGTCGTCGACCCCATCCGGGTGCTGCTGATCGGTGGCCACAGCTACCTGGAGGCATGGTCGCGCGACGCGGAAGGGGTCCGGCTGTTCCGTTTCGACCGGATCGTGGACGCCACCGACCTGGGCGAACCATCCGCTCCGCCGGAGCCGGCGCGGCAAGCGCCGCCGGACATGTCGCTGTTCGACGGCGACCCGGCGCTGCCGTCGGCCAGGCTGCGGGTGGCGCCCTCGGCGTCGTGGATGTTCGAGTACTACCCGATGCGGGAGGTTCGCGAGCTGGCCGACGGATCGTGTGAGGCCGTGATGACCTACGCCTCGGACGAGTGGATGACGCGTCTGGTGCTGGGCTTCGGGCCGGCGGTCCGGGTGCTCGAGCCGGAATCGCTCGCGCGCCGGGTACGGGACACCGCGGCGACTGCCCTCGAGCTCTACCAGCATCAAGGCCAGACGTGACCGGATCGGCACCTACCACGCCGGGACGCGGAGACGCCGGTACCGGGCCACGCTGCGGTAGCATCGGGTGAACGTCTGGAGGTAAGGAACGTGGGCAGTCTTAGTCCGTGGCACTGGGCCATCCTCGCTGTCGTGGTGATCGTCCTGTTCGGTGCCAAAAAGCTCCCCGATGCGGCGCGTTCGCTGGGTAAGTCGATGCGCATCTTCAAGTCAGAGATCCGTGAAATGCAGAGCGAGAGCAAGTCGGAGGCGTCTGCGATCGACTCCCCGTCGGCGAACGCCACTCCCGTGCAGGCGCAACGGGTCGACCCTCCCGCGGCCACCGAGCAGGGTCACTCTGAAGCACGCCCGGCGTAGCGCGGCATCATCCCCGTGGTGCCCGGGCACCATTGACCCAGCGTCGTGAACGCCACCAAGATTTCAGCGGTGTCAGCGCGCACCGCCGCCGTGCTGAAGCGGCTCGATCCGCGGAATCGGCGCAGCCGCACCAATCCCGACGCGACGATGTCGCTGGTCGACCACCTGACCGAGTTGCGCACGCGGCTGCTGATCTCGCTGGCCGCGATCCTGATCACCACGATCTTCGGATTCGTCTGGTACTCGCATTCGGTCTTCGGGCTGGAAAGCCTGGGGGAATGGCTGCGCCATCCCTACTGTTCCCTGCCGGCGTCGGCGCGGGCCAGCATCAGCGCCGACGGTCAGTGCCGGCTGCTGGCCACCGCGCCGTTCGACCAGTTCATGCTGCGGCTCAAGGTCGGGCTCACGGCCGGGACGGTGATGGCCTGCCCGGTGTGGCTCTACCAGCTCTGGGCGTTCATCACGCCGGGGCTTTACCGCAACGAGCGTCGCTTCGCGATCGGGTTCGTCGTCCCGGCCGCGGTGCTGTTCGCCGGTGGGGCCGTGCTGGCCTACTTCGTGTTGTCCAAGGCGCTGGGCTTTCTGCTGACCGTGGGCAGCGACGTGCAGGTGACCGCGCTGTCCGGGGATCGATATTTCGGCTTCCTGATCAACCTGCTGGTCGTTTTCGGGGTCAGCTTCGAATTCCCGTTGCTGGTCGTCATGCTCAACATGGCCGGGTTGTTGACCTATGCGCGGCTCAAGTCCTGGCGCCGTGGCCTGATCTTCGGGATGTTCGTGTTCGCGGCCGTGTTCACTCCCGGCTCCGACCCGTTCTCGATGACGGCGCTCGGCGTGGCGTTGTCGGTGCTTCTCGAGTTCGCCATCCAGATCACCCGCCTGCACGACAGGCGCAAGGCCAGACGCGAAGCGCAGGCCGAAATCCCCGACGACGAGGCCTCGGTCATCGAGCGGCCCACCCCGGTGACCTCCCCGGTGCCCGAGCCGTCGTTCACCGCGGGACAGCATGACGACATCACCTAGCTCCCCGCAGCGACGCGAGCATGCGTGTCGGTACGACGACACGCCGCTGCGGCCGGCATTTTGCGCACGCTCGCGGCGCACGACGGGCGCCCAGTGACCGAGCTGCCCGAGCTGGCCCGCTTTGCCGCCGATGTGCCGTTCGCGCTCGACGACTTCCAGCAGCGGGCGTGTGCGGCGCTGGAGCGAGGCCACGGTGTGCTGGTCTGCGCGCCGACCGGCGCCGGCAAGACCGTGGTCGGCGAGTTCGCCGTGCACCTGGCGCTGGCGGCCGGCGGCAAGTGCTTCTACACCACGCCCCTCAAGGCGTTGAGCAACCAGAAGCACACCGATCTGACGGCGCGCTACGGCCGCGACCGCATCGGCCTGCTGACCGGTGACCTGTCGGTCAACTCCGATGCGCCGGTGGTGGTGATGACCACCGAAGTGCTGCGCAACATGCTCTACGCCGATTCGCCCGCCCTGCGCGGGCTTTCCCACGTGGTGATGGACGAGGTGCACTTCCTCGCCGACCGGATGCGCGGCCCGGTCTGGGAGGAGGTGATCCTGCACCTGCCCGACGAGGTGCGGCTGGTCAGCCTGTCGGCGACGGTGAGCAACGCCGAGGAGTTCGGTGGCTGGATCCAGACCGTGCGCGGCGACACGACGGTGGTGGTCGACGAGCACCGGCCGGTGCCGCTGTGGCAGCACGTCCTGGTGGGCAAACGTCTCTACGACCTTTTCGACTATCGCGTTTGCGAGGCCGGCGAGCCTCAAGACGGCAACCGCGAGCCGCGCGTCAACCCGGACCTGCTGCGCCACATCGCACACCGCCGGGAGGCGGACCGCATGTCGGACTGGCGCGGTCCCCGCCGGCACGGTTCCGGACGCCCGGGCGGCCGGCCGCGGTTCTACCGCCAGCCCGCCCGGGAGAACACGAACGTGATCGCGGGCAGCAGGCCCTCGGAGTCCAGGGTCGCGATCTCGT
>NZ_VMQU01000339.1 GCF_007714205.1 Mycobacterium helveticum | reverse complement strand
TCGGGAGGTTTCGGTGATCGAGGTGCGTGAGCTGTTGCGGGTGTGGATGTCGGGGGCCGGCTTGCGCCGGGTGGGTGCGTTGGCAGGGGTCGATCGCAAGACCGCACGCGACTATACGAACGCTGCGGTGCTGGCGGGGCTGGTCCGCGACGGTGATCTGGATCAGCTCACCGATGAGCTGATCGGGGCGGTGATCGAGGCGGTGCGGCCGGGCCGGCCGGATGGGCACGGACAGGCGTGGGAAGTGTTGCGCGCCAACCACGATCAGATCGTCAAGTGGGTGGAAAAGGATCTGACGGTGGTCAAGATCGGTGACCTGTTGGCACGTCAGGGCATGGTGGTGCCGCAGCGGACCCTGCACCGGTACTGCACGGCGTGCACCGCCTACCGGGGTCGTGGCAGCGCTGGCACGGTGCCGGTGGCCGATGGTGAGCCTGGTGTGGAGTGCCAGATCGACTTCGGTCGGATGGGCACGATCTTCGATCCCGAATCGGGGCGCAACCGGGTGGTGCACGCGTTGATCTTCACCGCGGTCTATTCGCGGCACATGTTTGTGTGGCTGACGTTCAACCAGACCCTGGTGGCCGTCATCGCCGGCTGCGAGGCGGCCTGGCGATTCTTCGGAGGTGTCTTCAAGGTGCTGATCCCAGACAACATGACACCGATTG
>NZ_VMQU01000338.1 GCF_007714205.1 Mycobacterium helveticum | reverse complement strand
TGCCCTTCGTGCAAGGGAAAATCGTGATGGTAGAAGTCATGATGTCCCGAGCAGAAGGGCACCCGCGAGGTGAATGCTACCGGTTTGTTGTTCGATGTCGATGATGTGGTGCTGGCGAGTCCGAAACACCCGGTGCCGCACCCGCTGATCACCGCCTCGGAAGACGATCTGACGTCGGTGGCGGGGGTGGCGTTGTGGGGTCCGCTGCTGGACCGGCTCAACGTGGTCGCCGAGGCCGATCGGCGGGGGTTGCGCGAGATCGGGCCGGGCGGTTATAGCGGTGGGCAGTGTTACCGGGCGTTGACCGAGACGCTGCTGGCCGGTGGGGATTTCTTGTCGGATCGGGCATTGTTGGCCGACCCGGCGACCGCAGTGTTGCGCGGAACCAACCCGTTGCCGTCGGTGCCCACGTTGTGGCGGTTTTTGGCGGGCGCGGATTTGGGCCGGGTGGCCAAAGCCGCCGCGGTGAACCGGGTGATGCTGCGCCGGGCCTGGGCGGCTGGCGCAGCCCCTGAAGGCGACCGGCTGACCATCGACCCCGACGCCACCCGGGTGGCGACCTACGGACCGGGGAAGGAAGGCAGCGCGTTTTCGCGCAGCGGGCAGACCGCCCTGTCGCCGCTGGTGGGCGTATGCGGTGAGACCGGCGACGTGCTGGCACTGCGCGCCCGCGGCGG
>NZ_VMQU01000337.1 GCF_007714205.1 Mycobacterium helveticum | reverse complement strand
CCCCAGCCCAGCGAGATCGCCGGCAGGCCATGAGCCCGCCGGTGCGCGGCCAACCCATCCAGGAACGCGTTGGCCGCACCGTAGTTGCCCTGCCCCGAAGACCCCACCAGCGCCGCCATCGACGAAAACAGCACAAACGCCGACACATCCAGATCACGGGTCAACTCGTGCAGATTCCACGCCGCATCCACCTTGGCCCGCAACACCGCATCCACACGCTCGGGCGTCAACGACGTCACCACCGCATCATCGAGCACCCCGGCGGCGTGAATGACGGCCGAAAGCGGATGCTGCACCCCAATATCGGCGATCACCTTGGCCAACGCCTCACGATCGGCCGCATCACAGGCCACCACCTGCACCCCGGCCCCGGCCGCCCGCAACTCGGCCACCAACTCCGCGGCCCCCGGCGCCTCGGGCCCACGCCGGCTCACCAACACCAGGTTGCGCACCCCGTGCCGCGCCACCACATGACGCGCCAGCGCCGACCCCACCATCCCCGTCCCACCGGTGACCAACACCGTGCCGGCACCCAGCGCGCCACCAGGCCCGAAAGGCAACGTCATCACGACCTTGCCGACATGACGCGCCTGGCTCAAATACCGCAACGCCGCCGGCGCGCGCCGCACGTCAAACGTCGTCACCGGCAACGGCCGCAACACCCCCGCCTCGAACAACTCG
>NZ_VMQU01000336.1 GCF_007714205.1 Mycobacterium helveticum | reverse complement strand
CTGTCGTACACCTTCGTGATGCTGGCGGTGTTCGCGCTGATCGCGTGGGCGACGCTGGCCGCCTCCACATCCAGCCACACCCCGGCGCCCGGCGCCCCCGCCACCACGGCCGAGCCGGCGCCCACGGTGGCGCCGGGCGCCGTGGGCACGCTGCTGCCCGGGCTGAGCGACCTGCGGAACATCACCGACGACCAGAACCTCGCGGCCGGCCAGACGTGGGACCATCCGGCCCGCTCCGACCGGGAGGGAACCATCGACCGCCCGCAGTGCTGGGGGAGCATCGCGCCGGGGACCCCGGACGCCTACACCGCCGGCGCCATCTTCGGGTACCGCGCGGCGGAGTTCTCCGACACGCGCAGCTTCCTCAAGTCGACTCAGGTGATCCAGGCGGTCGCGGCCTTCCGCGATCCGCCCGCGGCCCGGTCACAGCTGGACAAGCTGCTGTCCGGGTGGCGCGACTGCGGCGGCTCCACCGTCGCGGTCACCGTCCCCGGCGGTGAGGCGATCCCGTTTTCGCTGGGCGAACCCGCCGACGCCGGGAACGGCATCACCACCCTGGACCTCGCGCCGCGCGGGCTGCAGGTGCGCTCCGTGCGCGCGATCGCGGCCAGGTCCAACGTGGTCGTCGACCTGTACGTGTCCTGCAGCGGAACGACCGACGGCCACGTCCCCCGCCAGTCGGCCGTGAGCAT
>NZ_VMQU01000335.1 GCF_007714205.1 Mycobacterium helveticum | reverse complement strand
TGCGACCGGTCGATCTCGCCCCAATCGGTGTGCAGGGCCACGATCGCCTCACGTTCCCAGTCGAGCAGCCCGTGCAGCGGATGCCCGCCGGGCGCGGCGTCATCAAGGCGCCCGCCGGCGCGGCGGGCAGCCCAGCGCGCCGCCCGCAGATCGTCAATCCCGAGCAGCTGACATGCTGCCCGCGCCGACCAGCCGTGTGCGACGGCGTGGTCGATCAGATCCAGCACGCCGGCCTTGACGTGTGCGTCCACTCGCGACGGGACCGGGCCGGCGGTCAGACCCAACGCGATTTTCCCTCGTGTAGATGCAATGCCACCGCCTGCTCCGCGACCGTGGCCCGCAGCCGCTCGCACTCGGTGCGCAGCTCCTCCATCTCGACCTGCTCGGGGCTCTTGCCCGGACGGCCCGGGCGCGCCGACAACGCGGCCAGCGCACCCTGCTTGGCGGTGCGGCAGATCGTCGTCACCGTCGAGCGGTCGACCTTCCACTTGTCGGCGGCCTCGCGGTGGGTGGACTGCCCGGTCAGCACCGACACGAACACCTCGTACTTCTGACTCGGCGCCAGCACACGCCGCTTGCTCCTGACTGTTGAACTCACTGCCGAATTCGACTTCATAACCAGCCTCCGAACGTGCCCGACACGCCCACGAGTGGCTGGGTATTTTCAACCAGGTCTGGCTCATTAACTCAAACGCATAACAC
>NZ_VMQU01000334.1 GCF_007714205.1 Mycobacterium helveticum | reverse complement strand
TACCGGCCAGGACCTAATTCCTGTCGGCAACCCACGTTCACATGCAGTGAGGCCCCAGCCTGCCCATACCGTCTAGGCCCGGCCGATCCTGCTCGCGGTGTCCGACAACGGCCCGCAGATGACATCGGGGTCCACCCGGGAGTTCATGGCCCTGTGCGCGATCGCCCAACACTTTGGACGCCCCGGAACTCCGACCGAGCAAGCCTGGATCGAGAGCTTCAACGGCCACCTCAAGACGGAGTTCCTGCACTTGCTCGCGATCTCCGACCCCGCCACCTTGCGCGCCGAACTCGCCGTCACCCGCGAGTTCTGGAATGCCACCCGGTTGCATGCCGGCATCGGATACGTCACGCCCAACGACGAACACCAAGGACGAGGGGAGGCCATCGGCAAAGCACGACAAGCCGGACTCGAACAAGCCCGCAACCGCCGACTTGCCTGGCACCGCCAGCAAAGGCACACTCAACCCATCCAGGACCCCGACAATGTTGGCTGATCAAACGCGAATCTCTATCGCAAAGTCAGAAACACCTCACCCTGGAACCGGCGGGCCGCCTGCTGATCGGGCAGCTTGCGCAGGTCCTGCCAGACCGATCGCCGGACCTTGTCGAGAGCGGTCGTGACTAAAGATGTTTCGGTAATACAGTGAGTCGTTGTCATAAAGAAAGACCGGTGTGGGCGAGGAAGGCGAAACACAGCTCGTAGT
>NZ_VMQU01000333.1 GCF_007714205.1 Mycobacterium helveticum | reverse complement strand
TCGCAGTGGCTCACCCCACAGCGGAACAGTGGCTCACCCAACCCCGGAACGGCGGCTCTCGCCAGCCGTAATATCCAGTCGGCCCACGCGTCGGTGGACTCACCGGTTCCGGGTGCCAATCCGACGAACACCGGCTTGCCCTCGATGGTGATGCCCCAGGCGGCCAGCACCGGCTCGGCCGGCGACCCGGGATGCATCCGAAAGAAGCTGGCGTCCAAAAACAGGTAGTCCAGAGTGATCTCGTCGAGTCGGCGGCGCGCCCACACCTGATACTCGGCGCGGATCGCCTTGCACACCTCCGAGACCGTGGATTTGGAGATCGCGGCCTGATCGCCGAGCGCTTCGGCGAGGGTGGCCTCGACATCCCGCACGGACAGGCTGCGCACGAACGCCGCGATCACCAGCGTCTCCAGAGCGTTGGTTTTCGTCACATGCTTGCCGAACAACCGCGACGCGAACGCTGCGGTGGTGCCACGCAGCTTCGGCCGCTCCAACGTGACCGGCCCGGTGGTGGTTTTGACCGTCACCGGCCGATACCCGTTGCGTGAGCCGCCGTTAGCGTCGGGACAGGCGGCGGCGCGTTGGTAGCGCTCGCGGCCGAGGAACTCGGTGACCTCGGCCTCCAGGGCCGCCTGCATAAACCTCAAAATTTCACGGTAGCCCGAGTTTTCCCCGTGGTGGCTGTTGAGGTCACGAGTTGAGCTTGATTTCCGG
>NZ_VMQU01000332.1 GCF_007714205.1 Mycobacterium helveticum | reverse complement strand
CACCGCACCCGCGGCGCAGGCCGCCCCGGCGATTCCGGGACTGCCGGCGTCGATTCCGGGCCTGACGTCGCCGGCACCGGCGACGGCTCCCGCCCCGGCGGCTTCGCCGATCCCGGGCCTGCCTGTGTCCCTGCCCGGCCCGGCGGCTCCGGCCGCTTCGACCCCGGCCGCCGGGCTGCCGCAGGCGAAGATCGATATGCCCGCGCTGCCGGGCCTGCCGGTGAAGGTGCCGCCGCAGGTCACGCTGCCGGGCGACCTGCCGGGCCTGGCCTCGGGAGCGCCCGCGGCCGCGGCGCCCGCCGCCGCCGCGCCGGCCGCAGCGCCGGGCCTGCTTTCGGCCCTGCCCTGAACAGCCACGTAGTCGGCCAAACCACCACCAGGACCGGAGGACATCGTGGCACGTACTAGGAAACTGTCCGAAGGATTAGCCGCCGTGGCCGCGGCATCGGCCGCCGTGTTCGGGCTCAGCCCGAGCGCGGCGGCCGACCCGGCGGCGCCGCAACCCGCGCCGCAGTCGAACTCGGCCCAGCAACTGCCGGGCCTGCCGGCGTTGTCGGAGCTGAGCCCGATCATCCAGCAGGCGGCCGGCAACCCCGAGCAGGCGACCCAGCTGCTCATGGCCGCCGCCCAGGCCTTCACCCACAATCCGACCGCCCCCGCCGAGTCCAAGAACGTGGCCGCGTCGGTGGACCGCTTCGTCCAGGCGCCGGTCGCGCACGT
>NZ_VMQU01000331.1 GCF_007714205.1 Mycobacterium helveticum | reverse complement strand
TTGGGAGCCCTGGCCGGGGAACACGAAGACGGTCTTGCCCGCCGGGGCGGCGCTGCCCCGGATCACCGAACCGGCCAGGTCGTCACCGGCCAGCTCGTCGAGCCCGGCCAGCAACCGCTCCCGATCGGCACCGACCACCACCGCGCGATGCTCGAACACCGACCGCCCCGCCAACGACCACCCCACGTCGGCCACATCGAGCCCACCGTGCGCCCGCACATGCGCGCCCAGACGCCCGGCCTGGGCCCGCAACGCCGACGCCGACTTCGCCGAGAGGACCCACGCCACCACCGGCGGCCGGGAACGCGCCACACCCTCGGCCGGCGCCGCGACCGCTTCCACGATCACGTGCGCATTGGTCCCACTGATCCCGAACGAGGAGATCCCCGCCCGCCGGGGCCGACCCTGGGCCTCGGCCTGCTCGGCCTTCCAGGGCCGCGCCTCGGTCAACAACGACACCGACCCCGCCGACCAATCCACATGCGGGCTCGGCTCATCGACATGCAACGTCGCCGGCAACATCTCATGGCGCATCGCCAACACCATCTTGATCACACCCGCCACACCGGCCGCGGCCTGCGTATGCCCCATGTTCGACTTGATCGACCCCAACCACAGATGCTCACCAGACTCGCCGCGTTGCTGCCCGTAGGTGGCCAACAACGCCTGCGCCTCGATCGGGTCACCCAAGCTCGTACCGGTGCCGTGCCCCTCGACCGCGTCGACATCCGCCG
>NZ_VMQU01000330.1 GCF_007714205.1 Mycobacterium helveticum | reverse complement strand
GTTGTTGCCGACACGATCATGCGCACCATCGAGTTGGGGGTGACGATCACCGACGCCGCGGTCGACGAGAAGACGACGACGATCTTCTGCAGGCCGGTGGCCTGTGACGCCAGGTGTCCGGACTGCGGCCGGGAGGGCCGCTACCGCGACACTGTGACTCGGCCGTTGACGGATCTGCCGGTGGCCGGCTACCCGCTGGTGCTGCAGGGTGCCCTACCTCGCTACCGCTGCACAACGCCAGCGTGTGGGCGGGCAGTGTTCAACCAGGATCTGGGCAAGTTGGCGGCCCCGCGCTCATCGACGACGCGGCGCTGTGCCCGGTATGTATTGCGGCGGTTGATGATCGACCGCACCACCATTTCGGCGATCGCCGCCGAACTCGGGGTGTCCTGGCATACTGTCAGCTCCATCGCGATGCGTGCGACCGCCGGCCTGATCGCCACAACCGGGCCGGATCGGCTGGCCGGGGTGACGGTGATCGGTGTCGATGAGCATCGCTGGGCGCCTCGGCGTCGCGGCACAGAGGGGTTCGTCACGCTGATCATCGACCTCACGCCTACCCACGACCAGACCGGCCCGGCACGCCTGCTCGACCTGGTCGAAGGACGCTCAGCGACCGCACTGGCCACGTGGTTGGCCGCCCAACCCACCGACTTTGCCCGGGCCGTGGAGGTCATTGCGATGGACGGGTTCGCCGGCTACAAGACCGCCGCCACCGAGGTCATCCCGGACGCGGTCACC
>NZ_VMQU01000032.1 GCF_007714205.1 Mycobacterium helveticum | reverse complement strand
CTGACCCCGGTTTCGCGGGCATTCCTTACGTGATGCATGGATCAACTTTCGCGGGCATCTTGACGTGATGCATTACGGCACTAGTTAGCACTTCTCAGAACATCAGCTGCGCGACGGCGTAAATGACGAGTCCCGCCAATGCGCCCACCACGGTGCCATTGATCCGGATGAATTGCAGGTCACGCCCCACGTGTAACTCGATGCGCCGGCTGGCCTCGTCGGCATTCCAGCGCTCGATCGTCTCGGTGATGATGGCGGTGATCTCCACCCCGTACTGCGTGACCAGGTGTTGTGCCGCCCTGACGATCCAGTCGTCGACCCTGTCGCGCAGGTCGGCGTCGTCGCGCAGCGATTCGCCGACCCGCACGACCGTGTCGGCGATGCGTGAGCGCAGCGTGCTGGACGGGTCGTCGACGCCTTCGAGCACCAGCCGCTTGAGCGTCCGCCACGCGGTCGCGGCGGCCTTGCCGATCTCCTCGCGCGCCATCAGCTGCTCCTTGACGGCATCGGCACGCGCGATGGTGTCCGGGTCGTGCTGCAGGTCCTCGGCGAACTCGAACAGGAATTGGGTCGCCGAGCGGCGCAATTCGTGGTCGGGGTTGCGGCGCACCTTGTCGGTGAAATCCATCAGTTCGCGGTGGATGCGGTCGCCGACGAGCTGGTCGACGAATCGCGGGGACCAGCTCGGCGAATCACGCTCGACCACCCGCGCAATCACCTCGCCGGCGTTCAGCGACCACTGAAAAGCCCGGTCGGCCAGCAACTGGATCAGTGCCTCTTGCCGGTTCTCGGCCAGCAAAGTCCCCAGCACCCGCCCCACGGGGGGGCCCCACTGCGGTTCGCCGATGCGGCGCACGATCATCCGATCGATCACCTGCTGGACGTCGTCGTCGCGCAGCAACTCCACCAGCACCCGCAGCACCGTCGCGGTCTCGCCGGCCACCCGCTCGGCGTGTGGCGCCTCCGAGAGCCACTTGCCCAGCCGTCCGGGCACCTGCGCGTCGCGCAGCTTGGTCTCGACGACCGAAGGGGACAGGAAGTTCTCCCGCACGAAGGTGCCCAGGCCCTCGCCGAGCTGGTCCTTCTTGCGCTTGATGATCGCGGTGTGCGGGATCGGAATGCCCAGCGGGTGCTTGAACAGCGCGGTGACGGCGAACCAGTCGGCCAGGGCGCCCACCATGCCGGCCTCCGCGGCCGCGCCCACGTAGCCGACCCAGACGGCCGCGCCGCCCTGCGCCTGCAACCACCGGCAGGCGAGGAACACACCGGTGGCACCGACCAGGAAGCCCAGTGCCACAAGCTTCATGCGGCGCAAGCCCACCCGCCGCCCGGCGTCGCCATCGGAATCCGCCCCGGCGAACGACTCCGCCAACGACGCGCGGGGCCGCTCGCCCGCCGGCGTCTCGACCCGATCGGGGGCCCTATGCGTCACCGCGCCAGCATCCTCGTGCCACCACACCATCATCCATGCACCGTCGGGCCGCCGTCCGCATCAGCGTCGGTCCGGGCCGCGCTCGCCCGCTCCGGCGACACCGCCGGGCAATCCGGCGGACATGCCGACGGTGCGCCCGGCGGGGCCCGGCGGCCCGTAGTATCGAGGGCGTCTAGTGAATGGGAATTCGTGACAGTGGCTGAGCACCTCCCGGCCGGGACCGTGAAGACCGACGGCCGCAAGCGGCGTTGGCACCAGCACAAGGTGGACCGTCGCAACGAGTTGGTCGATGGCACGATCGACGCGATTCGCCGGCAGGGCCGTTTCGTGAGCATGGACGAGATCGCGGCGGAGATCGGGGTGTCCAAGACCGTGCTGTACCGCTACTTCGTCGACAAGAACGACCTGACGACGGCGGTGATGATGCGCTTCACGCAGACCACCCTGATCCCCAACATGGCGGCCGCGCTGTCGTCGAACCTGGACGGCATCGACCTGACCCGGGAGGTCATCCGGGTGTATGTCGACACGGTGGCGTCCGAACCCGAGCCGTACCGGTTCGTCATGGCAAACAACTCAGCCGGCAAGAACAAGGTGGTCGCCGACTCCGAACGGATCATCGCGCGCATGCTCGCCGTGCTGATGCGCCGCCGCATGCACGAGGCCGGAATGGACACCGGCGGCGTCGAGCCGTGGGCCTACCTGATCGTCGGCGGGGTCCAGCTGGCCACCCACTCCTGGATGTCGGACCCGCGGATGACCAGTGACGAGCTCATCGACTACCTGACGATGCTGAGCTGGAGCGCGCTGCGCGGGATCGTCGAGGTCGGCGGGTCGCTGGAGAAGTTCCGGGAGGAGCCGCACCCCACGCCGATCGTCCCTCCCCCGGGGGAATGACCGGCTCGCGCCCGGGCGCACACGGGCGAAAACTTTTCCCTTTCGGGGGCGCAACGATCTCGTGTGACCTACCCGGCGGAAGGGGACTTTGACCGTGGGAGCGGCTAGCATGCAGGGGATGCGTTGGGGGTAGTCGGGTTGCGCCGTTCGACAGCGCCCGTGCCTCGGAAAAACAGAAAGGCCCATTACGTTATGTCCGTGCAGCTCACGCCGCATTTCGGGAACGTGCAAGCCCATTACGACCTGTCCGACGACTTCTTTCGGCTGTTCCTGGACCCCACCCAGACCTACAGCTGCGCCTACTTCGAGCGCGACGGCATGACGCTGGAGGAAGCCCAGCTCGCCAAGATCGACCTTTCGCTGGGCAAGCTCCACCTCGAGCCGGGAATGACGCTACTCGACATCGGCTGCGGTTGGGGCGCCACCATGCGGCGGGCCATCGAGAAGTACGACGTCAACGTGGTGGGCCTGACGCTGTCGGAGAACCAGGCCGAGCATGTGCAGAAGTCGTTCGACCAGATGGACACCGCCCGCTCCCGCCGGGTGCTGCTGGAGGGCTGGGAGAAGTTCCACGAACCGGTCGACCGGATCGTCTCCATCGGCGCGTTCGAGCACTTCGGCCGCCGGCGCTGGGGCCACTTCTTCCACATGGCCCACCGGGTGCTGCCGGCGGACGGCCTCATGATGTTGCACACCATCACGCGTCCCACCTTCAAAGAGGCCCGGGCGAAGGGCAGGCCGCTGACCCATGAGGTCGTTCACTTCACCCAGTTCATCCTGGCCGAGATCTTCCCGGGCGGCTGGCTGCCGACCATCCCGTCGGTCGAAGAACACGCGTCCGCGGCGGGCTTCACGCTGACCCGGATCCAGTCGTTGCAGCCGCACTACGCGAGGACGCTGGACACCTGGGCCGCCGCCCTCGAGGCCAACCGGGAGCAGGCGCTGGAGATCCAGCCCGAGGAGGTCTACGACCGGTACATGAAGTACCTCACCGGCTGCGCCGACTTGTTCCGTGAGGGCTACACCGACGTCAACCAATTCACGCTGGAAAAGTAACCGCGCGACGCCCCTGGTTCGTCCAGCAACGATTCGGGGCGTCGCTCACTTCACCAGAGTGAATTGCCCGACGTTGCTGATGCCCTTGCGGAAGAAGTTCTCACACCCGATCAGATAGTGCATGTACCGGTCGTACACTTCTTCCGATTGGACGGCGACGGCCTTGTCCTTGTTTGCCGCCAGATTGGCCGCCCACATATTGAGAGTCCGCTCGTAATGCTCGCGCAATAGTTGCACTCTTTCGACGGAGAACCCCGCGGGCTCGGCGAACTTGAAGATGTCTTCCTGCGTCGGCAATTGCCCGCCCGGGAAAATGTCGGTGCCGATGAATCGCGCAAACCGGATATCGCTCATCGTCAGGGTGATGCCGCGCGCGGGCATCGTTTGCCACTGATACGTCAGAATTGTGTGCAACAACATCCGGCCGTCGTCGGGCAGGATGCCGTAGGCGCGTTCGAAGAACGCGGGCCAGCGATCCGCCTTGAACGCCTCGAACGCGCCGATGCTGACGATCCGGTCGACCTTGTCGTCGAACTCCTCCCAGCCCTGCAACCGCACCTCGACGTTGCGTGCCGTGGGGATGCCGGCAAGCCGCTGCTTGCTGTACTCGAATTGGTTGCGGCTCAACGTGATACCGATGACGTTGACGTCGAACTTCTCGACCGCGCGCTGCAGCGCGCCACCCCAGCCGCACCCGATGTCGAGCAACGTCATCCCGGGTTCGAGATCGAGCTTGCCCAGCGCCAGGTCGAACTTCGCGTTCTGCGCTTCTTCGAGGTTCATGTCGTCGCGCTCGAAGTAGGCGCAGGTGTAACCCATGGTCGGGTCCAGGAACAACGCGAAAAACTCATCGGAGACGTCGTAGATGGATTGCGACTCTTCGTAGTACGGCCTCAGCGCGGTCATGCTCTTGGTCAACCTCCCGACTATTGAACGGCAGAATAGTAACACCGATCGGCGGGGGTCCTGTCATACGCCGTCAGTACGCGTAGAAGCCCCGGCCCGATTTCTTGCCGAGGCGACCCGCCTCCACCATACGCAGCAGCAGCGGCGGCGGGCCGTATTGCGGCTCCTTGAATTCGTCGAACATCTTGTCCGCGATCAGTTTCAGGGTGTCCAGGCCGACGAGGTCGGACAGCCGCAGCGGGCCCATCGGGTGCGATAGCCCGGCAACCACGGCCTTGTCGACGTCCTCCACGGTGGCAAAGCCGGCCTCCACCATCCGGATCGCCGACAGCAAATACGGCACCAGCAACGCGTTCACGACGAATCCGGAACGGTCCGAACACCGCACCACCTGCTTGCCCAGCACCGCCCCGGCGAACTCCTCGGTGCGGGCGGCGGCGGCTTCGTCGGTGACCAGCGTGCAGACGAGCTCGACCAGCGGCAGCACCGGGACAGGGTTGAAGAAGTGCAGCCCCAGCACGCGCTGCGGGTTCTTGGTCGCCGCCGCGACCTTCATGATCGGGATGCTGGAGGTGTTGGACGCCAGCACCGCGTCCGGGTCGGTGATGACCCGGTCCAGTTCGGCGAAGACGTTCGCCTTGACGGCTTCGTCCTCGACGATGGCCTCGATGACCAGCTGCCGGTCCGCCAGGTCTTTGAGGTCGGTGGTGAAGGTGAGCTTGCCGAGCGCGCGGTCGCGCTCCCGTTCGGTCACCTTGCCCGCGCTGACGCCGCGCTCGAGCGACTTCACGATGCGGTTGCGGCCGGCCGTGATCAACGCCTCGGTGGTCTCGAACACCGTCACGTCGACACCGGCGCGGACCGAGACCTCGGCGATGCCGGATCCCATCTGGCCGGCCCCGACCACACCTACCCGCTGGATCGCTGCGTCGCTCACACGTTCCTCCTTTAATGCCCGAGCAGACGCAGAATCGCGTCAACTGGGGTGCAGGAGTGCGATTCTGCGTCTGCTCGGCAGACTAACTCAGTGGCTCAGGCCGGTCGGTTCCACTGCCTCGTCGCGGGCCACACCCGCTCCTCGTCAGTGGAACTGGCCCTCTTCGGTGGAACCGGTCAGCGCGGTCGTCGAGGAGTTCGGGTCGACCGTGGTGGCGATGCGGTCGAAGTACCCGGCGCCGACCTCACGCTGGTGCTTGGTTGCGGTGTAGCCCCGCTCCTCGGCGGCGAACTCGCGCTCCTGCAACTCGACATAGGCGCTCATCTGGTTGCGGGCGTAGCCGTAGGCCAGGTCGAACATCGAGTAGTTCAGCGCGTGGAAGCCGGCCAGCGTGATGAACTGGAACTTGAATCCCATTGCGGCGAGCTCCTTTTGGAACTTCGCGATGGTGCTGTCGTCGAGGTGCTTGCGCCAGTTGAACGACGGCGAGCAGTTGTAGGCCAGCATCTGGTCGGGGAATTCGGCCTTGACCGCCTCGGAGAACTTGCGCGCAAGCTCGAGGTCGGGGGTCCCGGTCTCCATCCAGATCAGGTCGGCGTACGGGGCGTAGGACTTGGCCCGGGCGATGCAGGGCTCGATCCCGTTGCGGGTGCGGTAGAAGCCCTCCCGGGTGCGCTCGCCGGTGATGAACGGCCGGTCGCGCTCGTCGACGTCCGAGGTGATCAGCGTGGCCGCCTCGGCGTCGGTACGGGCGATCACGATGGTCGGGACGTCGCACACGTCGGCGGCCAGCCGGGCCGACGTCAGCGTGCGGATGTGCTGCTGGGTGGGGATCAGCACCTTGCCGCCCAGGTGGCCACACTTCTTCTCCGACGCCAGCTGGTCCTCCCAGTGGGTGCCCGCGACCCCGGCCGCGATCATGGCCTTCTGCAGCTCGAAGACGTTGAGGGCGCCGCCGAAGCCGGCCTCGCCGTCGGCGACGATCGGCGCCAGCCAGTTCTCCACCGAGGTGTCGCCCTCGATCTTGGCGATCTGGTCGGCGCGCTGCAGCGCGTTGTTGATCCGGCGAACCACCTGCGGCACCGAGTTGGCCGGGTACAGGCTCTGGTCGGGGTAGGTCTGGCCGGACAGGTTGGCGTCACCGGCGACCTGCCAGCCCGACAGGTAGATCGCCTTGAGACCGGCGCGCACCTGCTGGACGGCCATGTTGCCGGTCAGGGCGCCGAGCGCGTTGACCCACTCCAGGTCGTGCAGTTCGTCCCACAACACCTCCGCGCCGCGGCGCGCCAGCGTGTTCTCCTCGACGACCGTGCCCTGCAGCGCGACGACGTCTTCGGCGGTGTAGGTGCGGGTCACGTCCTTCCAGCGCGGGTTGGTGTCCCAGTCCTGCTGGATCTTCTCGGCGCTCTTCGGGGTGCCAACGACAGACATTGGGCTTGACTCCTTAACAGACTTTGATCGTCGCGGCCGGTGCCGTCTTGCGGCGTAGCTACGGGCCGGACTTCGCTGGTGTGCTAACTCGACGATGGCACAGCGTGCGGACCGGAGTCCACCCATTTCAATTGCCAATTTCGGCTACGACTTCCGCCGAGTTTGCAAATCTTGCGAAGCCGCTCGAAAACTTAACCGTTTCAGAAGCTACCCGCCGGTAATCGCAAAGTTGCAGGTCAAGCGTGCATTTGTCCGGGCGCCCGCGCCGGGCGGCCGGAGGTCAGAGCGCGAAGAGCGCGGCGACGGCTTTAGTCTCGTCAGCCACCGCATATGTGAGCGTCGTAACAGCCCGGTCGGCCAGGTCGGCGCCGAACCGCTCGGTCGAGCCGGCCGGGTGCACGTGCGAGATGATCTCGAGCTTGTCGCCCAGCGCCACCGGTGCCTCGTGTTCGATGGTCACCCGCAGCGGGCCGGCCAGCAGTTCGAGGTGTGACGCGAGGTAGTCCTCGACCACGCTCCAATAGACCGCGTTGTTCATGTGGTCGAACAGGTCGATATCGGTGATGCGGACCGGGAACTCGTGGATCTCGAACGCGTCGTCGCGACCGCCGGGCTTGAGGTAGCCCTTCCAGCGCAGCCGGTCGACGTCGGTCGTCTTGCGCAGCTGGTCCATGAAGTCGTCGGCGATGCGCGAGGGCATCTGGGTGTCCCGGTTGATGTTGATCCAGAACGCCTCGGACTCGATCAGGCCGCCACCGCGCTTCCCGTCGATGCGCACCCGCATCTCGCACCACCGGTTGGAGGTGCCCGAGCACCACCTGCGCAGGCGCAGCATGTCCTGGAACTCGATCGGCCGGATCAGGTCCACCATGGTGCGGCGGACGATCCACAGCGGATGGGTCTCCTCGAAACCCATCTCGCGCAGCTGGTCCTGCCCGATGTCCTGGGCGTGGCGGGCGGCCGCGTCCAGCCGCAGCCGGCCGGTGCGGTCGATGTCGCCCACCCGCAGCGGCCATTCGCGGTCGAACACGGCGGGGTGGCCGTCCGGGACCGGCATCATTCTCTTATCCAGGCTCACGGCGTCGCTCCCGTACTCTTCTCGGCACCCAGGCTTGACGCCGGGCCCGAGGCGAATCATGCCAATGACGTCACTCGAATATCAATTGTGACGAAGCCGTATCCGCCTGCCAACTCTGCGAACCCGGCCTTCGCATGACGGGTACGCTCACTGGCGTGTCGAAGACGTTCGTCGGCTCCCGCGTTCGCCAGCTGCGCAACGAGCGCGGGTTCTCCCAGGCCGCGCTGGCCCAGATGCTGGAGATCTCGCCGAGCTACCTCAACCAGATCGAGCACGACGTGCGCCCCCTGACGGTGGCCGTGTTGCTGCGGATCACCGAGGTGTTCGGGGTGGACGCGACCTTTTTCGCCTCGCAGGACGACACCCGGCTGGTGGCCGAGCTGCGCGAGGTGACGATGGACCGCGACCTGGACATCGACGTCGACCCCACCGAGGTCGCCGAGATGGTCGGCGACCATCCCGCCCTGGCCCGGGCCGTGGTCAACCTGCACCGGCGCTACCGCATCACCACCGCACAGCTGGCCGCCGCCACCGAGGAGCGCAACTTCGACGGCAGCGGCACCGGGTCGATCACCATGCCCCACGAAGAGGTGCGCGACTACTTCTACCAACGCCAGAACTACCTGCACGAGCTGGACACCGCCGCCGAAGACCTCACGATCCAGATGCGGCTGCACCACGGCGATCTGGCCCGCGAGCTGAACCGCCGCCTCACCGAGGTGCACGGGGTGCACATCAACCGGCGCATCGACCTCGGCGACACCGTGCTGCACCGCTACGACCCGGCGACCAAGACTCTCGAGATCAGCACTCACCTCTCGCTGGGCCAGCAGGTTTTCAAGATGGCGGCCGAACTGGCCTACCTCGAGTTCGGCGACCTGATCGACAGCCTGGTCGAGCAGGGAAAGTTCACCAGCGACGAGTCGCACACCCTGGCCCGGCTGGGACTGGCCAACTACTTCGCCGCGGCCGCGGTGCTGCCATACCGCCAGTTCCACGACGTCGCGGAGAATTTCCGCTACGACGTCGAGCGCCTGTCGTCGTTCTACGCGGTGAGCTACGAGACCGTCGCGCACCGGCTCTCCACGCTGCAACGGCCGTCGATGCGCGGCGTCCCGTTCTCGTTCATCCGGGTGGACCGGGCGGGCAACATGTCGAAACGCCAGTCCGCCACCGGTTTTCACTTCTCCTCCAGCGGCGGCACCTGCCCGTTGTGGAACGTCTACGAGACGTTCGCCAACCCCGGCAAGATCCTGGTGCAGATCGCCCAGATGCCCGACGGGCGCAACTACATGTGGGTGGCACGCACCGTGGAGCGCCGCGCCGCGCGGTATGGTCAGCCCGGTAAGACCTTCGCGATCGGGCTGGGCTGCGAACTCCGGCACGCCCACCGGCTCGTCTACTCGGAAGGACTCGACTTGTCGGGTGAGATCGCCACACCGATCGGCGCGGGCTGCCGTGTCTGCGAACGCGACAACTGCCCGCAGCGGGCGTTCCCGGCGTTGGGGCGCGCGCTCGACCTCGACGAGCACCGCAGCACCGTGTCCCCCTACCTGGTGAGGCAGCCATGACCGCGGGCCCGGGCCGCATTCCCTCGACGACGAAACTTCGCGACCTGGGGCTGATCAACTGGGTGGCGGCGCGGCTGATGGCACGCACCGTGCGGGCGCCGGAGATGCACCTGTTCACCACGCTGGGCCGGCACCGGCGGCTGCTGTGGTTGTGGATGCCCTACTCCGGCGCATTGCTGCGGGGTCGGCTGCCGCGGGCCGATGCCGAGTTGGTGATCCTGCGGGTCGGGCACGTGCGTGGGTGCGAGTACGAGTTGCAGCACCACCGGCGGCTGGGGCGCCAGGCGGGCCTGGACGCGGCCACCCAGGCCGCGATCTTCGCCTGGCCGCAGTCCGCCGACGGCGCCGCCACGCTGAACGCCCGACAGGCCGCGCTGCTGCGGGCCACCGACGAGTTCCTCAACGACCGCACGCTGACCGGCGCGACCTGGCAACAGCTGGCATGCCACCTCGATCAGCGGCAGTTGATCGAATTCTGTTTGTTGGCAAGCCAATACGATGGGCTGGCCGCGACGATAACCGCGCTCGACATTCCGCTGGACAACCCGCGCTACAGGTAGGTGTCGGCCACCACGGCCACCGTCAGGACCACGGGCAGGAGCGGCAGCCCGGCCGCGAACGCCGCCCAGGCGTGGCTGCGGCGGCGCCGCAGCCACCATGCCCAGGCCGCGGCGCCGGCACCGAGCACGACCGCCAGCAACAACACCGGCGGAGCCCACCGGCTCACGGTGGTGGTGTCGTTGCCGATCGAAAAGGCCACCAGCCACAGGACGTAACCGGTGGCCACGCCGCCGACGGCACCGAGGATGGTGTCACCGCGGATCATCGCACCGCTGCCATCAGAAGTTGATCATGTGGCCGGTCAGGCCATGGAAGCACTCCTGCAGCGCCTCGGACATGGTCGGGTGGGTGTGCACGTTGCGGGCCAGTTCGGCCGCGGTCAGGTCCCACTTCTGCGCCAGTGTCAGCTCGGGCAGCAGCTCGGACACGTCGTGGCCGATCAGGTGCCCGCCCAGCAGCTCGCCGTGCGTGGCATCGGCGACCAGCTTGACGAAACCGCTGGGGTCGCCCAAACCGTGGGCCTTGGCGTTGGCGGTGAACGGGAACTTGGCGACCCGAACGTCGTATCCCGCGTCCCGGGCCTGCTCCTCGGTGAGCCCGAAGCTGGCCACCTGCGGCTGGCAGAACGTCGCGCGGGGCAGCATGCGGCAGTCCCCGAGCGGCAACGTCTCGGCCCCGGCGATGGTCTCGGCCGCCACCACCCCCATGGCCTCCGCGACGTGCGCCAGCATCAGGAAGGCGGTCACGTCACCGATGGCGTAGATGTGGGGAACGCTGGTGCGCATGTACTCGTTGATGCCGATGCCCCGGTATTCGTTCAGCGCGACGCCGGTCCGCTCCAGCCCGTAGCCTTCGACGTTGGGCGCAAAACCGATGGCCTGCAACACCTTTGCGGCCTTGAGCTCCTCGGACTTGCCGTCCTTGGTGACCATCACGGTGACCTGCGGGCCACTGGACCCAGGGTCGGAGATCGACTCGACCTTGGTGCCGGTGAGGATCTTGACGCCCAGCTTCTTGAACTGCTTCTCGATCTCCTTGGACACCTCGGCGTCCTCGTTGGGCAGCGCGCGGGGCAAAAACTCGACGATCGTCACGTCGACGCCGTAATTGCGCAGCACGTAGCCGAACTCCATGCCGATCGCGCCGGCACCGGCGATGATGATCGACTCCGGCAGCTCGCGGGACAGGATCTGTTCCTCGTAGGTGACCACGTTGTCCGACAGCGACGTGCCCGGCACCAGCCGGGTGCTGCTGCCGGTGGCGATGATGGCGTTGTCGAACGTGACGTCCTCGCTACCGCCCTCGTTCAACTCGACCGACACGGTGTTGGCGTCGGTGAATCTGCCGTAGCCGTGAATCTCGGTGATCTTGTTCTTCTTCATCAGGAAGTGCACGCCGGCCACGCGGCCCTCGGCCACCTTGCGGCTGCGGTCATAGGCGATCCCGTAGTCGAAGGTCGCCTCGCCGCCGATGCCGAAGGTCTTGGCCTCCTTGGTGAAGATGTGCGCCAGCTCGGCGTTGCGCAGCAGCGCCTTGGACGGGATGCAGCCGACGTTGAGGCAGACCCCGCCCCAGTACTTCGGTTCGACGATGGCCGTGTTCAGGCCGAGCTGGGCGGCGCGAATGGCGGCGACATATCCGCCGGGGCCCGCTCCGAGGACGACGACGTCATAGTGAGAAGTCACGAGCCCACCCTAGTGGGCGGCCCGGCCGGCCGTTAATACGGAATGATGCCGACCAGGCAGTGACCCGTCTGCTGGCAGTAGTAGAAGCCGTACAGCGGCGCCGCCGCGGCAACGGAGGCCAACGGCGCCGACAGCACCGCCACCGACAGCGCCGAGACCAGCGGCCGCCCTTCGGTCATGGCCAGCATCACGGCGCCCACGGCGCAGGCCACGACGTAGGCCAGGACCACGAACACCGGCAGCGACTTGTCGATCGTGTGGTACCACCACGAGAACAGCCCCAGCCCGACCGGCGCCGCCGCGCACCACACGGCGGCGATCACCAGCGCCAGCTTCCACCACTTCAGGTAGAGGTAGCGTCCGGGAACGGTGACCGGCACCGGCGCGCCGCCCGGCTCGCGCTCCACCGGCGCCTCGGGCGCGCCGGGCTCCTCGGGGCCGGTGACCACGGGTAGCGGCTGCGAGCCGGTGTCGTCGGAGAAATCCGGGGCCCAGGACTGGGTGCCGGTGTGCTCGTCGTCGTCGGAGAAGTCCGGGACGAACGCCGCGGTCCCCGGGCCCGACTCGGGGTCGTGGTCGTCAGGCACCGCAGGCCACCCGCAGCGCGACGAGCACACCGAACCATCCCGGCCCGAGACCCAGGACGAAGGCGCCCAGCGTCGTGACCCAGCGGCGCCCGGAGAACAGGATCGTCAGCAGCCCGGTCAGGGCCGGAATGCCGACGACCAGCGCGATCGCGACGTCCGGGCGGGTGCCGGCGCGGGCCACCGAGGTGAACGCGACCCCGGCCAGCAGCCCGGCCGCGCACCCGAGGAGCATGGCGCTCGCCAGCAGCCAGGGACGCGGAAGTGGGATCACGCTGACGAGATTACTGCGATCGCCGCGCGGGGGGAGGGCACGTTCCCGGCGCGGCACCGGTGCCGACAACCACCACCTCACCCCGTGCCGACGGGCGTTCGCCGCGCTCGTAGGCGGCGCCGGTGACGACGGGCGCGGCGCGCAGCCGGGCCTGCTCCTCGTCGGTGAAGACGCGGCCGCGGGACAGGAACCGCACCCCTTCCGGCGCCTCGAGGCTGAACCCGCCGCCGCGGCCCGGTACCACGTCGATGACCAGCTGGGTGTGTTTCCACACCTCGTACTGCGGGCCCGAGATCCACACGGGCACCCCGTCCCCGACATCGAGCACCCCGAGCAACACGTCACGGTCGCCGACGAGGAAGTCCCCGCGCGGGAAGCACATCGGCGACGACCCGTCGCAGCAGCCGCCGGACTGGTGGAACATCAGCGGGCCGTGGCGCTCGGCCAGTCGCGCGAGCAGCTCGGCGGCGGCGGCGGTGATGACGGCCCCCGCCGGGGGACCCGGGACCATCAGAAGAAACCGAGCGCCTTGTCGGAGTAGGACACCAGCATGTTCTTGGTCTGCTGGTAGTGCTCGAGCGCCATCTTGTGGCACTCGCGCCCGAAGCCGGACTGCTTGTAGCCGCCGAACGCGGCGTGCGGCGGGTACACGTGGTAGCAGTTCACCCACACCCGCCCGGCCTGGATGTCGCGGCCGGCCCGGTAGGCGGTGTTGCCGTCGCGGCTCCACACGCCGGCGCCCAGACCGTAGAGCGTGTCGTTGGCGATCGCGATCGCGTCGTCGTAGTCGGCGAACGACGTCACCGCCACCACCGGGCCGAAGATCTCCTCCTGGAAGATGCGCATGGCGTTGTTGCCCGCGAAGATCGTCGGCTGCATGTAGTAGCCGCCGGAGAGGTCGCCGCCGAGCTCGGCGCGCTCGCCGCCGGTGATGACCCTGGCGCCCTCGTCCCGGCCGATCTCGACGTAGGACAGGATCTTTTCCAGCTGGTCGTTGGAGGCCTGGGAGCCCAGCATCGTCTCGGTGTCGAGCGGATCGCCCTGCCGCACGGCCTTGGCCCGGATGGCGGCCAGCTCGAGGAACTCGTCGTGGATGTCGGACTGGATCAGGCTGCGCGACGGGCAGGTGCACACCTCGCCCTGGTTGAGGGCGAACATGGTGAACCCTTCCAGCGCCTTGTCGCAGAAGTCGTCACTCTTGGCCATGACGTCGGAGAAGAAGATGTTGGGACTCTTGCCGCCCAGCTCGAGGGTGACCGGGATCAGGTTCTGCGAGGCGTACTGCATGATCAGTCGGCCGGTGGTGGTTTCGCCGGTGAACGCGATCTTGGCGATGCGGTTGCTCGAGGCCAGCGGCTTGCCGGCCTCGGCGCCGAATCCGTTGACCACGTTGACCACCCCGGCCGGCAACAGGTCGCCGATCAGCGACATCAGGTACAGCACCGACGCCGGGGTCTGCTCGGCGGGCTTGAGCACCACCGCGTTACCGGCCGCCAGCGCCGGCGCCATCTTCCAGGCGGACATCAGGATCGGGAAGTTCCACGGAATGATCTGCCCCACCACGCCGAGCGGTTCGTGGAAGTGGTAGGCGACGGTGTCCTCGTCGATCTGGCTCAGCGAACCCTCCTGGGATCGCAGCGCCGCGGCGAAGTACCGGAAATGATCCGCCGCCAGCGGGATGTCGGCGCTCATGGCCTCGCGGATGGGCTTGCCGTTGTCCCAGACCTCGGCCACCGCCAGCGCGGTCTTGTTCTCCTCCATCCGGTCGGCGACCTTGTTCAGGATCGCCGCCCGCGCGGCCGGCGCGGTCTTGCCCCAGGCCGGTGCCGCCGCGTGCGCGGCGTCGAGCGCCCTGTCGATGTCGGCCGCATCCGAGCGGGCCACCTCGCAGAACGTCTGGCCGGTCACCGGCGTCGGGTTCTCGAAGTAGCGGCCACCCGCCGGCGCCACCCACTGCCCCCCGATGAAGTTCCCGTACCGGGACTGATACGACATCAAAGCCCCGGCCGCGCCCGGACGTGCGAAAACAGTCATCTGCTCGGCTCCTTGTGCTCACCGCTGTAACACACCTCACAGTACCGCCCGGGCCACAATGGCTGCCATGACATCTGAGGCTTCCCAGGACGGCGCCGACCCGTATCTGTGGCTCGAGGACATCACCGGCGACGCGGCGCTGGACTGGGTGCGCGCGCGTAACGCACCCACCCTCGCGGAGTTCCGTGACGCCGGCTTCGAGCGGATGCGGACCGAGGCGCTCGAGGTGCTCGACACCGACGCCCGCATCCCCTATGTGGTGCGCCGCGGCGAGTTCCTGTACAACTTCTGGCGCGACGCCGCCAACCCGCGCGGGCTGTGGCGGCGCACCACGCTGGCCGGCTACCGCACCGACTCCCCCGACTGGGACGTGCTGATCGACGTCGACGAGCTGGGGCGCGCCGACGGCGAGAAATGGGTGTGGGCGGGCGCCGGCGTCATCGAGCCCGAGTACACACGCGCGCTGATCGGCCTGTCCCGCGGCGGGTCCGACGCGTCCATTGTCCGTGAATTCGACATGACCACAAGGCAATTCGTCGCCGGAGGATTCGAGCTGCCGGAGGCCAAGTCGCAGGTCGCGTGGGCCGACCGCGATACCGTGCTGGTGGGCACCGACTTCGGCGCAGGCTCGCTCACCGAGTCCGGCTACCCTCGGGTGGTCAAGCGATGGCGCCGGGGCGCACCGCTGAACGAGGCGGAGACCGTCTTCGAGGGCGCCGGCACCGACGTGCGTGTCTTTGCCTCGGTGGACCGGACGCCGGGCTTCGAGCGCACCCTGGTTGGACGGGCGGTCGACTTCTGGAACGAGCAGATCTACGAACTGCGCGGCCCGGAACTGATCCGCATCGACGCACCGACCGACGCCAGCGTCTCGATCCACCGGGAGTGGCTGTTGATCGAGCTGCGCAGCGACTGGCACCACGGCACGGCGACGTACCGCGCGGGGTCGCTGCTGGCGGCCGAATACGATCAATTCCTCTCCGGCACCGCGGAATTGCGGGTGGTGTTCGAGCCCGACGCGCACACCGCCCTGCATCACTACGCCTGGACCAGAGACCGCCTGCTGATCGTGACGCTGGCCGACGTGGCCAGCCGCGTCGAGATCGCCACACCGCCCTCGCGTGACGACCCGCTGCGCCCGGCTTCGCCGCGCTTGCGATCGTCACTGGGCACCTGGCGGCGCGAGCCCGTGGCGGGCATCCCGGCCGCCACCAACACCGTGGTCGCCGCCGCCGACGAACACGGTGACGAGTTCTTCCTCGACTCCAGCGGGTTCGTCACCCCGTCGCGGCTGGTGCGCGGCACCGGCCCGGGGCCACTCGAGTCGATCAAGTCCGCGCCCGCGTTTTTCGACGCCGAAAACTTCTCGGTCGCACAGCATTTCGCTACCTCGGCCGACGGCACCGCCATCCCGTACTTCGTCGTGCGGCCGGCGGGCGCGCGCGGCCCGGGCCCGACGCTGCTCTACGGCTACGGCGGATTCGAGACCGCCAACACGCCCGCCTACAACGGCGTGCTGGGCCGGCTGTGGCTGACCCGCGGCGGCGCCTACGTGCTGGCGAACATTCGCGGCGGCGGCGAGTACGGACCCGGCTGGCACACCCAGGCGATGCGCGAGGGCCGGCACAAGGTGGCCGAGGACTTCGCCGCGGTGGCAACCGATCTGGTGGACCGCGGCATCACGACCGTGGAACACCTCGGCGCCCGCGGGGGCAGCAACGGCGGGTTACTGATGGGCATCATGCTCACCCGGTACCCGGACCGGTTCGGCGCCCTGGTCTGCGACGTGCCGTTGCTGGACATGAAGCGCTACCACCTGTTGCTGGCCGGCGCCTCCTGGGTGGCCGAGTACGGCGACCCGGACAACCCCGAGGACTGGAAGTTCATCTCCGAATACTCGCCGTACCACAACATTTCGGCATCGCGGCAGTACCCGCCGGTGCTGATCACCACGTCGACCCGCGATGACCGCGTCCACCCCGGCCACGCCCGCAAGATGACGGCGGCGCTGGAGGCGGCCGGGCACCAGGTCTGGTACTACGAGAACATCGAGGGCGGGCACGCCGGGGCGGCCGACAACGAGCAGCTGGCGTTCAAGGCGGCGCTGAGCTACTCGTTCCTGCACCGGATGCTGGGGTCCCGGCCCTCCGGTTAGCGCCCGCGGTCGGCGGCGTCGTCGCCGCCGTGCTGGTCCGGTGGGCGCGCAGCCGCCGGGACCCGGCCATAGGATCGTCGACGTGTCAGCGATCGAACGCATCGAACTCACGCTGTTGGCGACCGGATTGATCCTCATCGCGGCGGGAGCGACGCAGGCGCGGTTCCGCTACATCACCCACCGCCGCGCCGCCCGGCGGTACTACTGGACGACCTCGATCGTCGGCATCGTCTGCTTCGCGATCGGGGTCGGCAAGATCTGGCCGAACGGCGTCCTGTCCGCGGCGGTCTTCACCGCCATCGTCGTCGGGTCGGCCTACCTGTCGACGCCCTACCTCAAGATCGGCGGCCGGATCTACGCGTCGATGCCGGAGAATCGCCAGCCCGATCCGTAGGCTGCCGGGCTATGAAACCTGGGGAGACCAGCTTCGAGACCCTGCTCTACGCCACGGCCGGCCCCGTCGCCACCATCACGCTCAACCGCCCCGAGCAGCTGAACACCATCGTCCCGCCGATGCCCGACGAGATCGAGGCGGCGGTGGGCCTGGCCGAGCGCGACCCCACCGTCAAGGTCATGGTCCTGCGCGGCGCGGGCCGGGCCTTTTCCGGCGGTTACGACTTCGGCGAGGGCTTCCGTCACTGGGGCGAGGCGATGATGACGGACGGCGCGTGGGATCCCGGCAAGGACTTCGCGATGGTCACCGCGCGCGAGACGGGGCCGACAAGTAAGTTCATGGCCATCTGGCGGGCCTCCAAGCCGGTGATCGCGCAGGTGCACGGGTGGTGCGTCGGCGGGGCCAGCGACTACGCGCTGTGCGCCGACATCGTCGTCGCCAGCGACGACGCGGTGATCGGCACCCCCTACAGCCGGATGTGGGGCGCCTACCTGACCGGGATGTGGCTGTACCGGCTGAGCCTGGCCAGGGTCAAGTGGCACTCGCTGACGGGCCGCCCGCTGACCGGCGTCCAGGCCGCCGAGGTCGAGCTGATCAACGAAGCGGTGCCGTTCGAGCGGCTCGAGGCCCGCGTCGCCGAGATCGCCGCCGAGTTGGCCTGCATCCCGCTGTCGCAGCTGCGGGCGCAGAAGCTGATCGTCAACCAGGCCTACGAGAACATGGGCCTGGCGTCCACCCAGATGCTGGGCGGCATCCTCGACGGGCTGATGCGCAACACCCCCGAGGCGCTCGATTTCGTCCGCACCGCCGCGACGGAGGGCGTGCGCGCGGCCGTCGAGCGCCGCGACGGCCCGTTCGGGGACTACAGCCAGGCCCCCCCGGAGCTCCGGCCCGATCCGACGCACGTCATCGTCCCTGATAACGATGGATAGTGAGACGGACTACAAAAACGGCGAATATGGCGCAGGGCCCTGCGCCCGGACCCCCGAAAGTGTTACGGTAACAACTATGTCTCGGCTGAGCTCTGGCCTGCGTGCGGGCGTCGTTTTCTTCGTTCTGGGCCTCGCATCGGTTTTGGTTGCCGCGGTGTTCCCGAACACCGCCACCGCCGACTCCACGGAGGACTTCCCGATCCCCCGCCGGATGATCGCCACCACCTGCGATGCCGAGCAGTACATGGCGGCCGTCAGGGACACCAGCCCGGTGTACTACGAGCGCTACATGATCGACTACAACAACCACCAGCAGTACGCGGAGGCGACCCAGGAAAAGGTGCACTGGTTCTTCGGCATGAACCCGGCCGGGCGCAGGGAGTACTCCGAGCACTTCTACGACGCGATCGACCCGCTGTGGTGGGGCTGGCGCAACCACATGAAGATCTTCTTCAACAACAAGGGCGTCGTCGCCAAAGCCACCGACGTGTGCAACACCTATCCCCGCGGCGACATGTCGGTGTGGAACTGGGGCTGAGGGTTTCCACCGGACCCGCGTAGCAGCCACCCTGCCGCCGTTCGCGCGGGGTTCGGTTTGACCCGCCGGGTGCAGGGGAAGGCTGATCGTCATGACGATCAATGCCGATGATGTCGATGTAAGTGTTGACCTGGACGTACGCCGACGGGCCGGCTGGTTGCCGCAGGACTACGACGCCCTGGAGTCGTGGCTTTGCGGGCACCGCAAGCGCGTCGAGGTCAAGGGCGGGCAGAACGAGCTGCACCCGGTGCTCAAGGAATTCAGGCAACTCATCGACGACGACCCCGTCGTGAACATGTACCTCAACGAGATGATCGACCAGGTGCCGCGCACCAAGCAGTACCGCAGCCGCCACCTGCACGACGTGGACCAGCTGCTGGGCCTGATCAACGAGGTCCTCACGATCGCCCCGGAGTTCGGCGACGAGGCGGTGATCATCCCGCTCAGCGCCGTCCTCGACTGGACGACGACCACCCCGGCGGGTGTCGCCGCGTTCCGCGACCCGCGGATCAACGGGATGATCAAGAAGATCCTGGCCGCGTGGTGCGAGTTCCTCGACAGCCCCGACTCGCTGTATGTGCTCAACGATTCCCCGACGGGCTGGAAGTCCCCGAAGGCGTGCCGCACGCTGGGCATCGAGCAGTTCGTCCACGACCCCGACGACGAGCACTGGGGCTTCAAATCCTGGAACGACTTCTTCACCCGTCGCCTCAAAGACGGCCAGCGGCCCGTCGCCGCGCCCGACGACGACAAGGTGATCGTCAGTGCCTGCGAATCGACCCCGTACCGCATCGCGACGAACATCCAGCGCAGGGACCAATTCTGGATCAAGCGTCAGCCGTACTCGCTGTGCGACATGCTGGCCAACGACGAGTCGGTCGACCAGTTCGTCGGCGGAACCGTCTACCAGGCGTACCTGTCGGCGATGAAGTACCACCACTGGCACAGCCCCGTGGCCGGGACGATCGTGCGGGCGTTCGTCCAGCCGGGCACGTACTTCTCGGAGACCGTGTCCCAGCGGTGGGACGCCCTCAAGCCGCCGGACTCGCAGTCCTACATGGCGCACGTCTCGGCGCGCGCGATTCTGCTGATCGAGGCCGACAACCCCGTCATCGGGCTGATGGCGCTGGTGGCGGTCGGCATCGGCGAGGTGTCCTCCACGCTGATCGGCGAGAACATCAAGTCCGGCTACCACGTCGACAAGGGCGAGGAACTCGGCTACTTCCAGTTCGGCGGTTCGACGCACTGCCTGGTCTTCCGCGCCGGCGCGATCGACGACTTCAACTTCTCGGCCATTCCCCAGTCCGAGTACGGCGACGCGCCGACGATCCCGGTGAACTCGAAACTCGCCGTCGCCCCCGACCAGCCCCGGTAGCGCCGGCCGACCGCGGCCCGAGATTGCGTCATTTGACTGATCCCGGGACGCCCGCCACACGCGACGCTTGACCCGTCGCCGCGAGAGGCGTTCGCGGCGGCGGGAGGAAAAGCCATGGCGTTCGTGATCGCAAGCCCGCAGCTGCTGGCAACCGCGGCGCAGGACCTCGCGGGTGTCGGTTGGGCGCTGGATGCCGCCCATGCCGCCGCGGCGCCGCCGACCACCGCGATGCTGCCCGCGGGCCGCGACGAGGTGTCGGCGGCCGTGGTGGCGGTGTTCACCCGCTACGGGCGGGCCTATCAGGCCGTCAGCGCACAGGCGGCGACCTTCCACGACCAGTTCGTCCGCGCGCTGACCGCGGGGGCGAACGAATACGCCGGCGCCGAGGCGGCGATGAGTGCATCGGTGGGCGCGTTGACCGCTGCGGGCAGGTCGTTTCCGGCGGTGTGCAGCAGGGAGACGTTTGCGGAGCCGGTAGACGCAGAAACCCGCCACCGCGACGACCGCCACGACGAGCGGCACATTGCCCTCGGGGCCCTCGGGGCCCTCGGCGGCTCGAGGAGCTCGGCCGCGTTCTCGTCGATACCAGACCGGCCAGGCCACGGAACTTCGGTCTTCTCTTCTGCTCAGGGCGATCCCGAGATCAGGGCGATCCCGAGATCAGGGCCATCCCGAGATCAGGGCCATCCCGAGATCAGGGCCATCCCGAGATCAGGGCGATCCCGAGATCAGGCCGATGCAGGTCGCGGTGAGCAATCGGGTCAGCGCGGATGGGAAATCGATGTTCCACTCCGGCGGGCGGACCTCCGGCTCGTCGGCATAGGCGTCGATGAGCCGCCGCGGCGGGTTGGCGATCTGCCAGAAGGCGGCGGCCAACGAGTACGCGGCGATCAGGATGTCGAAGGCGCCGGAGCGGCCCAGCGCCGGCAGCGCGCGCTCGATCGCGTCGGCGAGCGCGACCGCGGCGGCGGTGATGGTTCGCCGGATCTCGACGACCCTGTCGATGTCCACCTCGTGCTCGAGGTGCAGGTGCAGGTTGGCGAGCAGGTCACAGAACAGCGGGTCGGCGGCCAGCCCGTTGGCCAGTGTCTCGGCGACCCGCGCCGGCGACATCGGGCCCGGTTCACCCAGCTCCGCGCAGACCGCGCCCGACCAGCGGGCCCAGCCTTCGGCGGCGAGGTGCAACAGGACCTCTTTGTGGGACGAGAAGTAGCGGCGCACCGCCGAGTAGTGGATTCCGGCGCGGCCGGCGACGGCGGTCAACGTCACCGACGCGACGCCGGTTTCGAGGGCCAGCGAACGCGCGGCCTCGACGAGCGCCGCCGCACGCTGGCGCTTCTTCTCCTCCGTGCGGGCGCGCTGGAAAGCGAGTTGCGCCACCGGCAGAGCGTAACGCACGTACTGTGATTTGCATAACGCACAACGCGTGATTTGTTGCCCGTCGAGCGCCATCCGGGCTTGCCGTTACGCACGTGATATGCCTTACACTTCAGGGACGTACGGGAAGGAGCCGACCGTCCGGCCCAGGCTGACGACACCGTGATTTACTTAGGTAAGCCTTGGTTGTGTTACTGCCGCACCACCGCCGGCTCGGGTGTCCGGGACGGAGCGCCACCACTGGGATCGGGGGCGGCCGGCGCGACGCGGTGCTCCGTAGTTGACCATGCTCGGGCGGACGGCGGAACCGGCCCGGCCGAACTGCCGACCGGCGAAGGGGAGTCCGATCATCAAGTTGCTGTCGCGAACCTGGATACCGCTGGTGGTCCTGGCGGTGGTGGTCGTCGGGGGATTCGTCGTGTACCGGGTGCACGGCTACTTCGGCTCCGCCAAGCGGGAATCCTACGCGGACAGCAACCTCGAAAACCCGAAGCCCTTCAACCCCAAACGGATCAGCTACGAAGTCTTCGGCCCGGCGGGGGCGGTCGCGGACATCAGTTACTTCGACGTCAACGGCGACCCGCAGCGCGTCGACGGCGCCCGGTTGCCCTGGTCGCTGCGCATCACGACCACGAAGGCGGCGGTGATGGGAAACCTTGTCGCGCAAGGGGATAGTGACACCCTCGGCTGCCGGATCACCGTCGACGGCGAAGTCAAGGCCGAGCGGATCTCCCACGAGGTCCACGCCTACACCTTCTGCCTGGTGAAGTCCGCGTGAGCGCGCCGCCCCCGGGGTCACCCGCCACCGGCGCCCCCCACACCGAACGGCCCTTCCTCGCCCGGCTGATCCACACCCTGGCGGTGCCGATCATCCTGTTCTGGGTAGCCGTCACCGTCCTGCTCAGCATCTTCGTCCCGTCGCTGGAAGAGGTCGGCCAGGAGCGGTCGGTGTCACTGAGCCCCTCGGACGCGCCGTCGTTCGTGGCCATGAAACGCATCGGGCACGTCTTCAAGGAAGGCGAGACCGACAGTTCGGCGATGATCGTGCTGGAGAGCAACCGGGCCCTCGGCGACGACGCCCACCGGTTCTACGACGTCCTGATCCGCAAACTGCGCGCCGACAAGGCGCACGTGCTCAGCGTGCAGGATTTCTGGGGCGATCCCCTGACCGCGGCGGGCGCGCAGAGCAACGACGGCAAGGCCGTGACCGTCCAGGTGAACCTCGCCGGCAACCAGGGCGAGCCGCTGGCCAACGAATCCGTCGAGGCGGTCCGCAAGATCGTGGACGGCGTCCCGCCGCCGCCGGGGGTCAAGGCCTACGTCACCGGCGTGTCGGCCCTGGCCGCGGATCTGCACCACAGCGGCGACCGGTCCATGCTGCGGATCACCGCGACGACGGTCGCGGTGATCCTGATAATGCTGCTGGTCGTCTACCGTTCGCCGATCACGGTGTTCCTGCTGCTGGTCACGGTCGGTTTCGAGTTGACCGCGGCCCGGGGTGCGGTCGCGTTGGTCGGGCACACCGGGCTCATCGGGCTGTCCACGTTCGCGGTCAGCCTGCTGACGTCGCTGGCGATCGCGGCCGGCACCGACTACGGGATCTTCATCATCGGCCGCTACCAGGAGGCGCGCCAGGCCGGCGAGGACCGGGACACGGCGTTCTACACGATGTATCGGGGGACCGCCCACGTCATCCTGGGTTCGGGCCTGACCATCGCCGGGGCCACGTTGTGCCTCAGCTTCGCCCGGATGCCCTACTTCCAGACCCTGGGCGTGCCGTGCGCGGTGGGGATGCTGGTGGCGGTGGCGGTGGCGCTGACGCTGGGGCCCGCGGTGCTGACGGTGGGCAGCCGGTTCGGCCTGTTCGACCCGAAGCGGGTGCTCAAGGTGCGGGGCTGGCGGCGGGTGGGGACCGCGGTGGTGCGCTGGCCGCTGCCCATCCTGGCCGTCACGTGTGCGGTCGCGCTGGTCGGGCTGCTCGCCCTGCCCGGCTATAAGGCCAACTACAACGACCGCAACTACCTGCCCACCTTCATCCCCGCCAACGCCGGCTTCGCGGCCGCGGACCGCCACTTCTCGCAGGCCCGGATGAAGCCGGAGATCCTGATGGTCCAGTCCGACCACGACATGCGCAATCCGGCGGACTTTTTGATCCTGGACCGGCTGGCCAAGGGCATCTTCCGGGTGCCGGGAATCTCCCGCGTGCAGGCGATCACGCGGCCCGACGGCACGACGATGGACCACACCTCGATCCCGTTCCAGATGAGCATGCAGAACGCCGGTCAGCTGCAGACCATGAAATACCAGCGCGACCGCATGAACGACATGCTGGTGCAGGCCGACGAGATGGCCAAGACGATCGCGACGATGCAGCAGATGTACGCCCTGATGACCAGGCTCGTCGCCACCACCCACCGCATGGTCGGCGACACCGAGGCCATGCAGCAGATCACCAACGAACTGCGCGACGAGATCGCCGACTTCGAGGACTTCTGGCGCCCGGTGCGCTCCTATTTCTATTGGGAGAAACACTGTTTCGACATCCCCATCTGCTGGTCGCTTCGCTCGGTGTTCGGCGCGATCGACGGCGTGGACGAGATCTCCGATCAGCTCAACACGCTGGTCGGTGACATCAAGGACCTCGACCGGCTGATGCCGCAGATGGTCGCCCAGTTCCCGCCCATGATCGAGACCATGGTCAGCATGCGCACCATGATGCTGACCATGCACAGCACCATGTCGGGCATCTTCGACCAGATGGACCAGATGAGCGACAACGCCACCGCGATGGGGCATGCGTTCGACGCCGCCAAGAACGACGACTCGTTCTACCTGCCGCCGGAGGTGTTCAAGAACAAGGACTTCAAGCGCGCGATGAACAACTTCCTGTCCGAGGACGGGCACGCGGCGCGGTTCATCATCTTGCACCGGGGTGATCCCGCGTCGGCCGAGGGGATCGCGAGCATCGACAAGATCCAGACCGCGGCCGAGGAGTCGCTCAAGGGAACACCGTTGGAGGACGCCAAGATCTATCTGGGCGGGACGGGGGCCGTCTTCAAGGACATCTCCGAGGGCGCCCAGTGGGATCTGGTGATCGCCGGGGTCTCCTCGCTGTGCCTGATCTTCATCATCATGCTGATCATCACCCGCGCCTTCGTGGCCGCCGCGGTCATCGTCGGCACGGTGGCGGTCTCCCTGGGCGCCTCGTTCGGCTTGTCGGTGCTGTTCTGGCAGCACATTCTCGGCATCCAGCTGCACTGGCTGGTGCTGGCGATGTCGGTCATCGTGCTGCTGGCCGTCGGATCGGACTACAACCTGCTGCTGGTGTCGCGATTCAAACAGGAGATCGGCGCCGGCCTGAACACGGGCATCATCCGGTCCATGGGCGGCACCGGCAAGGTGGTCACCAACGCCGGGCTGGTCTTCGCGTTCACCATGGCCTCCATGGTCGTCAGCGACGTGCGGGTCATCGGCCAGGTGGGCACCACCATCGGCCTGGGTCTGCTGTTCGACACGCTGATCGTGCGCGCGTTCATGACCCCGTCCATCGCCGCGCTGCTGGGCCGCTGGTTCTGGTGGCCCATGCGGGTGCGGTCACGGCCGCCGCGGGTCCATGTGACTCCCGTCAGGCCGCCGGATCACTCGTTCGCCTACAGCGACTAGCCGGCCGGCCCGTGCACACGATCGCGCTCATCGGGTTCCTCGGCGGCCTGATCACCGGCATCTCGCCGTGCATCCTGCCGGTGCTGCCCGTGGTGTTCTTTTCCGGCGTCGATGCGGCCGGCGAAAGGTCCTCCGCCCGGCCGTATCTGGTGATCGCGGGCCTGGTGTGCAGCTTCGGCGTGGTGACCCTCGCGGGTTCCGCGCTGCTGTCGGCGCTGCACCTGCCGCAGGACGCGATCCGGTGGGCCGCCCTGGTGACGCTGACGCTCATCGGCCTGGGCTTGATCTTCCCGCCGCTGCAACGGCTGATCGAGCGGCCGTTCGCCCGACTTCCGCAACCCCGATTCGCCTCCCGGCGAAGCGGTTTCGGGCTCGGGTTGACGCTGGGCGCGCTGTATGTGCCGTGCGCGGGGCCGGTGCTGGCCGCGATCGTGGTCGCCGGCGGCACGGCCACCATCGGGCCGGAGACGCTGGTGCTGACCGCGGCGTTCGCGATCGGGACGGCGTTGCCGCTGCTGGTCTTCGCACTGGCCGGGCGGCGCGCGGCCGAGCGTGTCGCCGCATTCCGCCGCCGGCAGCGCGCCGTGCGGATCGCCGGCGGGATCACGATGATCGTGCTGGCCGTGGCACTGGTCTTCAACCTGCCGGCGATGCTGCAGCGCGCGGTGCCCGACTACACCGCGGCGATGCAGAAAAGCATCGGCGCCAACGACATTCGGCGCAAGCTCGACCCGGGCCGCACGAAGAACGACGCGGCGGCGGGCCGGCTGGCCGACTGCATCGACGGCGCCGACAGGCTGCAGGAGTGTGGGCCGGCGCCGGCGCTGACCGGGATCACGGGGTGGCTGAACACCCCGGACGGCAAACCGATCGACCTCGCCTCGCTGCGCGGCAAGGTGGTCCTGATCGACTTCTGGGCGTACTCCTGCATCAACTGCCAGCGGGCCATCCCGCACGTCGTCGACTGGTACGACCGCTACCGCGACGACGGCTTCGTGGTGATCGGCGTGCACACCCCGGAGTACGCCTTCGAACGGGTCCCCGGCAACGTGGCCGCCGCGGCCGCCGCGCTGCACATCACCTACCCCGTCGCGCTGGACAACGACTACGCCACCTGGAACAGCTACCAGAACCTGTACTGGCCGGCCGAATACCTGATCGACGCCGACGGCACCGTCCGGCACACCAAGTTCGGCGAGGGCGACTACGACGGCACCGAAAGGCTGATCCGCCGGCTGCTGGTGGCCGCCGACCCCGACGTCCGGCTGCCCCCGGCGTCCGGCGCGGCGGACGACACGCCGCGAACCCGGCTGACGCCCGAGACCTACCTGGGCGCGGGCAAGGCCACCTATTACGGCGGCACCGGCCAATACGATTCCGGCACCGCGACATTCAGCTTCCCGGCCACGTTGCCCGACGACCGCTTCGCGCTGCGTGGCCGCTGGACCATCGACGACCAGGGCGCCACCGCCGAGAGCGAGGGCGCCGCCGTCCGGCTGAACTACACCGGCAAGGACGTGTACGTGGTCGTCGGCGGCACCGGCAGCATCGCCGTCACCCGCGACGGTGAGACCACCACGACGCCGATCGGCGGGCCGCCCACGCTGCACCGGATCGCGTCCGGCCAGACCGCCCACCGCGACCAGCTCGACATGCGGGTCGGCAAAGGCCTGCAAGTCTTTTCGTTCACCTTCGGCTAGGGCGTCTGTGCGCGACCATCACCTCCGGGGCCCGGCGGACGTCGTCGGTGCCGCACGCGAGCGCGCCGCACCGCACGCCCGCGAACCTACTGGATCCCCCGCACGTAGGCGGCCTGGCCGAGATGCTGGGCGCAGTCGTCGACGATGCTCACCAGCCGGGTGCCGGCCGTCACCGGGGGCTCCCAGTGGGTGTCCACGACGCGGGCCAGTTCGCCGGCCGTGACCCCGGCGAGGTATTCGAGGGTGAGCTTGTGCACCGCGTGGTAGTAGCCGGACAGCAGGCCGGCGGGCGCGTGCACCTTGGCGACCTCGTCGGGCCCGTGACCGTAGCCGGTGTCCTCGCGCGGCAGGTCCAGGCCGAATCGGTCCACCCATCCGTCGCGGGTCCACACCTGCTGCACGCCGGCCACGTGCGCCAGCTGGATGTCCTGCACCCGCGCGCTGTGCCAGAGCAACCAGGCGATGCTGTTGGCGCTCGGGGTCGGGCGGTAGTCGGCCACCTCGTCGGTCAGTCCGTCGGTGAGGTCGTCGACGTGTTCGATCAGCCGGGTGAACGCGTCCCGAAGGAGTTCCTGAACGGCGGCGTCGGGATCGGCCATACCGCCGACATTACGGGAGGCCGTGGCCCTGGCACGACCCCCGGCGCGGTCGTAGATTAATTAGATGACCTACGACCTCATCATCCGCAACGGCACCATCGTCGACGGGCTGGGGGGTGAACCGTACGTCGGCGACGTGGCGGTGCAAGACGGCGTCATTGTGGCCGTTGGGCCACCCATGGGCCACGAGAACGGGGACACCGCCGCGCGCGTGATCGACGCCACCGGGCTGCTGGTCACGCCCGGCTTCGTCGACCTGCACACCCACTACGACGGCCAGTCCATCTGGTCGGAGCGGCTGACCCCGTCGTCGGCGCACGGGGTGACCACGGTGGTGATGGGCAACTGCGGGGTCGGCTTCGCGCCGTGCCGCCAGTCCGACCACGACGTGCTCGTCGACGTGATGGCCGGGGTCGAGGACATTCCCGGCGTGGTGATGACCGACGGCCTGCCGTGGACCTGGGAGACCTTCCCCGAATACCTGGACGCCATCGAGGCGGGACGGCGTGACATCGATGTGGCCGCCTACCTGCCGCACTCGCCGCTGCGGGTGTACGCGATGGGGCAGCGCGGCGCCGACCGCGAACCGGCCACCGCCGCGGATCTCGCGAAGATGCGGGCGCTGGCCACCGAGGCGATCGAGGCCGGTGCGCTGGGCTTCGCGACCTCGCGCTTCACGATCCACAAGACCGAGAGCGGTTCGCCGATCCCGAGCTACGACGCCGCCCGCGAGGAGATCGAGGAGATCGCCAAGGGGGTCGTCGACGGCGGCGGCGGGCTGCTGCAATTCGTGCCCGACATCCCCGCCGGCGGGTACCAGCCCGTGCTGCAGACGGTGTTCGACGTGGCCGAGGACGTCGGCCTGCCGGTCACGTTCACCCTGGTGGTCGCCAACGCGGGCGAACCGACGTGGAGGGACGCCATCACGATGATCGAGAAGGCCAACGCCAATGCCGGTGGGGGCGACGCACAATTTACCGCGCAGCTGTTGCCGCGCCCGATCGGGCTGATCCTCGGGCTGCAGCTCACCGCCAACCCCTTCGTGCTCTACCCCAGCTACCGCGAGATCGCGCACCTGCCGCTGGCCGAGCGGGTCGCCGAGATGCGCAAGCCGGAGGTCCGCGCCCGCATCCTGGCCGACAAGCCCGGCCAGGGTCACCCGATCCTGTACGTCGCGCAGATGTGGGACTGGATCTACCCGCTGGGCGACAACCCCGACTACGAGCCCGACCCGTCGACGAGCATCGGTGCCCGCGCCCGTGCCCGCGGGGTGCAGCCGATGGAGGAGGCCTACGACCGGCTGCTCGACGACGACGGGCGCGCCATCCTGTTGGTCGCCACCAGCAACCTGGCAAACAATTCGCTGGACACGGTCGGCATGCTGCTGCACCGGGACGACGTGGTGCTCGGTCTCGGCGACGGCGGCGCCCACTACGGGATGATCTGCGACGCCAGCTACTCGACGTACTTCCTGACCCACTGGGCGCGCGACCGCAAGTCGGGCCGGTTCAGCGTGCCCGAGGCCGTCCGCGCGCTGACCTCGGTGCCGGCCCGGGTGGCCGGGCTGGGCGACCGCGGCCGCATCGCCGTCGGCTACAAGGCCGACCTCAACGTCATCGACCACGCCGCGCTGCGGCTGCACAAGCCGGTCATCCGCCACGACCTGCCCGCCGGCGGCCGCCGCCTGGACCAGACCGCCGACGGTTACGTCGCCACGATCGTGTCCGGGGAGGTGATCGCCGCCAACGGCGTCCCCACCGACGCCCGCCCCGGCAAGTTGGTCCGCGGCCGGCGGTCATCCCCAGTACCCGCCCGATAACGCCACGAAGGGCAGCCCGTCGCGGTTAAGTTGGGTCAGTGACGAGCCCGCATTTTGCGTGGTTGCCGCCAGAGATCAACTCGGCATTACTCTTCGCCGGTCCCGGAGCGGCGCCGCTGCTTGCTGCGGCGACCGCGTGGGAAGGGCTGGCCGAGGACCTGGCGTCGTCAGCATCGTCGTTCCTCTCGGTGACGACGGACCTGGCCAGCGGGTCGTGGCAGGGGGCTTCGGCGACGGCGATGCTGTCGGTCGCCACGCAGTACTCCGGGTGGCTGAGCGCGGCGGCCGCCCAGGCCGAGGTCGCAGCAAGCCAGGCGGCGGCCATCGCGGGCGCATTCGAGGCGGCGTTGGCGGCCACCATCCAGCCGGCGGTGGTCACGGCCAACCGGATGCTGGTGCAGGCGCTGGCAAACACGAACTGGTTCGGGCTCAACGCCCCGGCGATCATGGACACCGAGGCCGCGTACGAGCAGATGTGGGCGGCCGATGTCGCGGCGATGCTCAACTACCACGCCGACGCGTCGGCGGCCGCCGGTCAGCTGGCGCCCTGGCAGCAGGTCCTGCAGAAGATCGGCTTCCGGTTCAGCAACGGCCAGCTCAGCAGCGTCCTGCCCGGTAGCAGCGGCCAGGGCTCGAACCTCGGCTTCGGCAACAGCGGCAGCCTGAACGTGGGTTCCGGCAACTCCGGGAACAACAACCTCGGCGTGGGCAACCTCGGAAACGGAAACATCGGCTTGGGCAACACCGGTAACAACGACTTCGGCATCGGGCTGACCGGCAACAACCAGATCGGCTTCGGCGGCTTCAACTCGGGGACCGGGAACATCGGCCTGTTCAACTCGGGCAACAACAACATCGGCTTCTTCAACTCGGGCAACGGGAACTTCGGCATCGGCAACGCCGGCTCGTTCAACACCGGCTTCGCCAACTCCGGCAGCATGAACATGGGCTTGTTCAACAACGGCGCCGCCAACACGGGCTTCTTCCAGGACAACGCCCTGGGCGCGCAGGCAGTCCCCGACGCCGGCATGCTCGGCTCCGCCCGCCACGTCACCGGCGGTCTGGGCGCGGTCAACCTGGGTTCGGGCCTGCTCAGCTCGGCCGCCGCCAACACCGGCGGCCTGAGCGCCAGCCTGGGCAACGCGGCCCTGCTCAACCCGGCCGCGGCCAGCGCCGCCTTTGCCGCACCGCCGAGCCCGCCCGCCGCCTTCGCGGGCGGCGTCGAATCGCTCGGCGCGAACGCCGCCGCCGTCACCGCCGCCGGCGGTCCCACTCCCACCGTGGGCGTGCGGACCGCGGCCACCGCTCCCACGGGCGTCTTCAGCCCCGCGCCCGGCGACCCCGCGGTGCGCGGCAACCCGCCCGTTCGCGAGCCGGGCATCCCCAACTCGGGCTTCTTCAACAAGGCCGACCGCACCCCGGCCGGCCCCAACCCGGGCATCAGGGAGCTGAGCCTGCTGCCGACCCCGCCCGACTAGAAATCCGTTTCGCGCCAGGCCCGAGGCCTATCCTCGGACCATGCGGACGAAAAAGAGGGTGGACCTGCAGCGGCTCGCCGCCGCTCTCCCCGACTACCCGTACGCGTACCTGATCACCGTCGACGACGGCTATCGCGTGCACACGGTGACGGTGGCGCCGACGTTGCGCGACGGGACCATCGACGTCGGCCCTATCGGCGGGCGTACCCGCGACAACCTCGCCCGGCGCCGCGACGTCACCCTGCTGTGGCCCCCCGTCGAGCCGGGCGGATACTCGCTCATCGTCGACGGGCACGCGCAGGACGCGGGGCCCGGTTCCGCGCCCCTGGGCGTCGTGCCCGACCGCGCGCTGCTGCACCGTGACGCCGCCCCCGACTCACCCGAGGCGGCCCGGGGCTGCCTGCACGACTGCGTCGTGTTCTCGCTGCCGGCCTGACGGGTGCGCACCGTACAGTCTCATCCGTGAGCCGCGTCGCACCGCTGGCCCCGCCGTGGAGCGAGGAAGATGCCGTCAGCATCAACAGCTGGGGCCACCCCGACCGCGCATATGAGCCGCTGCTGCTGGTGCGTTGCCTGCAGCGCCATCCGGCGCTGGCCACCCGGCTGCGCAAGCTCGGTGAATCCCTCTACGTCGCAGCGCTTTTGCCCACCCGGACGCGGACGATCGCGATCCTCCGGATCTGTGCGCTCCTGCGCTGCGAATACGAGTGGGGCGGGCAGGCCGCGTTCTGGGGTCCCCTCGCCGGCGTCGGCGACGACGAGTGCGACGCGCTGGTCACCGGCGGTGCGGACGACCCGCGCTGGAGCCCGGCCGAGCGGACGCTGATCGCGGCGGTGGACGAGCTGGAACGCACCGGCTCGTGGTCGGAGGCGACGTGGGAAGTGCTGGGCCACTCACTGGACGACGAGCAGCGGATCGAATTGCTCACGGCCGTCGGCTGGTACCGCACGATCTGCACGCTGTGCAACGCGCTCGCGCTTCCGGTGGAGGGCTGGATGCGGCCCTGGCCCCTAGCGCGCTGACCGGTCCCGGCGCAGGTCCCTTTTGAGGCCCGGGTGCTGGTTTTTCAACAGCGGCAGCAGCACCCGCCGCGGCATGAACTGGAACAGGCGGGTGGACAGTTGGCTGGGCAGCCCGGCGATCACCGTGCCCCGGTCGCCGTCGAGCGCGTCGACCCCGGCGCGCGCCACCGCGCGCGACGGCATCCACATGAACTTCGGGAACGCGGCGGCGAACGTGCGTTCGTCCATGCCGGCGTTCTTGAGGAACTCGGTGCGCACCGGCCCCGGGCACAGCAGCGCGACGGTGACACCGGTGCCCGCGAGCTCGGCGCGCACCCCTTCGGTGTAGGTCTTCACGAACGCCTTGGTGGCGGCGTAGCCGGCCTGCCCGGGGAACGGATGGAAGCCCGCGGTGGATCCGACATTGAGGATCGCGCCGCGTCCGCGGGGCACCATCTGCTGGACCGCGCGGGTGGTCAGGTCGATGACGGCCTCGACGTTGACCCGCACCTGCGCGATCTCGTCGGCGACGGGCGATCTCGTCACCGACCCGATGGTGCCGATACCGGCGTTGTTGACCAGGACGTCGACGGTCAGCCCGCGCCGGCCGACCTCGTCGAGGAGGTCGGCCCGGGCGGCGGGATCCGCGACGTCGCAGGCGATCACCTCGACGTGCGAGCCGCCTTGGGCCAGTTCGCCGGCCAGTTCGCGCAGCCGGTCTTCGCGGCGGGCGACCAGGGTGAGGCCGTGGCCTCGGTCGGCCAGTTCGCGGGCGATGTCGGCGCCGATGCCCGACGACGCCCCGGTCACGACGGCCGTGCTGGTGGGTGAGGGGGTCGGAAGAGTCACGGGTCGAACCTACCGGGTGGCCGGACGCGGGGGCCGTCCGTGAGCCGTTGCAGGTGAGTGATCTGTGGTCGTCACGCGACGCGCACCCCGTCTCGGGGTTGCTGCCCGGCAGCGGTCGGCGAGCACCTCCGGTGACCCGTACCGGCCCGTCGTGGCGGACGGGTGCCGCCGCGGTGCGCCCGGGGCCGCATCCGACAGTCCGCGCCGTCCGGCGCGGGCGGACATTCGTTGAGACCCCCACACTCCTTGACCCCGGCCTCGACGACACGGAAAAGCCCGGCCCCCAAGGGAACCGGGCTTTTCCGCTGGTGGACTCAGAAGTCCATGCCGCCCATGCCACCGGTCGGGTCGCCCGCGGGAGCGGTCGCCTTCTCCGGCTTCTCGGCGACGACTGCCTCGGTCGTCAGGAACAACGCCGCGATGGACGCCGCGTTCTGCAGCGCCGAACGGGTCACCTTGACCGGGTCGGCCACGCCGGCCTTCAGCAGGTCCTCGTACTCATTGGTCTGCGCGTTCAGACCGTGACCCGATGGCAGGTTGCGCACCTTTTCGGCCACCACGCCGGGCTCCAGCCCGGAGTTGAAGGCGATCTGCTTCAGCGGAGCCTCCAGCGCCACCTTGACGATGTTGGCGCCGGTGGCCTCGTCGCCGGTGAGCTTGAGCTCGTCCAGCGCCGGAGCCGCCTGCAGCAGGGCCACGCCGCCGCCGGCGACGATGCCCTCCTCGACGGCCGCCTTCGCGTTGCGCACCGCGTCCTCGATGCGGTGCTTGCGCTCCTTGAGCTCCACCTCGGTGGCCGCACCGGCCTTGATCACCGCAACACCGCCGGCCAGTTTGGCCAGGCGCTCCTGCAGCTTCTCGCGGTCGTAGTCGGAGTCGCTGTTCTCGATCTCGCTGCGGATCTGGGCCACCCGCCCGGCGATGGCGTCGGTGTCGCCGGCGCCCTCGACGATGGTGGTCTCGTCCTTGGTGACGACGACCTTGCGGGCCTTGCCGAGCAGCGCCACGTCGGCGCTCTCCAGCGACAGCCCGACCTCCTCGCTGATCACCTGACCACCGGTGAGGATCGCCATGTCCTGCAGCATCGCCTTGCGGCGGTCACCGAAGCCGGGGGCCTTGACCGCCACCGACTTGAAGGTGCCGCGGATCTTGTTGACGACCAGCGTGGACAACGCCTCGCCCTCGACGTCCTCGGCGATGATCAGCAGCGGCTTGCCCGCCTGGATGACCTTCTCCAGCAGCGGGAGCAGGTCCTTGACGGTCGACACCTTGGAGCTGACCAGCAGGATGAAGGGGTCCTCCAGGACCGCTTCCTGACGCTCGGCGTCGGTGACGAAGTACCCCGAGATGTAGCCCTTGTCGAACCGCATGCCCTCGGTGAGCTCGAGCTGCAGGCCGAAGGTGTTGGACTCCTCGACGGTGATGACGCCCTCGTTGCCGACCTTGTCCATCGCCTCGGCGATCAGGTCGCCGATCGACTGGTCGCCCGCGGAGATCGCGGCGGTGGCGGCGATCTGCTCCTTGGTCTCGACGTCCTTGGCCGACTTCAGCAGGTTCTCGGTGACCCTCTCGACGGCCTTCTCGATGCCGCGCTTGAGCGCCAACGGGTTGGCGCCGGCGGCGACGTTGCGCAGACCCTCCTTGACCAGCGCCTGGGCCAGCACGGTCGCCGTCGTCGTGCCGTCACCGGCCACGTCGTCGGTCTTCTTGGCAACCTCCTTGACCAGCTCGGCGCCGATCTTCTCGTACGGGTCCTCCAGCTCGATCTCCTTGGCGATGGACACGCCATCGTTGGTGATCGTGGGGGCACCCCACTTCTTCTCCAGGACGACGTTGCGGCCCTTGGGGCCCAACGTCACCTTTACCGCGTCGGCGAGGGCGTTGAGCCCGCGCTCGAGGCCGCGACGGGCCTCTTCGTCGTACGCAATTGTCTTGGCCATTGCGAAGTTATTCCTCCGGGTCGGGAATGAAACTGGGGCCACCGTGGTGACGACAACCCCATTACTTACGCTGGCCGGGCGCAGTGCCCGCGACGGACGACCAGACTGGCCTCACCGTCCCGACCTGGCACTCGCCGGTCGCGAGTGCCAACGTCATTCTTAGCACTCGCCCATGCCGAGTGCAAGAACGCCTCCCGTGTTATCGCGCTGCGCGTAACCGCTGCGGGCAGGTCGAGCAGCTGCTCGTAGCACCCGCCGAAGCCGCGGCCGCGATCAATGGCCGCACACTGGACGCATGTCCCTCGTCGTGCCGCCGTATCCGCCGCCCCGATACACCAAGGACGAACCCGAAGTCAGCGCCTGGTTCAGGCGGGCCGACTCGCCGCCGGACCACGAATCGTTCGGCACCAAGTACCACTATTTGGCCAACCAGCGGGCCACCGACGGCGACTACGGCCTCTACCGGGTCGACCTGCCGCCCGCCGGCGGTGGGCCCGGACCGCACTTTCACCGCGCGATGTCGGAGGCGTTCTTCGTGCTGTCCGGGACGATGAAGCTCTACGACGGCAACGAATGGGTGGACGGGAGTCGGGGCGACTTCCTCTACGTCCCGCCCGGCGGGATTCACGGCTTCCGCAACGAGGCGGACGAACCCGCCTCGGTCCTCATGCTGTTCGCCCCGGGCGCGCCGCGGGAGGCCTACTTCGAGGGTTTCGGCGCGCTGAGCGACATGACCGACGACGAGCGCAGGGAGTGGTTCGTCCGCAACGACAACCACTGGGTGCCCTAGCGCCGCCGACCACCACCGGGGGCGGTAGCGCCGCGCCTGCCGCCGCCGGGCCAGCGGCCACCGGTCCGGGTGGGTATGTTTTGGCCATGACGTCCAACACATGGTCGGAATCCGACGTGCCGGACCAGAGCGGCCGCGTCGCCGTCGTCACCGGGTCCAATACCGGAATCGGCTACCAGGCGGCCGTCGTGCTGGCCTACCGCGGCGCCCATGTGGTGCTGGCCGTACGCGACCTCGCCAAGGGCAACGTCGCCCTGTCGCGCATCGTCGCCGCACACCCCGGCGCCGACATCACCCTGCAGGCCCTGGACCTGAGCTCGCTGGACTCGGTGCGTTCCGCGGCCGAGGCGCTGCGGGCGGCCTACCCGCGCATCGACCTGCTGATCAACAACGCCGGGGTGATGTGGACCCCCAAGCAGGTCACCGCCGACGGCTTCGAGATGCAGTTCGGCACCAACCATCTCGGCCACTTCGCGCTGACGGGCCTGCTGCTCGACCACCTGCTGGACGTGCGCGGCTCGCGGGTGGTGACCGTCAGCAGCCTCGGGCACCGGCTGCGGGCCGCGATCCACTTCGACGACCTGCAGTCAGAACACGGGTACGACCGGATCGCCGCCTACGGCCAGTCCAAGCTGGCCAACCTGCTGTTCACCTACGAGCTGCAGCGCCGGCTGGCCGCGAACCCCGAGGCGAAGACCGTCGCCGTCGCCGCGCATCCCGGCGGCTCCAACACCGAGCTGGCCCGCAACCTGCCGGCGATCTTCCAGCCGCTGAAGGCCGTGCTGGGGCCGGTGCTGTTCCAGAGCGCGGCGATGGGCGCGCTGCCGACGCTGCGCGCCGCCACCGACCCGGACGTGCGGGGCGGGCAGTACTACGGGCCCGACGGCTTCCTCGAGCAGCGCGGCCGTCCCAGGCTCGTCGAGTCCAGCCGCCAATCCCACGACGAGGAACTGCAGCGCCGGCTGTGGGCGGTCTCCGAAGAACTCACCGGCGTCCACTTCCCGGTCTGACGGCCGATAATGGCCGGATGCGATCGGTAGCAGAACATCAGCGGGTCGTCGCGGAGCTGATCCGGGCCCGGCCGGCGGCCACGGTCGCCCTGGCGGACGCGCAGGGGCTGGTCCTAGCCGACGACGTCGTCGCGCGGCTGGCGCTGCCGGTGTTCGACAACTCCGCGATGGACGGCTACGCGGTGCGCGCCGAGGACATTGCACCCGCGACGGCCGAGCACCCGGTCGTGCTGCCTGTCGCCGAGGACATCCCCGCCGGGCGCACCGACCAGTTGACCCTGCGGCCGGGCACCGCGCACCGCATCATGACCGGCGCGCCGGTGCCGGCGGGGGCGACGGCGATCGTGCCGGTGGAAGACACCGACGGCGGCGTGGAAACGGTGGCGATCCGAGCCCCCCGCGAGCCCGGCAAGCACATCCGGCGCGCGGGCGAGGACGTCGCCCCCGGCACCACCGTGCTGCGCCGGGGCCAGGTCGTGACGCCGGCGATGCTCGGCCTGGCCGCGGCGCTGGGGATGGCCGGCCTGCCGGTGATCCCGCACCAGCGGGTGCTGGTGATATCGACCGGGTCGGAGTTGGTGCCGCCGGGCGTCCCGCTGCGACCCGGCCAGATCTACGAGTCCAACTCGGTCATGCTGGCCGGCGCCGCCCGCGAGGCCGGCGCGGAGGTGATCGCCGTCGCGACCGCCCACGACGACGTCGCGCAGTTCGCCGCGCTGCTGGACCGCTACGCCGCTGCCGCCGACCTCGTCATCACCAGCGGCGGCGTCAGCGCCGGCGCCTACGAGGTCGTCAAGGACGCCTTCGGCCGGGAGGGCGACCAGGGGGTCGAATTCGTCAAGGTGGCCATGCAGCCGGGGATGCCGCAGGGCGTCGGCCGCGTCGCCGGCACCACCATCGTCACCCTGCCCGGCAACCCGGTCAGCGCGCTGGTGTCCTTCGAGGTGTTCATCCGCCCGGCGCTGCGCCGGGCCATGGGCCTGCCGGACCCGGAGCGCCCGCACCGTCCCGCGGTCCTGACCGAGTCCCTGACCTCGCCGCGCGGCAAACGCCAGTTCCGGCGCGCGATACTCGACGTCGACGGCGGCACGGTCGTCAGCTACGGACCGCCGGCGTCGCACCACCTGCGGTGGCTGGCGTCGGCGAACGCGCTGCTGGACATTCCCGAAGATGTCGCCGAGGTGGCCGCCGGGACCCGGCTGCAGGTGTGGGATCTGGGCTAGGCCCGGCTCGACTGTGCGGCACCGGTTGCGGCGGCTCCGTAAGATGACCGCGTGGCCCGACGCCCGCCCCTTATCGGCCCGACCGCGCAGGACCCGACTTTCGGTCCGCGACACGTGCTGGAGTTGATCCGTTCCACCGTCCCACCCCTGCATCCGGCCGGTCGGCCGTTCGTCGCCGCCGGCCTGGGCGTCGCCCTGGCGGGACGCCACCACCGCTGGCTGCGCCGGGCGGGTCTGCTGGCGGCGGGTGCCTGTGCGGGGTTCTTCCGGCACCCGCCGCGGGTGCCGCCGTCGCGGGCCGGCGCCGTGGCGGCGCCCGCCGACGGCGTGATCTGCGTGATCGACGCCGCCGCCCCGCCCGCCGAACTCGGCATGGGTGACGCGCCGCTGCCGCGGGTCAGCATCTTCCTGTCGCTGCTGGACGCCCACGTGCAGCGCGCGCCGGTGACGGGCGAGGTGATCGCCGTGCAGCACCGCCCGGGCCGCTTCGGGCCGGCCGACCTCGCGTCGGCCAGCGCCGAGAACGAACGCACCAGCCTGCGGATCCGGACCGACGGCGGCGCCGAGGTCTCAGACGTCGTCGCGGTGCAGATCGCGGGGCTGCTGGCGCGCCGCATCGTCTGCGACGCGCGGGTGGGCGACACGCTGTCCGTCGGCGACACCTATGGGCTGATCAGGTTCGGCTCCCGGGTGGACACCTATCTGCCGCCGGGCGCGGTGCCGCTCGTCGAGGTGGGCCAGCGCGCGGTCGCCGGCGAGACCGTCCTGGCCGAACTGCCATGACCCTCAGGCCCCGGGCCAGGCGGGCGGTGAGCCTGCAGATCCTGCCCAGCTCGATGACCGTGCTGTCCGTCTGCGCGGGGCTGACCGCGATCAAGTTCGCCCTCGAGCAGCAGCCGAAAGCCGCGATGGCGCTGATCGCCGCGGCCGCCATCCTGGACGGTCTGGACGGCCGGGTGGCGCGGATCCTGGACGCGCAGTCCCGGATGGGCGCGGAGATCGACTCGCTGGCCGACGCGGTGAACTTCGGGGTCACCCCCGCGGTCGTGCTGTACGTGACGATGCTGTCGGCGTCGCCGGCCGGCTGGGTGGTGGTGCTGCTGTACGCGGTGTGCGTGGTGCTGCGGCTGGCGAGGTTCAACGCGCTGCTCGACGACGGCAGCCAGCCCGCCTACGCGCAGGAGTTCTTCGTGGGGATGCCCGCGCCCGCGGGCGCGGTCTCGATCATCGGCCTGATCGCGCTCAAACTGCAGTTCGGTGCGGGCTGGTGGACGTCGACGGCATTCCTGTGCGTCTGGGTGGTGGGGACGTCGATGCTGATGGTCAGCAAGATCCCGATGAAAAAGATGCACGCCGTGGCGGTGCCGCCGAACTGGGCCGCGCCGCTGCTGGCGGTGCTGGCGATCTTCGCCGCCGCCGCGGTGCTGGCCCCCTACCTGCTGATCTGGGCGATCATCCTCGCCTACCTGGTGCACATCCCGTTCGGGGTGCGCAACCAGCGCTGGCTGGCCGCGCACCCCGAGGCGTGGGCCGAAGAACCCAAGCAGCGGCGGGCCGCGCGACGCGCGATCCGACAGGCCCGGCCCCACCGCCGGTCGATGGCGCGCCTGGGACTGCGCAAACCGGGCGGGCGTTTGACATGACGGGCTCCGGCCGGCTCACGCTCACCGCCCGGCTGAACACCTCGGCCCTGGACTCCCGCCGGGGCGTCATCCGCCTGCACCCGAGTGCCGTCGCCGCGCTCGGGATCCGGGAGTGGGACGCGGTGTCGCTGACCGGGTCGCGGACCACGGCGGCCGTGGCGGGACTGGCCGGGCCGGACACCGCGGTGGGCACCGCGCTGCTCGACGACGTGACGCTGTCCAACGCCGGGCTGCGCGAGGACACCGCGGTGCTCGTCGGAGCGGTCACCGTGTACGGCGCGCGGTCGGTGACCCTGGCCGGCTCGTCCCTGGCGACCCGGTCGGTGTCGCCGGTCACCCTGCGCCAGGCCCTGCTCGGCAAGGTGCTGACCGTCGGCGATGCCGTGTCGCTGCTGCCCCGCGACCTCGGCCCCGGCACGTCGACGTCCCCGTCGAATCGGGGAGCGACCCGCGCGCTGGCGGCCGCGGTCGGCATCAGCTGGACCTCGGAACTGCTGACCGTGACCGGCGTCGACCCGGATGGGCCGGTCAGCGTGCAGCCGAACACGCTGGTCACCTGGGGGGCCGGCGTTCCGGCCGCCGGGCCGGTCACCCGGGAGCCGCTGAGCACCGGCACCCCGGCGGTCCTCGTGGAGGAGCTCAGGGGCTCGCAGCCCCAGGCCGCCAAGCTCGCCGAATGGCTCAAGCTCGCGCTCGACGAGCCGCACCTGCTCCGGACGCTGGGCGCCGGCGCCAACCTGGGGGTGTTGGTGTCGGGCCCGGCCGGTGTGGGCAAGGTGACGCTGGCGCGCGCGGTGTGCGACGGCCGCAGGCTGGTGGAACTCGACGGCCCCGAGGTCGGCGCGCTGGGCGCGAACGAGCGGCTCAAGGCCGTGGCCGCGGCGGTGCGCACGGTTCGCGGTGACGGTTGGCAAGGCGGCGGCGTGCTGCTGATCGCCGATGTCGACGCCCTGCTGCCGGCCACCGCCGAGCCGGTGGCCGCGCTGATCCTGGGCGAGCTGCGCACCGCGGTGGCCACCGGGGGCGTCGCGCTGATCGCCACGACCGCGCGACCCGACCAGCTCGACCCCCGGCTGCGCGCCCCCGATTTGTGCGACCGGGAGCTGTGCCTGCCGCTGCCGGACGCCGCTACCCGCACGGCGCTGCTCGAGGCCCTGCTGAAGCCGGTACCCACCGGCGACCTCCGCCTCGACGAGATCGCATCCCGCACACCGGGATTCGTCGTCGCCGATCTGGCCGCACTGATGCGCGAGGCGGCGCTGAGGGCCGCGGCGCGGGCCAGCACCGACGGGCAACCACCGCGGCTGAATCAGGACCACCTGGCCGGCGCGCTCGGCGTCATCCGGCCGCTGTCCCGCTCGGCCGGTCAGGAATTGACCGTGGGCAACGTGACCCTCGACGACGTCGGCGACATGGCCGAAGCCAAACAGGCGTTGACCGAGGCGGTGCTGTGGCCGCTGCAGCATCCCGACACGTTCGCCCGGCTGGGCGTCGATCCGCCCCGCGGTGTGCTGCTCTACGGCCCGCCCGGCTGCGGCAAGACCTTCGTGGTGCGCGCGCTGGCCAGCACCGGGCAGCTCAGCGTGCACGCCGTCAAGGGCTCCGAGCTGATGGACAAGTGGGTGGGCAGCAGCGAGCGGGCGGTCCGGGAGCTGTTCCGCCGGGCCCGTGACTCCGCGCCGTCGCTGGTGTTCCTCGACGAGGTCGACGCACTGGCGCCCCGGCGCGGGCAGAGCGTCGACTCCGGCGTGACCGACCGGGTGGTGGCCGCGCTGCTGACCGAACTCGACGGCATCGACCCGCTGCGCGACGTCGTCGTGCTCGGCGCCACCAACCGTCCCGACCTGATCGACCCCGCGCTGCTGCGGCCCGGGCGGCTGGAGCGCCTGGTGTTCGTCGAACCGCCCGATGCCGCCGCCCGCCGCGAAATCCTGCGCACCGCGGGCAGGTCGATACCGCTGAGCGCCGACGTGAACCTTGACGACGTGGCCGCCGGGCTCGAGGGCTACAGCGCCGCGGACTGCGTGGCGCTGCTGCGGGAGGCGGCGCTGGCGGCGATGCGACGGTCCATCGACGCCACCGACGTGACGGCAGCCGACCTCGCCGCGGCCCGCGAAACCGTCCGTCCCGCACTGGACCCGGTGCAGCTCGATGCGCTGCGCGCGTTCGCCGAGACCGGGTAGCGCGTACTCGAGGGCGAGCTCAGGGCTTCGGGTGCGCGCTGAGGCTCGACCGTCACCGCCGGGGTCATCGCGGCGCCCGGTGCAGGGCGGCGATCAGGTCGGCGACGTCCTGCCCGCGCGGGGTGTAGCCGGGGAAGTAACAGCACACCTCGTCGGCGTGCTCGCCGAACCGCTCGGCGATCTGCCGCGCGCAGTCCTCCGGGGTACCGGCGATCCCGATCCGCGCCACCATCGGCTCGGTGATCATTGCCCGCATCTCGGCGAAGCGGCCCCGCTTGGACAGCGCGTTGAGCTCGGGCTGGATGTCGGCCCACCCCTCGGCCTCGAGCACGGGCAGGTAGGCCGGCGTCGAGCCGTAGAACCCGATCAGCGACGCCACCCCGGCGACCGCGGCCGCCAGGTCGGCCTCCTCGCGGCCCACGGCGACCATCGCCTGGGCGACGATCCGGAAGTCGCCGGGGCTTCGGTGCGAGCGGCGCAGCCCCTCGGCGACGGCGGGGATCGTGCGCTCGGTGAGATGGCGGGCGCTGTTGAACGGCATGACCAGCAGCCCGTCGGCGAACTCGGCGGCCGTGCGGGTCATCACCGGGCCCAGCGCGCCCAGCAGCACCGGCGGCGGCCCGAACGGGTTGGGCCCGGGATTGAAGTTGGGCGCCATGATCGTGTGCGTGAAGAACTCGCCGCGAAAATCGAGGCGGCTCTCGCCTTCCCACGCCGCGAATATCGCCTTGATCGCCGCGATGGTTTCGGCCATGCGCGCCGCCGGCCGCTCCCACTTACTGCCGTAACGCTTTTCGATGTGCGCCTGCACCTGCGATCCCAGGCCGAGCCGGAACCGGCCGCCGCTGTACTCCTGCAGATCGTAGGCCGCGTGCGCCAGGTGCAGCGGACTGCGCGGCGGGGCGATCGCCACGTTGGTCATCAGGTCCAGGCGGGTTTCGCCGGCGGCGAGCAACAACGGAAAGAACACGTCGTGCTGACCCTCGAAGGTGAACAGGCCGTCGGCGCCGGCCGCGGCGATCTCGCCGGCGCTCGCCCGCGCGCCCGCCGGTGATCCGTCGACCTGCAGGTGCACTCTCACGTCAGGACAACTCGAATTCGACCACGTCGGCGAGCGCGTCGACGGCCTCGCCGAAAGCGGCCAGCCGGTCGGCGGCCGACGGCGCCGCCAGCACGGCGTAGCGGTCGGCGGCCCCGATCGGAACCCGCGCCGCCAGCGCGAAGAGCCGCTGCCCGGGATCGGCGCCCCCGGCCGGACCCAGCAACACCTCACGGGCCGGCAGCTCGGCACCGCGCGCCTCCGCGATGCGCCCGAACACGGCCATGACGCGGTCCTCGAGCTCGCGGACCTGGGCCGGGGTCACCGGGTCACCCGGCTCGTCGGGCCAGAGCCGCACGGCCGCCCGCGGGTAGGGATCGTCGGGCAGCCACCCGCACACCCGGATCCGCTCGCCCGTCCGGCACAGCAGCGAGTAGCGGCCCGCGCCGTGGTCGAGGCATTCGCCGATCGTGGCCAGGGTGCCGACATCGCTACGCGCATCGTCCCCGCCCACTTCGCGGCCCGCCGAGATCAACACCACGCCGAACGGGTCGCCGCTCTCGATGCAGTGGCGCACCAACGCACCGTAGCGGGGTTCGAAGATGCGCAGCGGAAGGTCCTGGCCGGGCAGCAGCGCCGACTCCAGCGGAAACATCGCCAGCTCAAGGGTTTCCGGATCGGTCATGGGCGCTAGACCTCCAACTCGGCCACCAGCGCGTCGACAACCGCGCGCAGGTCGCCCTCGTGTTCCTCGGCCACGCGCCGCTGTCGCTGGTAGGACGCGCCGTCGCGCCAGATGTCGGCCACCGTCGCCAGCTCGTCGAGGCAGTTCAGCGATTTGGCGACCGGTTCCAGCCGGGTCAGCACGTCGGCGAGATCGTCGGTGACCAACCGCTCGTTGCTGTCGGCGTCCAGGATGATCACGGCGTCCAGGCCGTACCGGGCGGCACGCCACTTGTTTTCCTGGACGTGCCAGGGCGGCATGGTCGGCAGCGTCTCGCCGGCCTCCAGCCTGCGGTCCAGGTCGACGATCAGGCAGTGCGTCAGGGCGACCAGCGCGCCCAGCTCGCGCAGGTTGGACACGCCGTCGCAGACCCGCACCTCGAGGGTGCCCAGATGTGGTGACGGCCTGACGTCCCAACGGATCTCGTCCACGTGGTCGATGATGCCGGTCTTCTTCTGGTCGTAGACGAAGCCCTCGAACTCACCCCAGGTCCGGAACTGGAACGGCAACCCCGCGGTGGGCAGTTGCTGGAACATCATCGCCCGGTTGCTGGCGTATCCGGTGTCCTCGCCGCCCCACCACGGCGAGGACGCCGACAACGCCAGCAGGTGGGGGTAGTAGTTGAGCAGCGAGCTCATGATCGGCATCACCTTGTGCGCGGAGCGGATGCCGACGTGCACGTGCACCCCCCAGATCAGCATCTGGCGGCCCCACCACTGGGTGCGCTTGATCAACTCCGCGTACCGCGGCGCGTCGGTGAGCTGCTGGGAGGACCACCGCGCGAACGGGTGGGTGCCGGCGGAGAACAACTCCATGCCGCGGTCCCGCACGATCCGCCGCGCCGGGCCCAGGGTGGCGCGCAGGTCCTCGATGGCCTCCCCCGCGCACTCGCAGACGCCGCTGACCACCTCGACGGTGTTGCGCAACAATTCCTTGTGCACACGCGGGTTTTCGCCGATCTCGGCGATCACCGAGGTGGCTTCGTTGCTCAGGTCCCGGGTCTCGGCGTCGACCAGGGCGAACTCCCACTCCACGCCGACGGTCGGCCGCGGCGAGCGGACGAAGTCGATGCGGGCATCGCCCCTGCCAGAAGCCCTCTTACCCGGAACCGATGACACCGCATGCCACCCGCTTGCCGGCGTCACCGGTGCTCATCGTCGTCTGGTCTGCGCCCGGCGTGCCGTTGGCCTGCTGGTAGCGGTCCGCCGGGATGTTGCCGAAGTTGTCGGCACCGGCGTGAATGATGATCGCGGTCTTCTGACCGGTCAACAGGTCGTCCATGCCGAACGCGTCCGTGGTGGTCTCCAGCATCCCCGTCCCGTCCTGGCGGACCTGAAGCGGCGGCAGGTAACCGCTGTCGGGCTCGGCCGAATGCCCCGGCGTCTGGAAATGCCCGCCGGCGGAGAGGAAGTCGCCGGGCTCGCCGCCGCCGGGGGCGACCGAGTTGGGTTCGCACTTGCCCACCTTGTGGATGTGCACCCCGTGGAAGCCGGGCGCGAGGTGACCGGGCCCGGTCGTCGCGATCGTGACGGTGGCGAAGCCGTTGCCGAAATCGAACTTGGCGGTCGCGATCTCGGCGCCGTCGGCGTTCTTGAGTACGGTGATGATGCTCTGGGCGGCCGGCGCCGCGTTCCCGGAGGCCGCGGGGGCCGGCGAGCCGGTCCAGACCGGCGGCGTGGTGCCCGGGGACGTCGCGGGGGGCTGGTCGGGCGAGCAGCCACTCAGCAGCGCGGCGCAGGTGGCCAGTAAACACGTGGACAGTGCGGACATGGTGGCGGCAGCGGCATTACGGTGACCGGCGAGCATAGGCATGTCCAGAGCCTAACCCGGCGACCCGGAACCGATCGAGCGGCCGGACGCCTCAGCCCGCCACCAGCACGAGGACGCCCGGCGGCTGATCGCTGAGCGCGGGGATCCGCGGTTCCACGGGCGCGCCCAGTTTCTTGCCCACGGCGTCCGCGGTGGCATGCTCGCCGTCGGCGTCGGTGAAGTACACCGTGGTCGTCGCGACGTCGGGCACGGTGAGGTTGCCGATCTCGGTGACCCGGAAGCCGGCCGAGGTCAGCTCGTCCTTGGTGCGCCCGGCGACGCCTTCCCTGGCAGAGATGTTGTAGACGCGGACGTCGGCCTGGTTGGCCGCGGGCGTCGTGGTCGACGCGGCCGAGGAACTGGTGGTGCTGGTCATGCCGGACACCGCCGACGCCGAGTCGTCATCGGAGTTCCCCGACGAGCTCAGGGCCTGCCAGCCGAGCAGCAGGAAGATGACGCCGAGGAACAGCAGCACCATCACCATGGCCCGCAGCGGAAGCCCCGCGGAATCGGGGACGCGCTCTTTCATCGAGCCCACTGTAGCGAGTCAGGTCACCTCGAAGCCGAGACGCCGCGCCGCGCGCGCCTTCTGACGGCTCGCGCGCAGCCGCCGCAGCCGTTTCACCAGCATCGGGTCGGCGGCCAGCGCCTCGGGCCGGTCGACCAGCGCGTTGAGCACCTGGTAGTAGCGCGTCGCCGACATCGAGAACAGTTCTTTGATGGCGTCTTCCTTGACCCCGGCGAATTTCCACCACTGCCGTTCGAACGCCAGGATGTCGTGCTCTCGGCGGGTGAGCCCATCGGCGATGTCAGCGTCGTCCCCCGATTGATTTGCCCGCGCCATGGCGCTGTCCATATTGCTTCCCCTGGACCCTTCCGGCGGATTCTCGAATTGCTCTGATGACGTGATTACGGGCATGTTTTGCGCGAATATTGAACCACGCCGCGAAGTCTGGCGCCGGAACCCGGACCCGCGAGTCGCCGTATTGGCCCGGTTCCCGCC
>NZ_VMQU01000329.1 GCF_007714205.1 Mycobacterium helveticum | reverse complement strand
TCGTCTGATGTGTATTAGAGTCAGGCGCAACAATGACTCCGACAGCACACCCCCGACCGCAACCACCATCAAATGACCCCGAACGATCCCAGGAGGTGCAGTGTGGAGCACACACGTTGGTGATGCCGGTGGTGATGAAGGCGTTGATCTCGGGCCACCAAGTGTCGATGGTGGCGGCCAGGGTGAGCAGTTCAGGGATCTGGGAGTCGATGCACCAGGACAGGAATCGGTGCAGCCGGTGACGGGTCAGGTGCGCATCGCCGCCGACCCGCACGGTGGAGCACAGGGTGCGTAGTTCTTCTTTGGCGATCCACGCCGACAGGATCTGCCCACTGCTGTCTTCGTCGACGATGGCGTTCCACATCGTGGCGAAACTCTTGTCCGACAGTCGTTCTCGCGCCCGTAGCAGCCGGCGCCGGTTGGCCCATTCGGGATCGAGTTTGCGGCCGCGGCGATCCCGCAAGTCCCAGGTCACCCGGCGGCGCACCTTGGTCAGCGCGTCGTTGGCTAACGCCACCAGGTGGAAGTGATCGACCACCAGGGTGGCGTTCGGTAACAGCCCAGGTGTGCGGATCGCTGCGGCGTACACCGCGGCCGGGGAGCCTGTCACGATTTCTGTGTAAGTCAGAGGTGATTTGACTACGAGTTGTATTCTAGCACAACGGGATTCGACCC
>NZ_VMQU01000328.1 GCF_007714205.1 Mycobacterium helveticum | reverse complement strand
GTCGTAACGCGGTGGCGAATGCCTCGACGTGGGGGTAGGCGGCGGCAAAACGCAGGTGCAGGCGTCGGCCGTGACGCACCAACCGGGCAGCGACGTTGAGAAATGCCAGGCGCAGTCGTTTGCCGCGGGCCCGGCGGACCGCGCGGGGCAGCGCCAGGGTGCGCAGCCACAGCCCGACGTTGTGCGCCAGGGCGGCGGCCTGCCAGTACAGCCAGTTACCGAAGAACGACTGCACCGGGGCGTGGATCATCCCAAAGTCGTTCTTGAGCGCCCGGATGGTGTCTTCGGGGATGCCGCCGCGCAGCCGGTGATGGGCCTCGACCTCAGCGGCGCTCATCCGGTCCGCCTCGACGTTGGTGATGATCGCATGCAGCCGCCAGCCGTCAAGGTCGTCGAAGGCCAGTTGGTCACCGCACTGTTTGGGTTGGCGTCGCACGATCAGCCGCACACTGTGCCCCAGCAACGTGGTGGTGGTCTCGGCGATCTGGCTGCCCTTGTCGGTCTCATGCCCCAACGCCGGGGCCCACACGGTGTGCGGATCGACGGCCAGCGCGTGGATGAGCGCCTGCACCGGCCGGTACTGCTTGGCGGTGACGGAGAAGTCCGCGTGGTGCCGCTCGGCGGCCTCGATCACCTGCTGCTGGTAGCCGGCCGAGTCGACCCGCAGCCACAACCGGTAGTTGCCTTGGCAGCCAGCCGGGATAGCGGCCACGCACTCATCGATGAAGCTGCCCATCGCCCGCCCGTCGTTGGCCGC
>NZ_VMQU01000327.1 GCF_007714205.1 Mycobacterium helveticum | reverse complement strand
GAGATTATTTCGAGGTCGCTTTGACAAGATAGCGACGACCGAACGCCCGGTGTATCAACGCAGATGAGGATCTGCTACTTGAGACAGGCAAGCTCCACCGCAGATAAAGCCATCGAATGGATCACGGCGCAGGCCAGCAGTACACCGCCGAGGTATGTTAGGGCGTACTTGTCGTAGCGGGTCGCGATGCCGCGCCACTGCTTGAGCCGATTGAAGCCACGTTCGACGGTGTTGCGCAGCGCGTAGATCTCGGCGTCGAACGCCGGTGGGCGGCCGCCGGCGGATCCCTTGGCCTTGCGGCGGTCGATCTGATCTCGACGTTCGGGAATCGTGTGCTTGATTCTGCGGGAACGCAATTGGGTACGGGTGCTCGGATGCGAATACGCCTTGTCGGCGAGCAACCGGAAATCGTCAGCGGACTGGTCTGAATCCCTGCATGTCGCGGCGTAATCATCGAGCAGCGCCATCAATTGCGGGTTGTCGCCGGCTTGGCCGGCGGTGAGCCGGACCGCCACGGGAGCTTCGCGAGGATCAGTCAGCGCGTGGATCTTGGTGGTCAGCCCGCCGCGGGAACGCCCGATCGCATGATCGTCGGGCTCATCGGCAGATTTCTTGTAATTCGAATTCGACAGTGCCCCCTGTGCACAACGTGTCCGAACGGGCGCCCGCCGAGTGTTGATGGGGCTCTGCGGAAATGAGCGTGCAGCAGTGGTTGGCGGATATCCGCGGTGGGGGTTCGTGTCGTTGAGCTGAGGTGGG
>NZ_VMQU01000326.1 GCF_007714205.1 Mycobacterium helveticum | reverse complement strand
TCGGGGTCGAGCGCCAGCGCGCCGATCAGCGCCACGACCGGCTTGTACTGCTTGGCGGTGACCGAGAAGTCCGCGTTATGCCGCTCGGCGGCCTCGATCACCTGCTGCTGGTAGCCCGCCGAGTCGACCCGCAGCCACAACCGATATCGCTGCCGGCACCCGGTGGGGATGGCGGCCACGCACTCATCGATGAAGCTACCCATCGCCCGGCCGTCGTTGGCCGCCCCGCCGCGGGCGCGTAGCGCCAGCACGTCGCCGGTCTCACCGCACACCCCGACCAGCGGGGACAGCGCGGTCTGCCCGGACCGGGAAAACACCGAGCCTTCCTTGCCGCACCCGTAAGTGGCCACCCGGGTGGCATCCGGATCGATCGTGAGCCGATCACCGGCGGGGGCTGCCCCGCCCGCCCAGGCCCGGCGCAGCATCACCCGGTTCACCGCGGCGGCCTTGGACACCCGGCCCAAATCCGCACCGCCCAAAAACCGCCACAAGGTGGGCACCGACGGCAACGGATTGTTCCCGCGCAGCGCCGCGGTCGCCGGGTCGGCGATCAGCGCTCGATCCGACAAGAAATCCCCGCCGGCCAACAGAACCTCGGTCAGCGCCCGGTAACACTGCCCACCGCTGTAGCCGCCCGGCCCGATCTCGCGCAGCCCCCGCCGATCGGCCTCGGCGACCACGTTGAGCCGGTCCAGCAACGGACCCCACAACGCCACCCCCGCCACCGGCGTCAAATCATCCTCTGAGGCAGTGATCAGCGGGTG
>NZ_VMQU01000325.1 GCF_007714205.1 Mycobacterium helveticum | reverse complement strand
GACACGGGGCCGCAAACCCAAGCCGCCATCGGAAGCGACCCAGGCCAAGGCCAACACCTCCGATCCGGACAGTCGGATCATGAAAACCAAAAGCGGGTACGTGCAGGGCTACAACGCCCAAGCGGTGGCCACCGAAAAGCAGATCGTGGTGGCTGCTGAAGTGACCGACGAGGTCACCGACTATCACCAGCTGCATCCGATGATCGCTGCGGCGAACCAGACACTGGCCGCGGCAGGCATCGATATCCCGATCGGACAGCTGCTCGCCGATGCCGGCTACTGCAGCGAAGACAACCTCGCCAACCTGGATGAGGATGACCCGGATTGCTTCATCGCGACCCGTAACAGCTACCGCAACCCCAAGTCACGCAACGGCAGTCGGGGGCCGCTACCGGCAGATGCGACCCTGGTGGATCGGATGGACCGCAAGGTGACCACGAAATCGGGCCGGGCGGTGTATCGCAAGCGCCAACACATGATCGAGCCGGTGTTCGGGCAGATCAAAGATGCTCGCGGTGTCCGCCGGTTCATGCGCCGCGGCAAGCCCGCCGCCAACAGTGAATGGAAGCTGCTGGCGGCCACCCACAACCTGTTGAAGCTCTACCGACACACCGTGCAGACATCGGGCACGTCGGCATTCGCCCCGACCAGGACCGCAATCGCCTGCTGAGGCGGGGACATCCCCACCCCGAATACCCTTGACCGCAACCACAGCACCTCTTACCGGATTCACTGCGGCATCGCCGATCTCATCTCGACCATCGACCATCGACCA
>NZ_VMQU01000324.1 GCF_007714205.1 Mycobacterium helveticum | reverse complement strand
AACCCCAGATTCGCCGGAATCCGCCCCCGCTGCACCGCCAGCACCGCCTTGATCAACCCCGCAACACCCGCCGCGGCCTCGAGGTGACCGAGGTTCGATTTCACCGCTCCCACCAGGAGCGGTGCGTCTTTGGGCCGTCCGCGGCCCAGCACCTTGCCGAGGGCGCGGGCCTCGATGGGGTCGCCGAGCAGCGTGCCGGTGCCGTGGGCTTCGACGTAGTCGACCTCGCGCGCCTGCACCCCGGCAGCACCGTAAGCCGCCCGCAACACCGCCATCTGCGCGGCCGGATTCGGCGCCATCAACCCGTTGGAACGCCCATCCTGATTGACCGCCGACCCCCGCAGCAACGCCCACACCCGATCACCATCACGCAGCGCATCACCCAGGCGCTTGAGCACCACCACCCCACAACCCTCACCCCGCACAAAACCATCCGCGGCCGCATCAAAGGCGTGACACCGACCCGACGCCGACAGCGCCTCGGCCGCATCGAAACTGCGCGTGATCGCCGGCGACAACAACAGGTTCACCCCCGCGGCCAACGCCACCGCCGACTCACCACTGCGCAAACTCTGACACGCCAAATGCACCGCCACCAACGACGACGAACACGCCGTGTCCACCATCACCGACGGACCCCGCAAATCCAGAAAATACGACAACCGATTCGCGATGATGCTCAACGCCGCACCGGTGCCCGACCACGCATCCACCCGACTCAAATCCGAGGACGCCAAATACCCGTACTCACCGGCACACGCACCCGCGAAAACCCCGGTCTG
>NZ_VMQU01000323.1 GCF_007714205.1 Mycobacterium helveticum | reverse complement strand
GTCGTCCCGCAGGAGCCACCGCCAGCGCGGAGGCGCGACGTATCGCCTGGTGCGCTACGCCGATGACTTCGTGGTTCTGGTCTTCGGCGAACGCGGGCACGCCGAACAACTGTGGGATCACATGACCGATCTGCTGGCACCGATGGGGCTGCGGTTGGCCCCGGACAAGACGCAGGTCGTGCATATCGACGAGGGCTTCGACTTTCTGGGGTTCCGCCTCCAACGGCATACCCAGCGGGGAAGCAACCGGGCATACGTCTACAGCCACCCGTCGCGCACATCGCTGCAGACGATGCGACGCAAGCTCAAGACGGTGACCAAACGGATCACCCACCAACCCGCCGACCTGCTGTTCCGGCAATTGAGCCGGATGGTCCGCGGTTGGGCCCAGTACTTTCGGCACAGCTCAGCCAGTCAGGCCTACTCCCACATCGCCAACTACCTGTGGTGGCGGGTGTGGAGCTGGCTGCTGCATAAACATCCACGCACCGGTAAACGCGCCCTGTGGGCTCGACACCACGTGCGTGGCTGGCCGCAGTACAACGGTGTTCGGCTCTACAACCCCACCACGATGCACATCCAGCGCTACCGTTACCGGGGCTCGCAGATCCCAACACCATGGGCAACCTCAATGGTCGTCCCAGCTTGACCTATGGAGAGCCGGATGCGGTGAAAGCCGCACGTCCGGTTCGGGGGCGCGGCGGCGGGAAATAGCCCGGGTGACAAGCTCGGACACTACGCCCGCCGCCGACGCCTACTGGGAAGACGGCGGCCCCACCGAGCTGCCCAA
>NZ_VMQU01000322.1 GCF_007714205.1 Mycobacterium helveticum | reverse complement strand
CGGCCGTGGGGCCGGTTCGCCAAGTGTGCCAGCGCAGTGGGGAGTTTCAGTTCCAGCCACCGCTCATCGGGATTCCAGCGGATTGTTTCGTTGCCCCACGCTTTGTCCTTTTCCCCGTCAGCGGTCAGAAACAACCGCGCCGCCCCCCACTGTTGGCGCCACTGCTGCACAGTCAGGCCAGCGTCGTCTAGGTTATTGCGTTTGTGCAGCAACGCTTTCCCGCCCCGCACCACATGAACGGTCCCGGCAATCAGGTCGGCCTCGACCGCGTCCAAACGCGTGGTGAGGGTTTGCAACCGGACGGTCTTGGCGTGCCGCTCCGACTTGCTCGCATACCCGCGCACCGCCTTCTTGCCGGTGCCGACCCGATCGCCGACCGGGGCAGCTAACCGGGCAGTGATCGTCTGTATCCGCGCGGCCAGGCTAGCGCGTTGCGCCCACAGGTTCTGTTCGGCCAACCGGTACTGGTCCTCGCTGGTGCGGGTGATCGCCCCCGCCCACCGCGACGACGACTCGCTCGTCAACGTCTTCTTCCGCTTCTGGCGCGACTGCGCTTTACCTTTCGCATCCAACCGGCCCTCCCGGCACCGCGCGGCCAGGTCACGACCCGCAAGAGAGCCCAGCAACTCACCGACTTGGGTCAGCACCACCGCATCAGTGCCGTTGACGCGCAGCCGGGTCCGCACCCGCGCACCAGACGGTGCAGCGGCAACGAACGGCTCAGCGATAGGGCGAAGGCTCACCAACGGTCCGTCTCCTGACGGGCGCACTGGCCAGCCAGATACGGGTACTGGT
>NZ_VMQU01000321.1 GCF_007714205.1 Mycobacterium helveticum | reverse complement strand
GCATCGTCGTCCTCGTCGATCCTTGCTCGACTCCTCCTCATCGCGCTTCGCGCTCTGCATCGTCGTCCTCGTCGATCCTTGCTCGACTCCTCCTCATCGCGCTTCGCGCTCTGCATCGTCGTCCTCGTCGATCAAGTGGGCGAACGCCTGCAGGTTCTTCAGCGACTCCCCGCGCGACACCCGCCAGTCCCACTCTTTCTTGATCGACGACCGGAAACCCAACTCCAGCAACGTGTTGAAATCCGAGTCCACCGCCTCGAGCACCTGCCCGAGCACCCGGTCGAGCTCGTCGGCGTCGACCGAGGCCAGCGACAACCTGCCCACCAGATAAATGTCGCCGACGTTGTCGAGGGTGTAGGCGACCCCGTAAAGCCGGCGGTTGCGCTTGAGCAGGAACCGGTAGACGCCCTCGTGGTTCTCGTCCGGTTTGCGGCACACGAACGCCTCGACGCGCACCGAGTGTTCCCCGATGCTCAGGATGGTGTTGGTCTTGAGCTTGCGCTCCCCGGGCAGCTCCACGACGAGCCCCGGCGGGCCCCCATGGGAGCCGGGACTCTCGGAGTAGGTCAGGCCGCTGGCTCGCAGCGCGCGCTCGATCACCTGGCGCACGGGCTGGTCGGACGGTGTCATGCCCCCACCCCTTGACGCGAGACCCAGCGGCGCGGACCGCGCGCCGACGCCCGGTCCGACGACAGCGCACCGCCGCGGCGCCGGCGCCCCGCCGGGGAGACACCCCCCCCCCCGCCCCCGGTGGTGGGCCGCCGGGGGGGGGGGGGGGTTTGCCCCGGGGACCCGCCCCCCGG
>NZ_VMQU01000320.1 GCF_007714205.1 Mycobacterium helveticum | reverse complement strand
TCCGCTTCCGGCCGGGGGCGCGGCTAGTTCACGCACTGGCCACCGCCGACTCCACCGGCGAAGTCCGTCGTCCACCCGTTGCGGCGCGGGAATCAAGATGACCGAAGATAACCGTTCCCGGGCTTTATCGACGGGTGCGTGTAGCGGGTTAACCATTGTCGCTCCCCGGCCTGTGGTCGTCGTGGGATGGAGGATCGACCAGCTGTTTACAGTTGGGCCACCAATGTTAATAGTTATACATAATTGCCCTGTTTGTCAAACGGGTCCTTCGCGGTGGGGCGTGACAAAAGCGGTTGCTGCGCGCTAGCCGCCTGCCTGCGTTCGGCCCGTGCGTCAAGGAAACGTGTCTTCGGCCCTGTCTGTGAGAAACGCTCCGCTGAGGTGCAAAGCGTGACGCGCCTCGGGCAAGAGTCGAAACAGGGCTTGGAACACGTGAATCTGGCCGCGAAACACCTGAAGCCGCACGGATGCTCCTGCGGCGCGCATGCGCTCGGCGAGTTGACGGGAGTCGTCGAGCAGCATCTCCCTTCCACCGACCTGGATCAATGTCGGCGGCAAGCCGGTGAGATCTGCGGCGAGGACATTGACGCGGGGGTCGGTCGGGTGGGCATCGCCTACATAGAGGCTGAGCGCACGCGTTGCGGACCGGGCCGATGCGAAAGGATCGCGGCGGCGAGTTTCACGTGCCATCGCCAGCTGGCACGTCAGATCGACGACGGGGGACATGAGTAACATGCCATCGGGCGGCGGGGAGCGATGTGCGAGCGCGCCCAACGAGGTCGCGACGGCGAGTTGGCCGCCCGCCGAATC
>NZ_VMQU01000031.1 GCF_007714205.1 Mycobacterium helveticum | reverse complement strand
GACCCCGACCACCGGCCCCTCGCCCCCCTCCAGGGCCTGCGCCACCCGCAGCGCCCCGGCCAACACCGGATCGCTGACCTGGGCGATCTCGCCCGGATCGTCGACCCGCCCGGGTCCGCCGTCGAGCACCGACGAGGCGCGCGCCGCCCGCAGCGCGGCTTCGGCGGCGGTGACCGGCCAGCCCCGCAGGTTGGCCCGGTGCCGGTGCGCCCGGCTCAGCGCGTCGCGGACGTGGTCGCTGGCCTCGGCCACACCGGGCAGCCCCATCAGCGGGGCCAGCGGGTCATCGGTCACGGGTTCTCAACCTAGCCGGGCCGCACGGGATGGCCTCCAGCAACTGCCGGGTGTACGCGTGGCGGGGCCGGTCGAAGATTTCGTCGGTGGGCGCACACTCGACCGCCCGGCCGGCCCGCATCACCAGCACCTCGTCGGCGATCTGCCGGATCACCGCCAGGTCGTGGCTGATGAACAGGTAGGCCAGGCCGAGTTCGGCCTGCAGATCGGCCAGCAGGTCCAGGATCTGCGCCTGCACCACGACGTCGAGCGCCGAGACCGCCTCGTCGCAGACCAGCACGTCGGGCCGAAGTGCCAGGGCCCGGGCGATGGCGACCCGCTGGCGCTGACCACCCGACAGCTCGCGGGGCAGCCGACCCAGCACCGACGACGGCAGCGCCACCTGGTCGACGAGGTCGCGCACCGCCCGCGCCCGCCGGGCGCGGTCGCCGATCCGGTGGATCCGCAGGGGCTCCTCGATGGCGCGGAACACGGTGTACCTGGGATCCAGGCTGCCGTAAGGGTTCTGGAAGACCGGCTGCACCCGTCGGCGAAAGGCGAGCTCGGCGTCGCGGGCCAGGGTGCCGTCGATCCGGGTGCCGTCGAACACCACCGTGCCCGCGGTCGGTGCCAGCAGACCGAGCACCATCCGCGCCAGTGTCGACTTGCCGGATCCCGATTCTCCGGCGATCGCGAGCGTGCCCGCCCGGCGTAACCGGAACGACACGGCGTCGACGGCACGGAACTCGCCCCGCCGCCACGGTGCCCCTTGCGACTCGCGGTAGACCTTCGTCAGCTCCGACGCGACGAGGATGTCGCCCCCGTCGCCGCCCGCCTTCCGGCGCGGGCTGCGGACCGTCAGCGACGGGGCCGCGGCCACCAGCCGCCGGGTGTACTCGTGCCGCGGATTTTGCAGGATCTGCGCTGCGGCACCGGATTCCACGACGGAGCCACGGTGCACGACGACCACCGACTCGGCGCGTTCGGCGGCCAGCGCCAGGTCGTGGGTGATCAACAGCAACGCGGTGCCCAGTTGCCCGGTGAGCCGCTGCAGGTGGTCGAGCACCTGGCGCTGGACGGTGACGTCCAGCGCGGACGTCGGCTCGTCGGCGATCAGCAGACGCGGTCGCCCGGTGAGCGCGATCGCGATCAGCGCCCGCTGGCACATGCCGCCCGAAAGCTGGTGTGGGTACTTGCCGGCCTGTTGCCCGGGGTCCGGCATCCCCGCCTCGGCGAGCAACTCCACCGCACGCCGGCGCGCCCCTCGGCTGCCGGTGTTGGCCCGCAACGCTTCCCGGATCTGGAAACCGACGCTCCAGACGGGGTTGAGGTTGGTCATGGGGTCCTGGGGCACGTAGCCGATCGAGCGGCCCCGGATCGACCGCAGCAGCCGGCGGTCGGCGCCGCGACCGGCCGACACGATGTCGCGCCCGTCGAAGACGATGCGCCCGGACGTGATTCGCCCACCGGGCGGCAGCAGCCCGAGGATGGCGGCGGCCGTGGTGGACTTCCCCGAGCCCGACTCACCGACGACGGCGACGGTCTGCCCGGGCAGCACGCTCAGGTCCAGCCCGTGGACCACCGGCCGGTCACCGAACGTGACCTCCAGCCCCTGCACCGACAACAGCGGCGATGCCTGGGCGCTCACGGTCGCCACGCCCGTGACGCCGGATCCAGCGCGTCGCGCAGCGCGTCGCCCATCATCATGAAGGCCAGCACCGTGACCGCCAGTGCGCCGGCGGGGTAGAACAAGATGGGCGAGCCCGACCGCAGCCGGGTCTGCGCGACGCTGATGTCGCCGCCCCAGGAGACCACCGACGCCGGCAGCCCGATCCCGAGGTAGGACAGCGTCGCCTCGGTGACGACGAACAGACCCAGGGCTATGGTGGCCACCGCCACCACCGGGCCCAGGGCGTTGGGCAGGGCGTGCCGCAGCAGTATCTGAAAGTTGTTCATTCCCAACGCCTTGGCCGCAAGAACATAGTCGGAGGCCCGGACCTCCATTACCGCGCCGCGGGCGATCCGGGCGACCTGTGGCCAGCCGAACAGAGCCAGGATCGCGATCACCGTCCACACCGTGCGCTGGCGGAGGACCTGCATCAGCACGATGGCGGCCAACAGCAGCGGCAGCCCGAAGAACACGTCGGTGACGCGCGAGACCACCGCGTCCACCCAGCCGCCGTAGAACCCCGCCAGCGCGCCCAGCGCGCCACCGACGACCAACACCACGAGGGTGGCCCCGAGCCCCACGGTGACCGAGGCCCGCGCCCCGTAGACGGTACGCGCGTAGATGTCGTGGCCCTGCAGGTCGGTGCCGAACCAGTGGGCCGCCGAGGGGGGCAGCAGGCTCTGGGCGGGGTCGGCATACTGCGGGTCGGCTCCGGTGAACAATCCCGGGAACGCGGCGACGGCGAGGATCAACAGGATCAGCGCGGCGGCGACCACGAACTTGGGACGCCGGCGCAGGCCGCCCCAGGTGTCGCGCCAGAGTCCGCCCTCACCCATACCGGATCCGCGGGTCCAGGACGGCGTAGAGCAGATCCACCGCCAGGTTGGTGACCAGGTAGATCAACACCAGCACCGTCACGATCGACACCACCGTCGGCGCCTCCTGCCTGGTCACCGCCTGGTACAGCACGCCGCCGACGCCGTGGATGTTGAAGATGCCCTCGGTCACCATCGCCCCGCCCATCAGGGCCCCCAGGTCGGCGCCCAGGAACGTCACCACCGGGATCAGCGAGTTGCGCAGGATGTGCACCGTCACGACGCGGGGCCGGGACAGGCCCTTGGCGGTGGCGGTGCGGACGTGGTCGGTGTGGGCGTTGGCCGCGACGGCGGAACGGGTCAACCGCAGCACGTAGGCGAACGACACGGATCCCAGGACCATCCCGGGCAGCAACAGGCGCGCGAACGTCGACCTCCCGCCCACCGTGACCGGTGCGATGCCCAGCCAGATGCCGAACACGAACTGGGCCAGGAAGCCCAGCACGAAGATCGGGATCGCGATCAGGATCAGCCCGCCCAGCAGCGCGGTGGCATCGAAGATGCCGCCCTGGCGCAGGCCGGCGACCACCCCGAAGCCCACACCCAGCACCGCCTCGACGCAGACCGCGATCAGCGCCAGCCTCAGGGTGACCGGAAAAGCATGCGCCAGAACGTCGCTCACCGGCAGGCCCGAGTAGGAGCGCCCCAGGTCGCCGTGCAGCACGCCGCCCAGGTAGCGCAGGTACTGCAGCAGGAAAGGGTCGTCGAGGTGGTAGCGGGCCCGCAGCTGCGCGGCCACCTCCGGTGTCAGCGGCCGGTCCCCGGCGATCGCGGCCACCGGGTCGCCGGGCAGCAGGAACACCATGCCGTAGATCAGCAGCGTGGCCCCGAGGAAGACGGGCACCATGGCGGCGATCCGGCGCGCGACGTACCAGCCCATCTCGTCAGGCCTTGACGATGCGCTCGTAGTCGGGCAGGCCGTTCCACGTGACCGCCACGCCGCGCACCTGCGACGACCACCCCACCACGCCGATGTAGTCCCACAGCGGGACGACGGGCATGTCGTGCAACAGGATTCGCTGCGCGTCGTTGGCCAGCGCGTCCGCCCGCCGCAGGTCGGGCGCGGCTTCGGCGGCCGCCAGCGCCGCGTCGAACCTCGCGCTGGAGTAGCCGACGTCGTTGGACCCCGCCCCGGTGGCGAACAGCGGCGCCAGGAACTCGATCATCGATGGGTAGTCGCCCTGCCATCCGGCGCGGAAGGCGCTGCCGATGGTGCGGTTGGTGATCTGGGTGCGGAACCCGGCGAACGTCGGCTGCGGCGCTCCGGCGGCGTCGATGCCCAGCACGTTCTTGATGCTGTTGGCCACCGCGTCCACCCACTCCCGATGGCCGGCGTCGGCGTTGTAGGCGATCGCGTAACGGCCGCGCCACGCCGACACCCGGTCGGCCTGTGCCCAGAGTTTGCGCGCCCGGTCCGGGTTGAAGTCCAGTGCGTCGTCGCCGGGCAGGTGCGGGTCGAATCCCGGCAACGATCTGGCTGTGAAATCGCTTGCCGGGCTGCGTGTTCCGACGAAAATCTGCCGGCAGATCTGCGGCCTGTTGATGGCGGCCGACAACGCCAGGCGCCGCAGCCGGCCCTCCTCACCGCCGAAATGCGGGAGCCACAGCGGGGTGTCGAGGGTCTGGTTGACCGCCGCGGGACCGGCGGCGACGCGGTCGCCCAGGTCGCGTGCGTAGATCGGCAGCGCGCTGGGCGGCATCGTGTCCAGGACGTCGAGGTTGCCGGAGAGCAGATCGGCGTAGGCGGTGTCGAGGTTGGAGTAGAACTCGAACCGCAGCCCCTTGTTGTGCGGCTTGCGGTTGCCGTGGTAGCCGGGGTTGGGCCGCAGGTCGATCCGGACGTTGTGCTCCCAGGCCGGGCCGCCCGGACCGTCGGCCAGTCGGTAGGGACCGTCGCCGACGGGGTGGCGGCCGAAGGCGGCCATGTCCCGGAACGCCGCGGCCGGCAGTGGATAGAAGGAGCTGTGGCCCAGCCGCAGTTCGAAGTCGATGGTCGGCGCCTTCAACCGCACGGTGAACGCCAGGTCGTCGACCACGTGCAGCCCCGACATGGTGGTCGGCCCCGTCGTGCCGGCTGCCCGGCCGGCGACCTCGTCGAACCCCTCGATCGGGCTGAAAAAGCTCTGTTGCAGTTGGGCGTTGGCGCCCAGTGCCCCGTAGTTCCACGCGTCGACAAAGGAGTGGGCGGTCACCGGGGAGCCGTCGGTGAACGTCCATCCCGGTTTCAGGGTGATCCGGTAGTTGATGGTGTCGGTGGTGTCGATCGAGGCGGCCACCTCGTTGGCCGGTGTCCCGTTGGCGTCGTAGGACACCAGCCCGGCGAAAATCCGGTCGATGATCCTGCCGCCGTTGCTGTCGTTGGTGCCGGTCGGGACGAGCGGGTTGGGTGGCTCACCGCCGTTGACCACCACCAGGTCGGGGCTCAGGATCCCGCCGCCACAACCGGCCAGCGAGCCCAGCGGCGCCAGCGCCAGCACTCCGGCGGCGACCAGAACCAGCCGTGCCCGCATCCGACGCATGACACCCGACCCTAAGCGAAGGGCGGCGGCGCACCCGTCACTCGGGGGTGAGGGGGTGCACCTGCAGCAGGCAGGCATCGATGCTGACCGGTATCGTCAGCACCTCGGTGGTGTCGGGCGGGTTGACGAGCAACTCGGTGTAAGTGGGGCACGGGCTGCCGTGCTCGTCGACGGCCAGGCTTTCCACGACGGCCCGGCCCCCACTCGACAGCGACAGGGTGACGGCGGGCGGCACGTCGATGCCGGACGGCAGGCCGCCCATGTACCCGCGCAGGGTGGGTTCGGCATGGACGAGCGGGCCGCCGGCGCCGGTGTCCACCCCGGGATAGCCGGTCAGGGTGCACGGGTCCGCCCCGCCGGCCAGGGTGAAGATCAGGGTCAGCGCCCGGTGGCCCACGGCGCCCTCGGCCGGGGTGCCGTTCACCGCGATCTGGTCCGACCAGCACGGCGGCGGCTCGTCGGTGCCCTCGGCCGGCGCGGCCCAGGCCGGGCCTCCCAGCTGGGTGGTGGCCGCGCAACCGGCGGCAGCCACGGCAAAGCTGGGAATCAGGCGGCGAGTGGGCCGCGCGTGGTGTGCCGGCACACCGGTGATTATCCGCTATCGGGGCCCCCTTTGACCTCGGAATGACGCGCGCGGCCGTATCATCGCGGGGCTAGGCTCACATGACGGTTGACGGGCCCGCCCACGCTGAGGCGAATCGCGAGCCCAGCAAACGGCCGTACCTCGACCCAGGAGTAAGCCAGTGACCGCCACCGGTACCGAAGGCCCGGCGTCGTATCCGCCACCACCGCAGTTCGCCGGGCAGGCCAACGCCCGCGCGCAGATGTACCGCGACGCCGAGGACGACCGGCTGGGTTTCTGGGCCGCGCAGGCCAATCGGCTGTCCTGGGCGGCCCCGTTCACCGAGGTGCTGGACTGGTCGGAGGCGCCGTTCGCCAGGTGGTTCGCCGACGGCAAGCTCAACGTGGCCTACAACTGCGTGGACCGCCACGTGGAGGCGGGTCACGGCGATCGGGTCGCCATCCACTGGGAGGGCGAACCCGGCGACAGCCGCAGCCTGACGTATGCCGATCTGCGCGCCGAGGTGTGCCGGGCGGCCAACGCGCTGACCCGCCTGGGCCTGGTCGCCGGCGACCGGGTCGCGATCTACCTGCCGTTGATCCCCGAGGCCGTGATCGCGATGCTGGCCTGCGCCCGGCTGGGCCTCATGCACAGCGTGGTCTTCGCCGGTTTCACCGCAAAGGCGTTGCAGGTCAGGATCGCCGACGCCCAGGCCAAGCTGCTGATCACCAGTGACGGGCAGTTCCGCCGCGGCAAACCGGCGCCGCTCAAGGACGCGGCCGACGAGGCGGTCGCGCACGGCCCGGACGGACCGACCCCGGTGCAGCACGTTCTGGTGGTGCGCCGCACCGGGATGGACGTGTCGTGGAGCGACGGCCGTGACCTGTGGTGGGACGAAGTCGTCGATTCTGCACCCGCCGAACACATCCCGGAGCCCTTCGACGCCGAGCAGCCGTTGTTCCTGCTCTACACCTCGGGCACCACGGGCAAGCCCAAGGGGATCGTGCACACCACCGGCGGCTACCTCACGCAGGCCTCCTACACGCACCACTACGTCTTCGACATCAAACCCGAGCGGGACGTGTTCTGGTGCACCGCGGACATCGGGTGGGTCACCGGGCACACCTACGGGGTCTACGGTCCCCTGTCCAACGGGGCCACCGAGGTGCTCTACGAGGGCACCCCGGACACGCCAACTCAGCACCGACACTTCGAGATCATCGAAAAGTACGGCGTGACAATCTATTACACCGCACCCACCCTGATCCGCACGTTCATGAAATGGGGACGCGAGATCCCCGACGCGCACGACCTGTCCAGCCTGCGGCTGCTCGGGTCGGTCGGCGAGCCGATCAACCCCGAGGCCTGGCGCTGGTACCGCAAGGTGATCGGCGCGGACCGCCTCCCGATCGTGGACACGTGGTGGCAGACCGAAACGGGCGCCGCGATGATCTCCCCGCTGCCCGGGGTCGCCGCGACCAAACCGGGTTCGGCGATGACGCCGCTGCCGGGCATCTCGGCCAGGATCGTCGACGATCACGGGGACCAACTGCCGCCCGGGGGCAGGCAGGGTGAGCACGCCACCGGCTACCTGGTCCTGGACCAGCCGTGGCCGTCGATGCTGCGCGGTATCTGGGGGGACCCGCAACGCTACGCCGAGACCTATTGGTCCAGGTTCGCCGAGCGCGGCTGGTACTTCGCCGGCGACAGCGCCTGGTACGACGCCGACGGTGACATCTGGGTGGTGGGCCGCATCGACGACGTGATGAACGTGTCGGGGCACCGGCTGTCGACCGCCGAGATCGAGTCGGCGCTGGTCGGCCACACGGCGGTGGCGGAGGCGGCCGTCGTCGGGATGACCGACGAGACCACCGGGCAGGCCATCTGCGCGTTCGTCGTCCTGTGCGCCGACGTCGCGGTGCACGACGGGATCGTCGACCAGTTGCGCGTCGAGGTGGCCCGGGAGATCTCCCCCATCGCCCGGCCGCGGGAGGTTCACGTGGTGCCGGAGCTGCCCAAGACCCGCAGCGGCAAGATCATGCGCAGGCTGCTGCGCGACGTCGTCGAGAACCGCGAGCTGGGCGACACCTCGACGCTGCTGGATCCGGGCGTGTTCGACGCGATCCGTTCCGACAAGTAGCTCAGGCCGCCGAGATCGGCGCGAACCCCGCGCCGGCCCGGTGTTTGGCGTTGATGTCGGCCATGATCGCGCTGAACGACTGCACCACCGCCGGGGTGTGCAGCGGGATGTATTTGATGACGCAGGTCGGCAGGGTGTCGGTGAAGGCTCCGTGGATCATTCCGACCAGCATGTTGTTGACGGTCACCGGTGCACCGGAGTCGCCGGGCCGGCCGCAGACCTGCATGACGATGGTGCCGGGGTCCTGCCCGGGGCCCCAGGTGACCCCGCAGGAGTTCCCGGTCGTGCGGCCCTGTTTGCACGCGATCTGGCCGAAGGCCGGGTCCTCGCCGATGCCGTCGATCGGGAACCCGTTGTAGTCGGCCACCGGTGTCACCTTCGCGGGATCGAACTTGATCACCGCGTAGTCGAGGTTGTCGTTGCCGGCGACCATGGTGCCCAGTTGGCCTCTGTTCTCGGCGGCCTCGGCGGCGACCTTGGCACCCGGACCGCCGCAGTGCGCGGAGGTGAAGCCGATCAGCTCGCCGGCGGCATCGTTGCCGATCGTCGTCAGGGTGCACATCGTGTCGCCGTTGATGACGATGCCCGCGCCGCCCCCCATCGGGACCTTGCCGTCGGCGATCGCCGGGCCGGCCGGCAAACCGATGGCCAGGAGCACGGCCACCACCGCCGCCGGGATGCAACGGTGCACCGTCTGCAAAGCAAAACTCCCATCAACCGGTCCCACATTTCGCGGGGCTGGGTCAGTCTAGTCTGCGGGCCGCCGGACCCGCGGCGTCGGCACACCCAGCAAACAGGACCCTAATTCGGTTCCTCCGCAAAGGGGTTCGGCGCCAACGCTGATGTCCTCGGCGAGGTCGTCGCTGTCCGCGCCGTGGTGCGGTACCCTTCGGCATCGAGGAAAGCCGAAACCCGAGGCGGACGAGTATCGAAGTAGGCGGTCGGAAGAGAATGAACGAAGGCGGAAGGCTTGGCAACCCGATGCATCGGACGGCGGAGACGTTCCTGCAGCATCGGCCCACAGAGTTCTCTCAGATTGAGCGCGGCGCAAGCGGGAATTTATTGAACATGAGTTCATCGCGCATCATGCAATTGCTGTCCGTTGCCGCCCTGGCGGCGTGCGGGCTGGTCGGCGCGCCCGCTCCGTCGGCGGCTGCCGCCACCTGCCCGGCCTCGCAGGTTGTGTTCGCCCGGGGCACCGGTGAGCCGCCCGGGATCGGCCCCGTCGGCGAGGCATTCGTCAACCAGCTGCGTTCCCGCGTCGGCGCACGGTCGCTGGGGGCGTACGCGGTCAACTACCCCGCCAGCGACCAGTGGGACACCGGCATCGACGGTGTCCGGGATGCGGGCGCGCACATCGTCTCGATGGCCAAGGACTGCCCCAACACCAAGATGGTGCTGAGCGGGTACTCGCAGGGCGCGGCCGTGATGGGCTTCGTCACCTCGCCGGCGGTGCCCGCCGGCGTCGACCCCGCCACCGTGCCCAAGCCGCTCTCGCCCGACCTCGCCGACCACGTGTCCTCGGTCGTGCTGTTCGGGTTGCCGAACGAGCGGGCCATGAACTTCCTGGGCGAGCCGCCGGTGACCATCGGCCCGCTGTATCAGCCGAAGACCCTCGAGCTGTGCGTCGACAACGACCCGGTGTGCTCCGAGGGGCTCGACTTCGCGCTGCACAACGTGTCCGCGTACCAGGACGGCATGGTCGCCAGGGGAGCCGACTACGCCGCGAGCCACCTCTGACCGCCGGCCCGGGGCCGCGGTCGTCGCGGCTCATCCGCGGTTCTCGCTGATCTCGGCTGACCTCGTCCGGCCGCGCGCCGCATGGCAACATAATCCGCGACGACGCACGCCGGGCGACCGAAGCAATGTGAGGAAAGAGGACCGTCTGTGAGCAGAGCCGATCGCAAGAACGGTGTGCCCAGCACGCTGACCACCATTCCGTTGACCGATCCGCACGCCCGGCCCGCCGAACCGTCGATCGGTGACCTGATCAAGGACGCGACCACCCAGGTGTCCACCCTGCTGCGCGCCGAGATCGAACTGGCCCGCGCCGAGATCACCCGCGACGTCAAGAAGGGCCTCACCGGCAGCGTGTTCTTCATCGCCGCCCTGGTGGTGCTGTTCTACTCCACGTTCTTTTTCTTCTTCTTCCTGGCCGAACTGCTCGACACCTGGCTGTGGCACTGGGCGGCCTACCTGATCGTGTTCGCGATCATGGTGGTGGTCGGGGCGGCGCTGGGGCTGCTGGGCTTTGTGAAGGTGCGCCGGATCCGCGGACCGCGCGAGACGATCGAATCGGTCCGCGAGACCCGCACCGCCCTGACCTCCGGCCACGACAGGGGCCACGACAAGGCGGGCGCCGAGCCGCGGGGCAGGCACGAGACGCCGCCCGGCGGCGCCCCCGCCGACACCTCGGGCTGGTAGGTGGCACCACCGGATCCGTCGATGACCCGAATCGACGGGCCGTGGCGGCATCTGGACGTGCACGCCAACGGCATTCGATTCCATGTCGTCGAAGCGCTGCCGGCCGGCCGGGACGCGAACACCCCGGCCACGGCGCGGCCGCTGGTGATGCTGCTGCACGGTTTCGGGTCGTTCTGGTGGTCGTGGCGTCACCAGCTGCGCGGGCTGACCGATGCGCGCGTCGTGGCGGTCGACCTGCGCGGCTACGGTGGCAGCGACAAGCCGCCGCGCGGCTACGACGGCTGGACGCTCGCGGGTGACACCGCGGGACTGATTCGCGCGCTGGGGCACTCCTCGGCGACCCTGGTCGGCCACGCCGATGGCGGGCTGGCGTGCTGGACCACCGCGCTGCTGCATGCACGCCTGGTGCGCGCCATCGCGCTGATCAGCTCGCCGCATCCGGCCGCGTTGCGCCGGTCCGCCCTGAACCGGCGGGACCAGGGTCACGCGCTGCTGCCCATGCTGCTGCGCTATCAGCTGCCGCTGTGGCCGGAGCGCCTGCTGACCCGGGACGACGCGGCCGAGATCGAGCGCCTTGTCGCCAGCCGTAGCAGCGCGAAATGGGTTGCCTCCGAAGACTTCTCCCAATCGATGCGCTATCTGCGGACGGCGATCCAGATTCCGGCGGCCGCGCATTGCGCCCTGGAGTACCAGCGCTGGGCGGTGCGCAGCCAGCTGCGCACCGAAGGCCGGCGGTTCATGGCCTCGATGTCGCAACAGCTCGGCGTGCCGCTGCTACATCTGCGCGGCGACGCCGACCCCTATGTGCTGGCCGACCCGGTCGACCGGACGCAGCGGTACGCCCCGCACGGGCGCTACCTATCGGTCGCCGGCGCAGGGCATTTCAGCCACGAAGAGCTGCCCGCAGAAATCAACAGGCACCTGATGCGCTTCCTCGAGCAGGTGCACGGGGTCAGCTGACGCAGGCCCCGGTGCCCACCGGCTGGGTGTCACCGATGCGGGACAGCTGCCCGGCCACCTCATCGGCCGTCAGCACGAAGCCGGTGTCGGGGTCGTCGACGGCCGCGCCGAACACCACGCCGAGCACATGGCCGTCGAGGTCGATCAGCGGGCCACCCGAATTACCCTGCTCCACATCGGCTCTGATGGTGTAGACGTCGCGGGTGACCGGTGTGGGATCACGATAGATGTCGGGGCCGGTGAGCTTGATGACCTCGCGGATCCTGGCCGGGGTCGCGGTGAAGTTGCCGCCACCCGGATACCCCAGCACGACGACGCCGGCGCCGGTCTTGGCCTGCGTCTGGGCGAAGGGCAGGGGCGGCGGCGGCAGGTGCGGGACGGCGAGGATGGCGATGTCGACCGAAGGGTTGTACGACACCACGGTGGCGTCGAGCGGATTCCCGCTGGCGTACACCTGGACGCTGTTGGACCCGGCCACCACGTGCGCGTTGGTCATCACCCGGTCGGGCGCTATGACGAATCCGCTACCCTCGAGCACCTTTTGGCAGCTGGGTGCCAGGCTGCGCACCTTGACGACGCTCGGCGCGTCGGCCGTCACCGCCGGATTGGTGGCCAGGGCGGGATCCGGTGACGCGACCGGGATGACCGGGGTGCGGCTGAACGGCTCGAGCACCGCGGGCAGCCCCGAGGTGTTCAGCAGGGCCGACAGCCGCTTGGGCACCGTCTTGAGCCAGGGCGGGGCGACCTCGTTGACCTGCGCGAGCACCCGCGAGCCCCGGACCGCGGCCGCCAGCTCCGGCTGGTCTTTCGACTGGGTCAGCGGCGTGGCCAGCAGCCAGGCCGCGGTCAGCACCACGACGAGCTGGACCCCCACCCCGATGACCGAGTCGACGGTGCGGATGACGCGGCTGTGGATGGCGCCCCGGACCGCCCGGCCCAGCACCACGCCGGCCACCTCGCCGACCACCACGAGCGCGAGGATCAAGAACAGCGCCGTGAACAGCTTGGCGCGGGGTGCGGCGATGTGGCTGACGATGTGCGGCGCCAGCAGCACCCCGGCGATCGCGCCGAGCAGCACACCGGCGAACGACAGGACGGAACCCAGTGCGCCCGAACGCCATCCCGAGACCGCCGCGATGAAGGCGACCGCCAGGACGGCGACGTCCAGCCACTGCGACGGGGTCATCGAGGTCAGGTTCATCGGGGCGGCTCGCCCTGCTCGCCGACCAGCGACATCGCCTCGTCCAACTCGCGCAGGTCGGTGGTCTCCCAGGGCCGGGCCCAACCGGCGACGTCGAGCAGCGCGGCGATCACCTGGCCGGTGAAGCCCCAGACCAGCATCTCGTTCAGCAGAAACGCCGGCCCGGCCCAACGGTGGCCGAGGTCGCCGCGGTACACCATCAGCCGGTTGGCCGGGTTGACGAACGCGCGCACCGGAACCCTGGCCACGACCGCGGTCTCGGCGCGGTCGATGACGGCCACCGGCCCGGGATCCGGCGAATAGGCCAGCACCGGGACCACGTGGAACTGCGACGGCGCGATGAACATCCGCTCCAGGGTGGCCAGCGGACGCAGCCTGGCCAGGTCGAGGCCCGTCTCTTCGCGCGCTTCACGCAGGGCGGTGGCCACCGGCCCGTCGTCGGCGGGGTCCGAGGCGCCGCCGGGGAACGCCGCCTGGCCGGCGTGATGGCGCAACGTCGCGGCCCGCACGGTGACCAGCAGGTCGGCCTCGTCGGGCACGCCGCCGTCGTCGGGTCCGGACTCCGGGCCGGAGAACAACACCAGCACGGCGGCGTCCCGCCGCTCGCCGGCCGCGGACGCCGCCCCGGAGGTCAGCATCGCCAGGACGTCGGGCGGCAGCCGGCGCCGATAGGCGTCGGGAATATGGCCGAGGTTGTCGAGCAGGGGGCGCAGCCAGCGCGGGCAGAGTTCGGGCGGCACGGGGTCCGACCCGTGCGCGCGGGCGGTACCCCATGCACTCACCGCCACCTCCACTGGCTCCCCTGGCCGCCCGTCCGTCTCGAGCTGCCGTCTCATTCCGCCTGGTCCCCGACCGCAGCGGCGATCTCGTCGGCGCTGGCGAAAGCGCGCGGCAGCGTCTGGGCAACGCTACCGTCCGGTCGCAGCACCACCGTCGCGGGCATCACGTTAACCACCCGCAGGGCCGCCGCCACCCGGCGGCGGCCGTCCTGCAGGGTCGGCAGCCGAACCCCCAGCTCGGCCAGCCGCAGCAGGGCGGCCGCCTCGTTCTCGTCCTGGTGCACGGTCACCACGGTCACGGCCGGGCCGGCCCGGCGCTGGTACTCGGCCAACGCGGGCAACTCGGCGGTGCACGAGGCGCACCAGTACGCCCAGAAGTTCAGCACCACCCGCCGCCCGGCCAGCGCCCGGCCGACGTCGACGACGGTCCCGTCGGCGGCGCATTCCACCGTGACCCCGCGCAGCGCCGCGGGGCCGGGACCGCCGGCCGGAGCGGGACAGGGCCGCAGGTTCGCCCGCTGCCGCGGGCCGGCCAGCGCGGCCGGGGTGTCGGCGTCGCGGTGCTCGCGTGCGGCGCCGATGCCGGTCGCCGCGGGCCCCGGGGCGTCGTCGCGCAGCTGGGCCACCAGCGCGGCCGCCAGCGCCACCACCACCGCCACGATCGCGACGGTCCAGCGCGTGCTGCGGGTCAAGGTCGTGCTTACAGCCCGGCCAGGGCCAGCAGGTGCCCGGCTTCGGGGCCCTGCACCAGCGGCGCGGCGAGCAGCGGTTCGGTGGGCCCGAGCCCGAAGGACGGGCAGTCCCTGGCGAGCAGGCAGACGCCGCAGGCCGGTTTCCGTGCGTGACACACGCGGCGGCCGTGGAAGATCACGCGATGGCTCAACATCGTCCACTCGGCGCGCTCGATCAGCTCACCGACCGCGTGCTCGATCTTGACCGGGTCCTGTTCGGCGGTCCAGCGCCACCTGCCCACCAGCCGCTTGAAATGGGTGTCGACGGTGATGCCCGGAACGCCGAAGGCGTTGCCGAGGATGACGTTGGCGGTTTTACGCCCCACTCCGGGCAGCGTCACCAGTTCGGCCAGCGTGGCCGGTACCTCACCGTCGAACCGCTCGACCAGGGCCTGCCCGAGGCCGATCAGGGAGGTCGCCTTGTTACGGAAGAACCCGGTGGGACGGATGAGGTCCTCGAGTTCGGCGCGGTCGGCCTGCGCATAGTCCAGCGCCGAGGAGTAGCGCGCGAACAGCGCCGGCGTCGTCAGGTTGACCCGTTTGTCGGTGCTCTGCGCCGACAGGATGGTGGCCACCGTCAGCTCCAGCGGCGTGGTGAAGTCCAGTTCGCAATGCGCGTCCGGAAAGGCCCGCGCCAGCGTGCGATTCATCCGGCGGGCCCGTCGCACCAGCCCGGTCCGGGTTTCTTCGGTCCACCGCCGCCCGGCCACGGCCGCCGTTGACCTGGTGCGCCGGGACGGCTCTGCCGCTGTCACCTACGACAGAGTACTGATTTCGTGACCTCGCCGAGACCTCGTGTTGAGGCAAGGCCATGTTTACTCTCGCTGTGTCATGGTTGCTGGTGGCCTGCGTTCCGGGGCTGCTGATGCTGGCGGCGTTCGGCCTCGGGCGGCTCGAACGCGACCTGTCGCACGGGCCGGTCGCGGCCGCCGCGGTCGACGAGTTCACGGAGTCCGCCGGGGCCATGGACATGCACACGCCGGCCCGCGAGGGCATGCCCGAGGCGCTGGAACACCTGCACGGGCGCCGGGAGCAGCGACGACCACAAGCCCCGGCGGCCGGGGCGCGTCACGCCGCGCCGACGTACGCCGCCGACTTCTCCCACATGGGCGAGGTGGTGTCGCCCACGCCGCGACACTCCGATCCACGCGGCAATCCGCAATTTACGACCCCTGGACGTGTCAAGCGTGTGTAGCGTTGGCACGTTGAACACTCCGGTGCGCCTCTAGACTCACGACGCGAGCAAGAGGTTAGCCTGTCTACATCACATCGTTGGAAAGCTGAAGAGGGCAACGTGGACGAGATCCTGGCAAGGGCAGGAATCTTCCAAGGGGTCGAGCCCGGCGCGGTCGCCGCGTTGACGAAGCAACTGCAACCCGTCGACTTCCCCCGCGGACACACGGTCTTCGCCGAGGGAGAACCCGGCGACCGGCTGTACATCATCATCGCCGGCAAGGTCAAGATCGGCCGCCGGTCACCGGACGGCAGGGAGAACCTGCTGACCATCATGGGCCCGTCGGACATGTTCGGCGAGCTCTCGATCTTCGACCCCGGGCCCAGGACGTCGAGCGCGACCACCATCACCGAGGTGCGCGCGGTCTCGATGGACCGCGACGCGCTGCGGGCGTGGATCGCCGACCGGCCCGAGATCGCCGAACAGCTGCTGCGCGTGCTGGCCCGGCGCCTGCGCCGGACCAACAACAACCTGGCCGACCTCATTTTCACCGACGTGCCCGGACGGGTGGCCAAGCAGTTGTTGCAGCTGGCCCAGCGATTCGGCACGCAGGAGGGCGGTGCCATGCGGGTCACCCACGACCTGACCCAGGAGGAGATCGCCCAGCTGGTGGGCGCGTCCCGCGAGACGGTGAACAAGGCGCTGGCCGACTTCGCCCACCGCGGCTGGATCCGCCTGGAGGGCAAGAGCGTGCTCATCGCGGATTCCGAGCGGCTGGCCCGCCGAGCGCGCTAGGGAGTCCGCAGGTAGTCCAGCTGCGCCTGGACGGACCATTCGGCCGCGTCCCACAGCTTCTCGTCGACGTCGACATAGACGTGTTCGACGACCCGGCGCGCGCTGGCGTCCTCGCCCAGCTCGCGCAACGCGGCGCGCACCTGCTCGAGGCGCTCCCGGCGATGCATCAGGTAGCCCGACGCGGCGGCTTCCAGGTCGGCCAGCTCCGGCCCGTGCCCGGGCAGCACCGTGCGCCGGCCCAGACCGCGCAGCCGCCGCAACGACTCCAGGTAGTCGCGCAGGCTGCCGTCCTCCTTGTCGATGACGGTGGTGCCGCGCCCCAGCACGCTGTCGGCCGTCAGCACCGCGTCGTCGAGCACGAACGTCAGCGAGTCGGCGGTGTGGCCGGGGGTGGCCAGCACCGTGATCCGCAGCCCCGCCGCGTCGATCACCTCGCCGTCGGTGAGCTCGCCGCCGAGCCCGCGCAGGAAGCCGCTGCCGGCCGAACGGACCGTCGCGCCGGTCAGCTCGACCAGCTTGTCGATGCCGTCGGTGTGGTCGCCGTGGCGGTGGCTGATCAGCACCAGCGCCACGCGGCCCAGCGCGGCGATGCGGGCGATGTGCTCGTCGTCGTCGGGACCCGGGTCGACGATCACCAGCTCGTCGCTGCCGGGGCCGCCCAGCACCCACGTGTTGGTGCCCTCGAGCGTCAGCGGCCCGGGGTTGTCGGCCAACAGCACCGAAGCCGTGTCGGTGACCGCCCGCAACCGCCGGTAGGCGGGATGGGTCAGCGGCTCGTGCGCCCCGGTCGCGGCCGTCAGGCCACCTCCACGATCAGTTCGACCTCGACCGGCGCGTCCAGCGGCAACTCCGACACGCCGACCGCCGAACGTGCATGCGCGCCGCTGTCGCCGAACACCTCGGCGAGCAGTTCGGAGGCCCCGTTGACCACGCCCGGCTGGCCGTTGAAGCCCGCCGCGGACGCGACGAACCCGACCACCTTGACCACCCGGGTCACCGCGTCGATGCCGGCCAGCGCATGCACGGCCGCCAGCGCGTTGAGGGCGCAGACCCGCGCCATCGCCTTCGCCTCCTCGGGGGTGACCTCGGCGCCGACCTTGCCGGTCCCGGCCAGCTTGCCCGCCTCCATCGGCAGCTGGCCCGCCGTGTAGACGAGGTTTCCCGTCCGCACCGCCGGTACGTAGGCGGCCAGCGGCGTCACCACCTCGGGCAGCGTGACGCCGAGTTGGTCGAGCCGGGCCGAGGCACTCATCCCTTGGGGCGCTTCAGATACGCGACATGCTGCTCGCCGGTGGGCCCGGGCAGCACCGACACCAGCTCCCAGCCGTCGGCGCCCCATTGGTCCAGGATCTGTTTGGTGGCGTGCGTCAGCAGCGGCACCGTTACGTACTCCCACGCGGTCGGTTGACTCATGGCGTGAGCCTATCGGTCCACCCCGATCTGCGGGGGGCCGGAGTCGCTCGGGCTAGCATGCGAAGGTGGCAACCACTTCCGGCGCCCCCGGTGTCCGCGGCGGTAGTTCCGTGGGCTGGACGGCGCGCCTGTCCAAGGCCCGCTTGCATTTCGTCACCGGCAAAGGCGGCACCGGCAAGTCGACGGTGGCGGCCGCACTGGCGCTGACCCTGGCCGCGGGCGGTCGCAAGGTGCTGCTCGTCGAAGTCGAGGGCCGGCAGGGGATTGCGCAGTTGTTCGACGTCCCGCCCCTGCCGTACCAGGAGCTCAAGATCGCGACGGCCGAGCGCGGCGGCCAGGTCAACGCGCTGGCGATCGACATCGAGGCGGCGTTCCTGGAATACCTGGACATGTTCTACAACCTCGGCATCGCGGGCCGGGCGATGCGCCGCATCGGTGCCATCGAGTTCGCGACGACGATCGCCCCCGGCCTGCGCGACGTGCTGCTCACCGGAAAGATCAAGGAGTCGGTGGTGCGCGTGAACAAGGGGGGCAGGACCCCGGTGTACGACGCGGTGGTGGTGGACTCACCGCCGACGGGCCGCATCGCGCGCTTCCTGGACGTCACCAAGGCCGTGTCCGACCTGGCCAAGGGCGGGCCGGTGCACTCGCAGGCCGAGGGCGTGGTCAAGTTGCTGCACTCCGACCAGACCGCGATCCACCTGGTCACCCTGCTGGAGGCGCTGCCGGTGCAGGAAACGCTGGAAGCCATCGAGGAGCTCGCGGAGCTGGCGCTGCCGATCGGCAGCGTGATCGTGAACCGCAACATCCCGGCGTACCTGGAGCCGCGCGACCTCGCCAAGGCCGCCGAGGGGGCGGTCGACGCGGACTCGGTTCGGGCCGGCCTCGAGATCGCCGGGATCACGCTCGGCGACGCCGACTTCGCCGGCCTGCTCACCGAGACCATCGAGCACGCGACCCGGATCAGCGCGCGCGCCGAGAGCGCCCAACAACTCGAAGCCCTTCACGTGCCCCGGCTCGAATTGCCGGCGATCTCCGACGGCGTGGACCTCGGCAGCCTGTACGAGCTTTCGGAATCGCTTGCCCAACAGGGGGTTCGATGAGCGTCACACCGACAGTCCTTGACATGAAGGCGATCCTGTCCGACATGTCGAACCGCGTCGTGGTGTGCTGCGGCGCCGGCGGCGTCGGCAAGACCACCACGGCCGCCGCGCTGGCATTGCGTGCGGCCGAATATGGCCGCAACGTCTGCGTTTTGACGATCGACCCGGCCAAGCGGCTGGCACAAGCGCTGGGCGTCAACGAACTCGGCAACGTCCCGCAGCGGGTGCCGCTGGCTCCCGAGTTCACCGGCGAGCTGCACGCGATGATGCTCGACATGCGCCGCACGTTCGACGAGATGGTGATCCAGTACTCCGGACCCGAACGGGCGCAGTCGATCTTGAACAACCAGTTCTACCAGACCGTCGCCACGTCGCTGGCCGGCACGCAAGAGTACATGGCGATGGAAAAGCTGGGGCAGCTGCTGGGCCAGGACCGCTGGGACCTGGTTGTGGTCGACACGCCCCCGTCGCGCAACGCACTGGACTTCCTGGACGCGCCGAAGCGGCTGAGCAGCTTCATGGACAGCAGGCTGTGGCGGCTGCTGCTCGCGCCCGGCCGGGGCATCGGCCGATTGGTAACCGGTGCAATGGGTTTGGCGATGAAAGCGCTCTCCACCGTGCTCGGTTCCCAGATGCTCGGCGACGCCGCCGCATTCGTGCAGTCACTGGACGCCACATTCGGCGGGTTCCGGGAGAAGGCCGAGCGCACCTACGCGCTGCTCAAACGGCGGGGGACGCAGTTCGTGGTGATCTCGGCGGCCGAACCCGACGCGCTGCGCGAGGCGGCGTTCTTCGTGGACCGGCTGTCACAGGAGAGCATGCCGCTGGCCGGGCTGGTCCTGAACCGCACCCACCCGATGCTGTGTTCGCTGCCCGTCGAGCGGGCCGTCGACGGCAGCGAGACGCTGGAGGCAGCCCTCGGTGCGGGGCAGGATTCGGAGGCTGCCGCGCTGGCGGCGGCCGTCCTGCGGATTCACGCGGACCGGGCGCAAACCGCCAAGCGCGAGGTGCGGCTGCTGTCGCGATTCACCGGGGCCAACCCGCACGTGCCGATCGTGGGAGTGCCGTCGTTGCCGTTCGACGTGTCGGACCTCGAGGCGTTGCGCGCGCTTGCCGACCAGCTCACCGCCGCGGCGGCGTGACGGTCAGCGCTCCCTGTTGGACCCGCGCACAGTTGGACCCGCGCACAGGGTCGGCCGGCAATGGAAGGGGTCAGCCGACGCTGCGGTTGCGGCGCTTGTCGAAGAATTCCGCCCAGGACACGACGTCGGGGTGCTGCCTGAGCAGAGCCCGGCGCTGACGCTCCGTCATGCCGCCCCACACGCCGAACTCGACCTTGTTGTCCAGCGCGTCCGCGCCGCACTCCTGCATCACCGGGCAGTGCCGGCAGATCACCGCGGCCTTGCGCTGGGCGGCGCCCCGGACGAAGAGTTCGTCGGGATCGGTGGTCCGGCACAGCGCTTTCGAAACCCAGGTAATCCGTTCTTCGGCATCGACACTGCGGAGTACGCCTTGTGCAGCCGCAATGTTCGTTCGACGCGCGGCGGGCCGTGTTCCTGACACGAGTCGTTCCCTTCCTGCCCGGCCGCCCTTCGCGACCGACCTCCTCGGGTGCAGACCCGACTGCGGTCTACGCCACACTGTGCACAGTGGTGTTAGCTGAATCTCACCGTGTGTATAAGTTAGGTGGTGAGGTGGCAATTGCGCAACAGTCTCATAACGCTTTTTTTGGGACGCGCGTGCCGTCCTGGTCGGTAGCCTAGGGCCCCACGTAGCATGGCGCACCCCGGCGGGCCCGGCCACCCGGTGAAGCCGGCGCGGATATCGCCCGAGGCGGGGACAACGTCGCTGGTCACGGGCCTGTTCGGTGGTTCTGCCGGCGCGACCGGGGGTCGGGGTGACCGCGGCCCGCTACTCTAGTACGCATGCCAGACCGCCCGCCAGCAGGCCTCACGGTTCTCAAGCTTGCCGGATTCTGCCTGTTGGCCAGTGTGGTCGCCACCGCCCTGATGTTCCCGGTGGCCGGCGGTGTCGGCCTGATGTCCAACCGCGCCTCCGAAGTGGTCGCCAACGGGTCGGCGCAGCTCCTCGAGGGTGAGGTGCCGGCGGTCTCGACGATGGTCGACACGAAGGGCAACACCATTGCCTGGCTGTACTCGCAACGCCGGTTCGAGGTGCCCGGCGACAGGATCGCCAACACGATGAAGCTCGCGATCGTGTCGATCGAGGACAAGCGCTTCGCCGAGCACAACGGGGTGGACTGGAAGGGCACGCTGACCGGGCTGGCCGGGTATGCGCGCGGCGACGTCGACACCCGCGGCGGCTCGACCATCGAGCAGCAGTACGTGAAGAACTACCAGCTGCTGGTGACGGCCCAGACCGACGCGGAGAAGCGCGCGGCCGTCGAGACCACCCCGGCGCGCAAGCTGCGCGAGATCCGGATGGCGCTCACGCTCGACAAGACCTTCACCAAGCCGGAGATCCTGACCCGGTACCTCAACCTCGTGTCGTTCGGCAACGGGTCCTTCGGCGTGCAGGACGCTGCGCAGACCTATTTCGGCATCAACGCCTCCGAATTGAACTGGCAGCAGGCGGCGCTGCTGGCGGGCATGGTGCAGTCCACCAGCACGCTCAACCCCTACACCAATCCCGAGGGCGCCCTGGCCCGGCGGAACCTGGTCCTGGACACCATGATCGAGAACATCCCGCAGGAGGCCGCCGCCCTGCGCGCCGCCAAGGCGACGCCGCTGGGGGTGCTGCCGCAGCCCAACGAGCTGCCGCGCGGCTGCATCGCCGCCGGTGACCGCGCGTTCTTCTGCGACTACGTCCAGGAGTACCTGTCGCGCGCCGGGATCAGTAAGGAGCAGGTGGCCCGCGGCGGCTACACCATCCGCACCACGCTGGACCCGGACGTGCAGACCCCGGTCAAGTCGGCCATCGACAAGTTCGCCAGCCCGAACCTGCCGGGCATCTCCAGCGTGATGAGCGTGATCAGGCCCGGCAAGGACTCCCACAAGGTGATGGCGATGGCCAGCAACCGCAAGTACGGGCTGGACATCGACGCGGGCGAGACCATGCGGCCGCAGCCGTTCTCGCTGGTCGGCGATGGCGCCGGGTCGGTGTTCAAGATCTTCACCACGGCCGCCGCACTGGACATGGGCATGGGCATCAACGCCACCCTCGAGGTGCCGGGCCGGTTCCAGGCCAAGGGCATGGGCAGCGGCGGGGCCAAGGGGTGCCCCAAGGACACCTGGTGCGTGATCAACGCCGCCAACTACCGCGGCTCGATGAACGTGACGGACGCGCTGGCCACCTCGCCCAACACCGCGTTCGCCAAGCTGATCCAGCAGGTCGGCGTGACGCCCACCGTCGACATGGCCATCAAGCTCGGGCTGCGGTCCTACGCCGAGCCGGGCACCGCACGCGACTACAACCCCGACAGCAACGAGAGCCTGGCCGACTTCATCAAGCGGCAGAACATCGGTTCGTTCACGCTGGGCCCGATCGAGGTGAACGCGCTCGAGCTGTCCAACGTCGCGGCCACCCTGGCCTCCGGCGGCGTGTGGTGCCCGCCGAGTCCGATCGACAAGCTGATCGACCGCCACGGCAACGAGGTGTCCGTCACCACCGAGACGTGCGACCGGGTGGTGCCCGAAGGGCTGGCTAACACGCTGGCCAACGCGTTGAGCAAGGACGCGCTGGGGGGCGGCACGGCGTCCGGTTCGGCCGGCGCGGCGGGCTGGGACCTGCCGGTTTCCGGCAAGACGGGCACCACCGAGGCGCACCGCTCGTCGGGCTTCGTGGGTTTCACCAACCACTACGCGGCGGCGAACTACATCTACGACGACTCCACCAACCCGACGGACCTGTGCTCGTCGCCGCTGCGCCACTGCAGCGAGGGCGACCTGTACGGCGGTAACGAGCCGGCGCGCACCTGGTTCACGGCGATGAAGCCGATCGCCACCATGTTCGGCGACGTGCACCTGCCGCCGACCGATCCCCGCTACGTCGACGGCTCCCCCGCGTCGCGGGTGCCGAGCGTGGCGGGGCTGAAGGTCGACGCAGCCCGCCAGCGCCTCAAGGACGCGGGTTTCCGCGTCGCCGACCAGACCGCCTCGGTGAACAGTTCCGCCGAGTACGGGGAGGTCGTCGGGACCACGCCCAGCGGCCAGACGATCCCGGGTTCGATCATCACGATCCAGATCAGCAACGGCATTCCTCCGGCGCCACCGCCGCCGCCGGAGGGCGCGCCCGTGCCGATCGGGTCGCAGGTCGTGGAGATCCCGGGCCTGCCGCCGATCACCATTCCGTTGCTGGCCCCACCGCCGCCGCCGGGCGCACCGCCCCCGTAGACGCCGCGGCCCCGGAATGCGCTGCCGTCCCGGGAGCGGCAGTAGGCTGCCTTCATGGCTGACGTTTTGCCCGTCCTGATACGCACCGGCGTCGCGGCGGTCGGCTCGGCGGTCGCCGGCATCGGTTACGCGGCGGTCGTCGAGCGCAACGCCTTCGTCCTGCGCGAGATCACTATGCCCGTGTTGAGCCCGGGCTCCACGCCGCTGCGGGTGCTGCACATCAGCGACCTCCACATGGTGCCGAACCAGCGCCGCAAGCAGGCCTGGTTGCGCGAGCTGTCCGGCTGGGAGCCCGACCTGGTGGTCAACACCGGCGACAACCTGGCGCACCCCAAGGCGGTGCCCGCGGTCGTCCAGGCGCTGGGGGACCTGCTGTCGCGGCCGGGCGTGTTCGTCTTCGGCAGCAACGACTACTTCGGGCCGCGCCTGAAGAACCCGCTGAACTACCTGGGGAACCCGTCGCACCGGGTCCGCGGTGAGCCACTGCCCTGGCAGGACCTGCGGGCGGCGTTCACCGAGCGCGGCTGGCTCGACCTCACCCACACGCGGCGCGAGTTCGAGGTGGCCGGCCTGCACGTCGCCGCCGCGGGCGTCGACGACCCGCACATCGACCGGGACCGCTACGACACGATCGCGGGCCCGGCCGGCCCCGCCGCCAACCTGCGGCTCGGTCTGACGCACTCCCCCGAGCCGCGGGTGCTGGACCGCTTCGCCGCCGACGGCTACCAGTTGGTCATGGCGGGCCACACCCACGGCGGGCAGCTGTGCCTGCCGTTCTACGGCGCGCTGGTGACCAACTGCGGCCTGGACCGCTCCCGCGCGAAGGGACCGTCCCGGTGGGGTGCCACCATGCAGTTGCACGTCTCGGCGGGGATCGGGACCTCCCCGTTCGCGCCCGTGCGCTTCTGCTGCAGGCCCGAAGCCACCCTGCTGACGCTGATCTCCGCCCCGATGGGAGGCCGGGACGCGACCAGCGACGTCGGGCGCTCCCTGCCCGCGGCCTCGATGCGTTGACCGAGCGGACCCGGATCGCGGTCCGAGCCGCTCCCGGCGCCGCCGCGGCGCTGGCCGAGTCCGGACGCTCGTCTCTGCGGGCGTGCGCCTCTGTTGGTTCCGCGGCAGGCCATTTGGCCAGCGGACGGGCCGGTGCGATACGCTGTCGTGGCTTCACACGGGGTGTGGCGCAGCTTGGTAGCGCGCTTCGTTCGGGACGAAGAGGCCGTGGGTTCGAATCCCGCCACCCCGACCAGGAAAACAGGGTTCCCACCGGCAGCAACACGGTCGGTGCTGCCCGGTATCAGGAACTGGCTCGCGCATCCGTCCGAAGCGCCGGCGGCTTGTGTACCGGCGTTGACGTCCACTACGGCCTGGCCGAGGCAGTCCGCGACAAGCGTGCCGACGTACTCGACGCCGCCTACGCCGCACACCCGGAACGGTTCGTCCGCAAACCGCCCGAACCGCCGACGATCCCCGAAGTCTCGTGGATCAACCGACCCGGACGACCAGAGGAGGACGCTCGGTAAATACCGCGCAACGGTGCCTCATTCAGGTTGACAGATTCAGCAGGCCCGGTCCGGGCCACTTTATTGGGTCCGATCGCGGCTTGCGCCGTGAGGACCACGTCGGCACAACGGATTACGAAATCGATGCGAAGAATGAGATCGCCTCGCCACCCTCGAACGCGAGCACTCTTGCCGGCGAGCCGTCGAGGTTGACCAGAGGAAGCGGCGTTGCTATAAGGCCTACGAACGGCTCCGCAATACGGTAAAGGTTTACAACGTATTCGATGTTGTAGATGTCGTTGCCCAAGATCGTGTGGTGGACAACAGCGTCCTTGCCGTCCCAGGGGTCCTTGCGGACGATCTCTTCCTCGGGGAAGTCATAGACAACCGCCTTAACACCATGGTCAACCAGCCAGCGCGCGCCATCGCCGGTCAGGAAGGGTGCTGCGGTCAAAAACTCCGGTGCTCCCCACATGCGGTCCGTCCAGTCGGTGCGCAGGATCGCGATGTCATTCGCCGCTAGTCCGGGGTCACGTTCAGCCAGGTTGTCAGCGTCGATCGGGCGGTAGTTCCGAAAATCGGAGAGGTCGAAGACGGCTCCACGGCCCATCAGTCGCTGAGGCGGTATCTCATCAATGGTGTCGCCACCTTGGATGAAGTGACGCGGCGCGTCCACGTGTGTCCCAAAGTGCGCAAACATTTTGAACGTCGAGGATTGAACGCCATGCTCCTCGAACGTATGCGGCTCGGGGTAGAAAGTATTTCGAGAGGTGTAGCGGCCGTCGTTTTCCCGAATTGGCATCGTCAGGTCGATCATGGTGCGGTCCTACACAAACCTAGAGAGGAACTCAACCGCCCGGGCGTGGCCCTTGCCGGGGATGCTCCAAGGATCGTCTGGCCTCCATCCGACCGATGACGCCACACGCTGCCACGGTAGTAACCAGCGATGACAGTTGAGCTTAAACAGATGCCCCGCCCGTTACTCAGCGGGGGTGTCGGAGAAGGGATCACTGACCTTCCGTGGTCGCTAGATGAGGCGCCCGCCACCGTACTACCGAAGTGCCAGGCCCCAGCGCCTTGGGGGGCCTTCGTGGTGTTCTCATTACTAGACAATCGGGACGTCTTCAGCTCCTGCGTAGAAGGTCAGAGGTGGTGGTCAACGTCCATACGTTGGTGCAGGATGCGCACGACGTCGATGACGTCCTCGGCGGTCACCCGGTAGAACAGCGTGTGTGAACCGGCGGCAAGCTTGCGGTAGCCGGGGCGGATCTCGTCGCAGGCTCGACCGATCCGCGGGTTTGCCGCGATGCGGTTGACGGCGCGTTGAAGTTCGCGCAAGTAGTCCTCGGCCTGGTCAACGCGCCAACGGTCGTGGGTGTAGTCCCAGATTTGTTCCAGATCTGCTTGCGCGGCAGGTGAGAGAAGGTATCGGCCTTTCACTGGCCATGCGGTACTTGAGCCCGCTTGCGATCGAGGAAGGCGTCGAAGTCGAACGGTGTCGAACTGCCGCTGCGTTCGCCGGCCTCGAGGGCATCGCGCAATGCCCGCAGCTGAGTTTCGCGGTCTTCAAGCAGCCGCAATGCGGTGCGGATGACGTCACTGGCCGACCGATAGCGGCCCGCGGCAATCTCGCCGGTGATGAAGGCGCTGTAGTGCTCGTCGAGACTGAAGGAGGTGTTCTTGCCCACGAACTCACTGTACCAACTATTGGTACCGTCCTCACCGCATGACCGTGCGCTGGGGCGGTCTCAAATCTCGCCGTCAGTGGACTGTCGGCGGGTGCGTCCGTCAAGATCACCGGGGTGCCGGCCTGCCTCGACAGCCGTTGTAAACAACCGGTTTCGCGTCGAGACCCCGCGACTGCCACGGACAGCTGTAACATGCCGTTGTGACGGCTGCACGGTTAGAGTGCGCGGAGTGCAGGACCACCTTCCCCGCCCGCGGCGACGCGCGCTATTGCTCCAACGCCTGCCGACAGAAGTCCCATCGGGTGCGTGCCGTCCAGCGCGCGGTCGAAACGTCAGTCGCACCAATGGAACTCGGCAATGCCATCACCCGCGCCCGCCAAAACCGCGACCTGGCCCGAACCATCCGTAAGCGCGCCGCGGCGGCCAGGCGGGAGGCCTTGCAGAACCGCCGGAACGCGGCGCACGCGCAACCCGACGGGGCATGAAAGGCGTTGCACGACTGAGTTTTCGGCTGCCCACCGGCCTACCCGCAGCGCTGCGGTTCGGCCTCACACAGCGGTGTGACCCCGCGGAAGCGGTAGCGATGGGCGGCGATCCAGCGATAGGCGGCGTCCTGCGCGGCGCCGATCCCCGGAATCCGGTAGACCCACAACGGTATCGGTGTCCCGAGCGCCGCGGACAGGGCCGAGTTGATGGCCCGGGCCCCCGCGGAGACGGCACCCGAGGAGTCCAGCCACCACGCCGACTCGGGCGGCCGGTCGCCGGGAACGCCCAGGCGCTCGGCCATGCCCGGAGCCTGAAACGGTTCGATCTGGAGCCGGCCGGTCCGGTCGAGGCGGGCCAGCCGCCCGGCCGCCCGGGTGCACATGCCGCACCGCCCGTCGAAAACCAGGATGCCGTCCATTGCCCCGAGTCTACGGCGATGCCGTCAGACGCAGTCGGCGCAGATCGCACCCCCCGGGCCGGAGTTGCGCAACCGGCTGCGGTGCTGCACCAGGAAGCAGCTGGAGCAGGTGAACTCGTCGGCCTGCTGCGGGATCACCGTGATCGACAACTCCTCGGCGGACAGGTCCGCGCCCGGCACCTCGAAGAAGTGCACATCGTTGGGATCCTGGTCGACGACGGCGGTCGACCTCTCCGGCAGGGTGGTTGCCAGCTCGCGGAGCGAGCCGATGTCGGAACTCTCGGTGTCTGTGACGCGACGCGCGTCGTAATCGCTTGCGATCGCCATGGCCATCCCCTTCTCGTCGCTGGCGGGTTGACGCACTTTCCTGTACTCACCACCCGTGGCTCATGCATTACCCCGTTGGACCACCGGTCACACCCGTGAATTCGAAAAATCTGCATGCCCTCCTCCGGCGGCGCGACGCGGCAGCGCCGGCGGTGCCCGTGCGACACCCGGGCCAGGGCCACCGATCCGCGTCCACCCGTCGGCGCGGGAGCCAAACACCGCGGGAGCCAAACAGGTTGCCCGGTCGCCGGTGTCAACCTGCGATGGGTATGCCAACGCCGCGGCGGGGGCGAACCTGCCCTGCGTCGGCGTGCTGTGTGGCGGCATCTCGCGCGCGGAGCTGCGAGAGGCCGGCGCCTCACCCGTCTTCGCCGACGCGCAGGACCTGCTGGACAACCTCGAATCCACCCGCGTCGCGGCCCTGGCCGAGGGTCGCCGAGGGCGGCCGGCAGTTCCGCGCCGCGACCGGCGCCATGGGGCCGCGCAGGTCGTTGTACTGCTGCGGGTGCGTCCGGACATAGTCGCGCAGGCTGACCGCGGCCTGCTCGTGTGGCCGCAGGTAGGCGGTGGTCACCCGCGGTGCGGCTGCCGCCGACGGGGCGCAGACCACACCTGCGAGCAGGCAGCATGTCACGGCGCCGACCGGCGGACCGTACGTGGCGAGACGGCGGATCTTCATGGTCTCCGGGCCCTTCCAACGTTCCGGCCCCCTGCCACGGCGGATAACCGCACACGCGGCCGTCCAAACGCCGCCGTTTCAGGGGTTGAGCTTGCCGTCCCGCACCGCGGTCAACGCGTCATCCAGCGTGGGATACAGGGGGAACGTCTTGTCCAGACCGGTCAGATGGATCGGCCGCCGGGTTGCCGGGCCGCGCGCGACCACACCGAAGTCGGCGGACTTGCCGAGCTTCTCGTAGGTCGCGGCGAGAATCTTCAGCCCCACCGAACCGAGGAACTCCACCGCGGAAAGATCGATGACGAGCGCCGTCGGACCCCCGGCAACCACCGCGCCGATGGCTCGTTCCAGGGCCGGAGCGGTGACCAGATCGACCTCGCCGCTCACACTGACCACGGACACCCCATCATGGTCCGCAACCATCGTGGTAATCGAATCAGGAGCTGACAATGGCGATCCTTCGTCCCGGGCCATAACTGTGGTGCAAGCGTAACCCCCCGCGCGAACAGCGAGAAGAAGGCGCCCTCAGCGCCTGCCCCGCAGCAATCCACGCTAGTCTCGCACGAGGATGCTCGCACCGCGGCGTGCGGCACTGGGAGGGCATCAGGAGGAAAGATGTCAGAATCTCCATCGGTTGTTCCCGGCCCCGCCACCACCGCCCCGCCGGTGAGCATCTCCAGCGACGGCCTGCTGCCGCAACTGGTCCAGCACCTGCGCCAGAACCGCACCATTCTGCGCGAGGAGTGGGCCCGCAGGATCACCGAGGCGGAACTGCTCACCGCGATGACACCGGACGAGCTGTTCGGCGAAGCGACCGCCGTCTACGACAACTACGTCGAGGTGCTCGAGACCGGCAGCGTCGAGGCGCTGCAGGCCTACGCGCGCGACCTGTCCGAACGCATCATCCCGCGGGGCGTGGAGACCGACGAGGTCATCGGCATCGTCCTGTTGCTGCGCGACGTGCTGGCCCGCTCCCTGTTCAAGAAGTACCAAAGCAACTTCGAGATGCTCAACCGGGTGCTCGACGCCTACGAGCCGGCGGCCAACCGCATCGCCAACACCGTGGCCGTCAGCTTCGTGCAGGAACGCGAGCGCATCATCCGCCAGCAGCAGGAGGCGATCCGCGAGCTTTCCACGCCGGTGCTGCAGGTTCGCGAACAGCTGCTGATCCTGCCGATCATCGGGGTGCTGGACAGCCAGCGTGCCCGCCAGGTCACCGAGCAACTGCTGCGAGCCATCCGCGCCAACCGCGCCAAGGTGGTGGTCATCGACATCACCGGTGTGCCCACCATCGACTCGACGGTGGCCAACCACCTGGTGCAGACCGTCGACGCGTCCGGCCTGATGGGGGCGAGCGTGATCATCACCGGGCTGTCCTCGGAGATCGCGCTGACGCTGGTGACGATCGGGCTGGACCTGTCGAAGATGAACGCCGTCGGCGACCTGCAGGGCGGCATCGAGGAGGCCGAACGGCTCCTCGGCTACGAAGTCACCCGCGCCGGGGAGCAGGCCGGGTGAGCCCGGCCGGCGCGAGGGGCCCATGCCGGTACCGATCCTGAAACAGGGGGCGATTCTCATCGCCACGGTGCAGGCGGCGCTGTCCGACTCCGACACCGAACGTCTGCGCCACGACCTGATGGAGCAGGTCAGCCGGTACCGCGCGCAGGGCATCATCGTCGACGTCACCGCCATCGACGTGATGGACTCGTTCGCGGCCCGGTCGCTGCAGACCATCGCCTTGATGACCCGGCTGCGCGGCGCCGACACCGTGATCGTGGGCCTGCAGCCCGAGGTGGCCTTCGCGATGGTCCAGCTGGGGCTGGCGTTCGACGACATGACCACCGCCCTCGACCTCGAGGAGGGTCTTTCTCTGCTGCATCGGCAGCTGCGGCCCGGCAAACCGGCGATCGGGCGCGACGGTGGCGGCTGACGCCAGCGACGTCGTCGTCACCGTCGACCATCCCGACGACATCGTGGCCGCCCGCAAAGCCGGACACCAGCTCGCGCTCGACCTCGGGTTCTCCCTGACCGACGTCACGATGATCGCCACGGCGATCTCCGAGATCGCGCGGAACATCACCAGCTACGCGGGTCGCGGCACCGTCCGCGTCACGGTGGCCGATCGGGAGGGCCGCAAGGCCCTGGTGGTCAGCGCCGAAGACCACGGTCCCGGCATCGCCGACGTCGAGCGCGCGATGGAGGACGGCTACTCGACCGGCCGCGGCCTCGGGTTGGGCCTGCCGGGCGCGCGCCGGCTGATGGACCGGCTGGTGGTGCAATCCGTGCTCGGCTGCGGCACGGTCGTCGAGATGTGGAAATGGGTTCCCCCCGGTGCATGACGACTGGCACCGCGGGGGCCGGCTCGGGCCGATCGAGTGGGCCACCGCGGGCCGCCCGCTGCCCGGAGAGACCATCTCCGGTGACCAGGCGGTCGCGATCGACATCGACGGTGAGGCCGCGTTGTTCGGTGTGATGGACGGCCTCGGCCACGGCCCGGCCGCCGCGACACCCGCGCTGCGCGCCGCCGAGGCGCTGCGGCGCGCCCGCTCCGAACGACTGGAGGTCCTGGTGCAGCTCTGCCATCGCGTGCTGGCCGGCACCAGGGGGGTCGCCATGACCCTGGCCCGGGTGGACTTCACGGCCAACACCCTGACCTGGACCGGGGTCGGGAACGTCACCGCCAATCTGATCGCCAGGTCCGCCCGCGGCGTCCAGGTGCGATCCTCGGCGCGCCTGGCCGCCGGCATCGTCGGCTACCGCATTTCGGAGATCCGGCCGGCGCAGGTGGTGCCCCTGCGCGCCGGCGACCTGATCGTGATCGCCAGCGACGGCATCACCCAATACGGCGTGGAGGGGATCGACTTCGCCGCGGGCGCCTCGGGCATCGCCGAACATATATTGAGGGAGCACGCCAAGGACACCGACGACGCGATGGTGCTGACTGCTCGTCACCGGGGAGCAACCAGATGAGCAAGACCGACGAGTTTCGCGCCCGTTACGTCGCCGCGCTGCGCACCTACCTCGACACCCGCGACGAGGACAGCCTGGCCGTGGGCCACGAGCTCGGGCGGATCGCCCTGCAGGAGCGGATCAGCGTGCTCGACATCGTCGAACACCACTTCGGCCTGGTCACCGAATCGGGGCGAACCGCCGCCGTCGACGGTGCGGGCGCCCTGGAGTTCCTGTTGCAGACGCTGGCGCCGCTGGACGCCGCGACCCGGGGATTCCTCGACGGCACCAGGCGCTATGCCGAACAACGGGCGCGTGCCGAGGATCTCGCCGACCGCGACAAGTTCCGCACCGCCCTGGTGAACGCCCTGCAGGAGGGGTTCTTCGTCGCCGATCACGAGGCGACCGTGATCGAGATGAACCACGCCCTGGTCGAGATCGTCGGGTACCCCGCCGAGGGTCTGCCGTACCGGTGGCCCCACCCCTGGCTGCTCGACAAAGAGACTGCCCTGCAACAACGTTCGGTGGTCCGCGACAGCGGCGGCAGCCATTACGAGACACCGATCCGGCACCGGGACGGCCACCTTGTCTGGGTCCTGGTGACCATCAACGCGGTCCGCGGCTCCGGCAAAGCCCCAGATGGGCTGGACATGTACGTCGGCACGGTGCGCGACGTCACCGCGGAACGGGCCTTCGCGGCCCGCGAGAGCGCGGTGCTGCGACTGGCCACGGCGGTGGCCGTGGCCAAGAGCGTGTCGGAGCTGCTGTCGATCACACTCGACGAATGCCGGGCGGCCCTCGACGTGCGTCGCGTGCTCGTCGTCGAATGGCCCAACGGGGAGGGCGAACCGAACGTCCAGGCGGCGGGCCGGCCGGCCCAGTCCTGGCGCCAGCTCGATCCGTGGCTCCGCCAGACCTTCCAGCAGGCGCGTCAGCAGCTGCCGCTGACGGCCAAGCCGATCGAACGGCCGGACCGGCCCGGCAAGGCACAGGGACTGGTCGCGGTGCTGTCCGGCTCCGCGGACCTGGCCCTGTGGCTTGAGCTGAGCTCGCCGCGCTGGGTCAGCGCGGAGGACCGGCTGCTGGTCACGGTGCTCATCGGCCACCTCAGCCTGGCCATGCAGCATGTCCGCCAGTTCGAGACCGCGCGCGAGACGTCCCTGACGCTCCAGCGCGCCATGCTGCCCCCGATCCAGCCGCCGCCCGGCTTCGCCGTGCGTTACGAACCCGCCGTCCCGCCGCTGGAGATCGGGGGCGACTGGTATGACGTGCTGCCCGTCGGCGAACACCGCATCGGCATCGTGGTCGGCGACTGCGTGGGCCGCGGGCTGCCGGCCGCCGCGGTCATGGGTCAGCTGCGCAGCTCGGCGCGCGCGCTGCTGATCAACGGCGCCCAGCCGGCCCTGCTGCTCGAACAGCTCGACCTGGCGGCGTCGCTGATCCCCAACGCGTACTGCACCACGGTCTTCGTGGCCATCCTGGACACCGGGTCCGGGATCATGGAGTACAGCAACGCCGGCCACATGCCCGCGGTGATCGTGGGCCCCGGACCGGGAACGACGACGATGCTGGCCGACGCCGCGTCGGTGCCGCTCGCGGTGCGCCGGGACACGCCCCGCCCGCAGGGCTTGCGGGCGCTGCCGGCCGGCTCGACGCTGATGGTGTTCACCGACGGCCTGGTCGAGCGCAAACATGAGTCGATAGACGTCGGAATCGCACGTGCCGCAGAGGTTTTGGCACAGAACGCGGCGTTGCCCCCGGACGCCGTCGGGGAGGCGGTGCTTCGCGAACTTGCCCCGGCACCGGGATTTGACGACGATGTGGCCATGGTGATCTACCGGCACCGGCAGCCACCGTTCCGATTCGAAACCAATTCCGGCGCAGACCAATTGGCCGGCGTCCGGCGCCGGCTCGGCGAGTGGCTCGAGGGCGCCGGCGTCCCGGAGTCGTTGGGCGCCGACATCGTGCTGGTCGCCAGCGAAGCGTGCACCAACTGCGTCGAGCACGCCTACCGCGGGCGGGCGGACGGGACGATACTGGTCGAGTCCGAGTCCGTCGAACGGGAAATCCGGCTGCGGGTCGTCGATTCCGGCTCCTGGAAGCAGCCCGCCGCCCACCCCGGGAACAGCGGGCGCGGCCTGCTGCTGATGCGGGCGATCAGCGACTCGATGGAGGTCCACGGCACGGCCGACGGGACCACCGTCGAGGCCAACTTCCGCCTGCCGGCGCCCGCCGCGGCGCAGGGTCACTGATCGCGTTGCAGATGGCGGGCGGTGTTGATCAGGCCCACCATCATCCCGATCGTATGCCCGGAGCCCCGGTAGTTTGCTCCGGCGGGTGACGGGTATCCGTCGACGTGACTCGCGCACCGATCATCGCCGAACCGGCCCTCCCGGCGGCGCACGGACCGTTGTCGACGGCAGTCCGCCTGGCACTGACCGGGCCACCCGCCTACGACCGCCTGGCGCGCATCGGTTCGGGGGCGCGCGATTCCGATCCCTACGGTCTGGACCTGCAGCTCGCGCTGTGCATGTGCTACGAGCTGCACTACCGCGGCTTCGCCGGCGTCGACCCCTGCTGGGAGTGGAATCCCGCGCTGCTGGGTTTGCGCGGCGAGCTCGAACGGGTCTTTCTGGCCGGCGTGCGCCGCGACGTCGGGCCGATCGAACCCGGCCGCACCGCGGCAACCGAGATGGAGGCGCTCACCGTGGAGCCCCCCGGCGGCACCGGCCCCTCATATCACCTGCGCGACAACGGAACCTGGCAGCAAATGCGCGAATACTTCGTGCACCGTTCGCTGTATCACCTCAAGGAGGGCGACCCGCACGCCTGGGCGATCCCCCGCCTGACGGGCGGCGCCAAGGCCGCCTTCGTCGCGATCGAATACGACGAGTACGGCGCCGGCCAGGGGCCGCGCCTGCATCAGCAACTGTTTGCCGACCTGCTGGCCGCCGCCGGCCTGGACGCGGCCTACCTGGGCTACCTCGACGCCGTCCCGGCCGAGTCGCTGGCGGTGGTGAACCTGATGTCGCTGTTCGGGTTGCACCGTGCGCTGCGCGGGGCCGCGGTCGGGCACTTCGCGTCGATCGAGATCACCTCACCGCCGGGGTCGCGGCGGATGGCCGAGGCGCTACAGCGGATGGGCGCACCCGCGGCCTGCGTTCGGTTCTACCGCGAGCACGTCGAGGCCGACGCGGTCCACGAACACGTGGTGCGCGTCAACGTGGTCGGCGATCTCGTGGCGCACCAACCGCAACTCGAGCCCGACGTCGTCTTCGGCATGCGGGCCAACGCGCTGCTGGAGGACCGCTTCGCCGCCGCCGTCACGGCGGCATGGGAGCAGGGGCGCTCGTCGTTGCGCATGCCGGTCGACTAGCCCCGCGCCGTGCGGCGGCATCTGCGATGGCTGGTGTCGCACAACGGATAGTCCTCGCTGCGCCGGCAGGTGCAGACCGCCACCATGAACCGGTCGGACTCGACGACGCCGCCGTCGGGCATCTCGATCCGCACCGGGCCCGACACCAGCACGGGCCCGCCCGGCACCACCTGCACCCGGGTGGCGCTCACCGCTTGTCCGCCCGGATCACGACCAGCTCCTCCTCGCGGCAGCCGCGCGGGATGCGCCCGGCGCCCTCCAGCCAGGCCGCCCTGGCCGCCAGAACCGGGCCGAACGGAATCCGTTCGGATGCAACGATTTCCGCATCCATACCAGCGGAGCGCAAAATGTCCAGCGACCGGCCGGCATCGGCGAAGCCGGACTGCACCATCAGCATCGACCCCCTCTCGCCCAGCAGCTCGGGCGCGGCCCGGCACAGCGGATCCAGGATCGACCGGCCATCGGCGCCGCCGTTCCACGCCCACGACGGCCCGGCGGCCGCGGGGATCGCCTCGGGTCCGGCGCGCGGCGGCGTCGGCACGTAGGGCGGGTTGGTGACGACGACGTCGAACGGGGCCAGGTCCAGCGCCCGCGTCCAGGAGCCCTCGCGGACGTCGACCGCCACCCCGGCGCCGGCGGCGTTGCCGCGCGAACACCGCACGGCGTGGGGGCAGATGTCGAACGCGGTGACGCTGGCACAACCCATCCCGGCCGCCGCGATGGCCACGAAGCCGCTGCCGGTGCACAGGTCGAGTACCCGCCGGCCGGGAATCAACCCCGTGCGCTTCATCGCGGCCACCAGCAGCCGAGAGTCGCACTGCGGCCGGTACACCCGCCCGGCTTCGTGCCCGGCTTCGGGGTCGGTCGGGTTCAGCGTGCCGGCCGGCGCGGGCAATGTGGTTGTCAAACTGGGCCTTTCGGAAGCTGTGCGCGGATCGCCGCGTCGATCACGGCAATGGCCTGTGTATTTCCCGGCCTGTGTATTTCCCGCAAACGGCGAGGCTCAAACGGTGCGGCCTTCATGCCTGCTCGGCGCTAGCCCCTCGCGGACCGAGCGAAGTGTTCGACGATTGCCGCGCAGAACGCGGGCAGGTCCTTCGGTGCGCGGCTGGTGATGAGGTTCGCCCGCCCCGGTCGGCGCCGCACGCGGCTCCTCGAGTTCGACCTTCTCCACGCCGTCGGCCGCCAGGATGGCGATCTTCTTGCCGTGCAACTCCTCTGGCATCGCGCGCTCCTTCAATGGTGGGGTGTGCTCGACGATGTCATGCCCGTACGGTCCGCAGCGCCTCCAGCAGCGGCTCGGCGGCCTCGGCCAGGAACCGGTCCTGGGTCTGGCCGCCGATCTGGACGAGCGCGACGTCGGTGAACCCGGCCTCCCGGTAGGGCCGCACGGCCTCCACGATCGCGTCCAGGTCCGGGCCGCACGGGATGGTCTCGGCGACGTCTTCGGGCCGCAGGTACTGCGTCGCGCCGGCGAAGCCGGCCGGGGTCGGCAGGTCGGCGTTGACCTTCCAGCCGCCGGCGAACCAGCGGAACTGGTCGTGCGCGCGCTCGACGGCGGCGTCGCGGTCGGGATCCCAGCTCACCGGTATCTGGCCGACGATGCGCCCGCTGCCGGCCATGTCGGCGGCCCGGCGGACGCCGTGCCACGCGTGGACGAGGTCGCCGTCGGGCTCGGTCGCGATCATGTGGTCGCCGAGCCTGGCGAACTGCTCGACGGCCCTGGCGCCCCCCACCGCCACCCCGATGCCGACCGGGACCTCGGGCACGTCCCACAACCGCGCCGAGTCGACCTCGAAGTAGTCGCCGCGCCAGCTCACCAGCTCGCCGGTGAACAGTTCGCGGATGATCTCGATGGCCTCGCACAGCATGTCCTGCCGGCGCTGCACGGTCGGCCAGCCCTCGCCGACGACGTGTTCGTTGAGGTTCTCCCCGCTGCCCAGGCCGAGCGTGAACCGGCCGTCGGACAGGATCTGCAGGGTGGCCGCCTGCTGGGCGACGATCGCCGGGTGGTATCGCATCGTCGGGCAGGTCACGTAGGAGTACAGGTCCACCCGTTCGGTGGCGTGGGCCACGGCGCCCAACACCGTCCAGGCGTGCGGCGCATGACCCTGCGAGACCAGCCACGGCGAGAAGTGGTCGCTGCACACCTCGAAGTCGAAGCCGCGCTCTTCAGCCGAAACCGCATATCGCACAAGATCTTTCGGTCCACTCTGCTCGGTCATCAGAGTGTAGCCAAAGTTCGTCATAGCGCCCTGGTTACCCCGGCCGGTCGGCGGCAAACCGGCACCGGCAGCCCAGACCCGCGCCCGCTCAGCGGACCACGATCGTGTGCTCCCCGCGTGCCACGAGTTCCCCGATGACGGGCGCGCCCGGGATCTCGGCCGCGACCAGCAGCCCGCCCGAGGTCTGCGCGTCGGCGAGCAGCAGCGCCTCGTCCCCGGTCACCGCCGACAGGTCCACGTGCGGGGCCACCCAGTCGAGATTGCGCCGGGTGCCGCCGCTGACGTAGCCGGCGGCGAGCGCCTCCCGGGCGCCCTGAAGGTAGGGCACCGCGGCCGAGTCGATCACCGCCGTCACACCGCTGGCCCGCGCCAGCTTGTGCAGGTGGCCCAGCAGGCCGAAACCCGTGATGTCGGTCGCACATTCGGCGCCCGCCGCCAGCGCCGCGGCGGCAGCGGCGGCGTTGAGCGTGGTCATCGCGTCGATCGCCTGCGGGAACCGTTCGCCGGTGGCCTTGTGCCGGCTGTTCAGGACGCCGACGCCCAGCGGCTTGGTCAGCGACAGCGGCGACCCGGGCCGGCCGGAGTCGTTGCGCAGCAACCGGTTCGGGTTCCCGATGCCGGTCACCGCCAGCCCGTACTTGGGTTCGGGGTCGTCGACGCTGTGCCCGCCGGCCAGATGGCAGCCCGCCAGCACGCACACGTCGAGCCCGCCGCGCAGCGTCTCGGTCGCCAGCTCGAACGGCAGCACGTCGCGCGGCCAGCCCAGCAGGTTGACCGCCACGACCGGCCGGCCACCCATCGCGTAGACGTCGGAGAGGGCGTTGGTGGCCGCGATGCGGCCCCAGTCGTAGGCGTCGTCGACGACGGGGGCGAAGAAGTCCGTCGTCAAGATCAGCGCCGTGTCGCCGTCGATGCGCACCACCGCGGCGTCGTCCCCGCTGTCCAGCCCGACCAACAGTTCGCCGACCGGGTCGCGCGGCGCGGCCCCGCCCAGCCCCCGGACCACCTCCTCGAGTTCGCCGGGTGGGATCTTGCACGCGCAGCCGCCGCCGTGGGCGTATTGAGTCAGCCGGTAGGACATGGCGTCCATAATTGTCCCCATGGTCCAGGGAGGTGTGCCCGGTCTGGTGACCGGCGCGGTCTTCAAAACCGTCGAGCGGCAGACGCTGCCGTTGGCGGGTTCGATTCCCGTCCGCCTCCGCCACCCTGGCACCTGAAGTGAGCGAAGTGACCGATCCCCGCCGCCGGGTGCCGCGCACCGATGCGCTGCTCGCCGATCCCCGCCTCGCCGAAGCGCAGCGGGTACTGGGCCGCGAGCTGGTCAAGTCGGTGATCGCCGCCGCCCAGCAGGCCGCCCGCGCCGGGGAGATCGCCCCGGAGCGCGTCGCCGATCACGCCGTGGCCACGCTGCCGCGCACCGCGTCGGGCCTGCGGCCCGTCCTCAACGCCACCGGCGTCGTCGTGCACACCAACCTGGGCCGGGCGCCGCTGTCGCCGGCCGCGCTGGACGCCGTCGTCGCGGCCGGCGGTGCCACCGACGTCGAGTTCGACCTGGCGACCGGCCGGCGCGCCCGCCGTGGCCGCTCGGCGCTGGCCGCGCTGGCCCGGGCGGTCCCCGCCGCCGGCGGCGTGCACGTGGTCAACAACAACGCGGCCGCGCTGCTGCTGACCGCGCTCGCGCTGGCCCCCGGCCAGGAGATCGTGATCAGCCGCGGCGAGATGGTCGAGATCGGCGACGGATTCCGCATCCCGGACCTGCTGGCCTCGGCCGGTGCGCGGCTCCGCGAGGTCGGCACCACCAACCGCACCGCCCTGGCCGACTACACCGGCGCGATCGGGCCCGACACCGGGTTCGTGCTCAAGGTGCACCCGTCGAACTTCCACGTCAGCGGGTTCACGTCGGCGGTCGCGGTGCGCGAACTGGCCGGGCTGGGCGTGCCGCTGGTGGTCGACATCGGCTCCGGGCTCCTGGCGCCGCATCCGTTGCTGCCCGACGAACCCGACGCGACGTCGGCGCTGCGCGACGGGGCCGACCTGGTCACCGCCAGCGGCGACAAGCTGCTGGGCGGCCCGCAGGCCGGGCTGCTGGTCGGCGACGCCGCGCTGGTCGAGCGGCTGCGCCGCCACCCGGCGGCGCGCGCCCTGCGGGTGGACAAGCTCACCCTCGCCGCGCTGGAGGCCACCCTCGTGGGCCCGCCGCCGCCGGTGGCCCGGGCCCTGAGAACCGACGTCGCGGCGCTGCGCGCGCGGGCGCAGCGGCTGGCCGCGGGGCTGCCGGACGCCGAGATGGTCGACTGCGTCGCGGCCGTCGGCGGCGGCGGCGCCCCGGACGTGGCGCTGCCCAGCGCCGGGCTGAGCCTGCCGGAGCGCTACGCGGCGGCGCTGCGCGCCGGCGACCCGCCGGTGGTCGGCCGCGTGGAGGCCGGCCGCTGCCTGCTGGACCTGCGCACCGTTGCCCCCGACGACGACGAGCTGCTGGCGACCGCCGTGCGGGCATGTTCGTCGCGGGCATGTTCGTCGTAACCACCGCCGGGCATGTCGACCACGGCAAGTCGACGCTGGTGCACCGGCTCACCGGCATGTGGCCGGACCGCCTGGCCGAGGAGCAGCGCCGCGGCCTGACCATCGACCTCGGCTTCGCCTGGGCCGACATCGGCGGGCGGCGGATCGCGTTCGTCGACGTGCCGGGCCACGAGCGGTTCGTCGCCACCATGCTCGCCGGCTTGGGGGCAATGCCCCCGGAAAGCCTCGTCGTGTTCGTGGTCGCCGCCACCGAGGGCTGGATGCCGCAGTCCGACGAACACCTCGCGGCGCTGCACGCCCTCGGCGTCCGCCACGGCCTGCTGGTGATCAGCAAGGCCGACCTGGCCGACCCGGCGGCCGCCGTCGAGCAGGCCCGGGAGCGGTTCGCCGCCACCTCGCTGGCCGGCCCGCCGGTGGTGCTCGGCACCGACCTGGACCGGGTGCGCGCCGGGCTGGTGGCGCTCACCGACCGGCTGCCCGCACCGGACCGCGACGCCGACGTGCGCCTGTGGGTGGACCGCGCCTTCACCGTCCGGGGCGCGGGCACGGTGGTGACCGGGACACTGGCCGCCGGCACCGTCCGGGTCGGCGACGAACTCGAACACGCCGGGCGGCGCGTCACCGTGCGCGGGCTGCAGTGCCTGGGCGAGGACCGCGCCGAGGCCGCCGCGGTGGCCCGGGTCGCGCTGAACCTGCGCGGCCTGGACCGCCGGCACATCGGCCGCGGCGACACCGTCCGCGCCCCGGGGGCGTGGCTGGACACCGCCGAGGTCGACGTCGCGCTGCGGGCGGCGCAGACGTTGCACCGCGAGCTTGTCCTGCACGTCGGGTCCGCCCGCCGGCGCTGCGCCGCCGCGGCGCGGCGCGGGCCCGCGCCGACGAGCTCGCGGCCGGCATGCCGCTGGACGCGCTGCGCCGGCAGCTCGGGCTGCCCGCCGCCGAGCTGGTGACCACGCTGCTCGAGGGCACCGGGCTGACGGTGTCCGACGGCCTGGTCGCACCGCCCGGCGCCGGCCTGCCGGCCCGCGTCGAGGAGGCCGTGCGCACCCTCGAGGAACGGCTGGCCGCCGCACCGTTCCGCGCCCCGGAGGCCGACGACCTGGCCGCCCTGGGGCTCGGCGCCCGCGAGCTGGCCGCGGCGGTGCGCGCCGGGCGGTTGACCCGCATCGCGGACGGGGTGGTGCTGGGTCCCGACGCGCTCGACCGCGCGGCCGGGATCCTGGCGGCACTGCCGCAACCGTTCACCGTGAGCGAGGCCCGGCGCGCGCTGGGCACCACGCGGCGGGTCGCCGTGCCGTTGCTGGAGCGGCTCGACGCGCGGCGACTGACCCGCCGCGGCGGCGACGGCACCCGGGAAATGGTTTGATCGAGACATGGATATCGGCAAGCTGATCCAGTCGTGGCCGGTCTACCGCCAGCTCACCGGCGCCGATCCGCTGGGCCGCGGCAAGGCCGCACAGTCCAAGCGCTCCGCGGGGCTGCAGCCCCGCACCGCCACCGCCGACGGCGTCGCGCACTCGGTGTGCCCCTACTGCGCGGTCGGCTGCGCGCAGCAGGTGTACGTCACCGACGGCGAGGTCGTCCAGATCGAGGGCAACCCGGACAGCCCGATCTCCCGGGGCCGGTTGTGTCCCAAGGGATCCGCCAGCAAGCAGCTGGTCACCGGGTCGCAGCGGGAGACCACGGTGCGCTACCGCGCGCCCTACGCCGCCGAGTGGACCGAGCTCGACCTGGACACCGCGATGGACATGGTCGCCGACCGGGTGCTCGACGCCCGCCGCAAGGGCTGGCAGGACTTCGACAAAGACCGCAACACCCTGCGCCGCACGATGGGCATCGCCAGCCTGGGCGGCGCGACGCTGGACAACGAAGAGAACTATCTGATCAAGAAGCTGTTCACCGCGCTGGGCGCGCTGCAGATCGAGAACCAGGCCCGTATTTGACACAGCGCCACGGTTCCCGGTCTGGGAGCCTCCTTGGGTCGCGGCGGCGCGACGAACCATCAGCAGGACCTGGCGAACGCGGACTTCATCGTCATCATGGGCTCGAACATGGCCGAGGCGCACCCGGTCGGGTTCCAGTGGGTGATGGAGGCCAAGGCGCGCGGCGCCCAGGTCGTCCACATCGACCCGCGGTTCACCCGCACCAGCGCGGTCGCCGACCGGCACGTGCCGCTGCGCGCGGGCACCGACATCGCCTTCCTCGGCGGGGTGATCAACTACATCCTGTCGGGTGAGCTGGACTTCCGGGAGTACGTGACCACCTACACCAACGCGTCGTTCATCCTGTCCGAGGGCTACCGCGACACCGAGGATCTCGACGGGCTGTTCAGCGGCTACGACCCCGACACCGCCTCCTACGACCCGGCGACCTGGCACTACGAGTCCACGGACGACGGCGGCCGGGGCGGGGCGGCCGACAAGCAGCAGGGGGCGCCGACGCAGCTGGGCTCCGGCGGGGCCCCGATCGAGGGCGGCGCCGGCGACATCCCCAACGACCCGACGCTGCAGCACCCGCGCTGCGTCTACCAGGTCCTCAAGCGGCACTACGCCCGCTACACCCCCGAGATGGTGGAGCGGGTGTGCGGGGTGCCGGCCGAGACGTTCGGCCGGATCGCGCGGGCGTGGACGCAGAACTCGGGCCGGGAGCGCACCGCCGCGCTGGTGTACAGCGTGGGCTGGACCCAGCATTCGACGGGCGCCCAGTTCATCCGCGCCGGGTCGATCATCCAGCTGCTGCTGGGCAACATCGGCCGCCCCGGCGGCGGGATCTTCGCGCTGCGCGGGCACGCCGGCATCCAGGGCTCCACCGACGTGCCGACGCTGTTCAACCTGCTGCCCGGCTACCTCGCGATGCCGCAGGCCGGCCAGGAGACCCTGTCGGACTACCTCGAGAAGATCACCAGCCACAACCAGAAGGGCTTCTGGCACCAGGCCGACACCTACATGGTGTCGCTGCTCAAGGAGTACTGGGGCGAGCACGCGCGGCCCGACAACGATTTCTGCTTCGACTACCTACCCAGGATCAACGGCGACCACGGCACCTACCGCACGGTGCTGGACATGATCGACGGCACCGTGTTCGGCTACTTCCTGCTCGGCCAGAACCCGGCCGTCGGGTCCGCCCACGGGCGGCTGCAGCGCCTCGGCATGGCCAACCTCGACTGGCTGGTGGTGCGCGACCTCGTCATGATCGAGAGCGCCACCTTCTGGAAGGACGCGCCCGAGATCGAGACCGGCGAGATCTCGCCGCAGACGTGCCGCACCGAGGTGTTCTTCTTCCCGGCCGCCTCCCACGTCGAGAAGGCCGGCACCTTCACCCAGACCCAGCGCATGCTGCAGTGGCGGGAGAAGGCGGTCGAGCGGCCCGGCGACGCCCGCTCGGACCTGTGGTTCTTCTACCACCTGGGCCGCAGGCTGCGCGAGAAGCTGGCCGGCTCGACCGACGACCGCGACCTCCCGCTGCTGCACCTGGCCTGGGACTACGCGACCGAAGGCCCGGAGGGTGCCGAGCCGTCGGGCGAGGACGTGCTGCGCCGCATGAACGGCCTCGACCTGACCACCGGCCGGGCGGTTGGCGGCTACACCGAGCTGAGGGCCGACGGCAGCACCGCCTGCGGCTGCTGGATCTACAGCGGGGTGTACGCCGACGAGGTCAACCAGGCGGCCCGGCGCAAGCCGCGCGACGAGCAGGGCCCCCACGACAACGAGTGGGGCTGGACCTGGCCGCTGAATCGCCGGGTGCTCTACAACCGGGCGTCGGCCGACGCGGCGGGCCGCCCGTGGAGCGAGCGCAAGAAGCTGGTCTGGTGGCACCCGGAGAACAACGAGTGGACGGGCCACGACGTCCCGGACTTCGAGCGGAACAAGCCACCGGACTACCGCCCACCCGAGGGCGCGGTGGGCGTCGAGGCGCTGCGCGGCGACGACGCGTTCATCATGCAGTCCGACGGCAAGGCCTGGCTGTTCGCACCCAATGGCCTGGCCGACGGCCCGCTGCCCACCCACTACGAGCCGCACGAGTCGCCGGTGCGCAACGCGCTGTACGCCCAGCAGGGCAACCCGGCGCGAATCGTATACGGCCGCAGCGACAATCCGTCCAACCCTGCGCCGCCGGAGGCGCACGGCGAGGTATTCCCGTTCGTGTTCACCACGGCCCGGCTCACCGAGCACCACACCGCCGGCGGGATGAGCCGCCAGCTGCCCTATCTCGCGGAGTTGCAGCCGGAGCTGTTCGTGGAGGTCTCCCCCGAGCTGGCGCGGATGCGGGGGCTGACGCACCTGGACTGGGCGCACGTGGTCACCAGCCGCACGGCGATCGACGCGAAGGTGTTCGTGACCGACCGGATGAAGCCGCTGCGCCTCGAAGACCGTGTGATCCACCAGGTGTGGATGCCCTACCACTGGGGCTACGCCGGACCGGTCCAGGGTGAGGTGGTCAACGACCTGCTCGGGGTGGTGCTGGACCCGAACGTGTTCATCCAGGAGAGCAAGGTCGCCACCTGCGACGTCCGGCCCGGGCGGCGGCCGCGCGGACCGCAGCTGCTGGCCTACATCGCCGACTACCGCCGTCGCGCCGGCATCACCACCGAAACGGGCACTCAGCTGGACACCACCCGGCCCGGCCCGGTGGTCCACCTCGAGCCGGAGGAAAAGCCTTGAGCGACAACAGCTTCTACGGGTCCCTCTACGGGCCGGATCCCGACCCCGCCGGCAACGCCGGATACGCGCGGGACCACCCGCCGCGGGTGGGGTTCTTCACCGACACCTCCGTGTGCATCGGCTGCAAGGCCTGCGAGGTGGCGTGCAAGGAGTGGAACTCCGTGCCTTCGAAGGCCGATGCCGGCTTCAACCTGCTGGGGATGTCGTTCGACAACACCGGCATGCTGGGCGCCAGCTCGTGGCGCCACGTCGCGTTCATCGAGCAGGACCGCCCGCTGGGGCGGCAGGATCCGGGCAGCGCCGGGTCACCGGCCGGCCCGTCGGGCAGCGGCGAGTCGGCGGGGGTCGCCGCGGCGGCGGTCGAGGCAATGCCGCGCGGCGGCGGGGAACTCGGCAACGCCCCGGTGGACCTGGACTTCCCGAAGTTCGCGCGCCCGGGGAATGGCACCGGCGAAAAGGCCCGCACCGACTTCCGTTGGCTGATGAGCTCCGACGTGTGCAAGCACTGCACGCACGCGGGCTGCCTGGACGTGTGCCCGACGGGCGCGTTGTTCCGCACCGAGTTCGGCACCGTCGTGGTGCAGCAGGACATCTGCAACGGGTGCGGCTACTGCGTGTCCGGCTGCCCCTACGGGGTGATCGACCGGCGCGAGGGCGACGGCCGGGCCTGGAAGTGCACGCTGTGCTACGACCGGCTGCGGGACGGCCTGGAACCCGCGTGCGCCAAGGCCTGCCCCACCGACTCCATCCAGTTCGGTGTCCTCGACGAGCTGCGCGAGCGCGCCGCCCGCCGCGTGGAGAAGCTGCACGAGGGCGGGGTGAGCGAGGCGCGGCTGTACGGTCACGACCCGAACGACGGCGTGGGCGGCGACGGCGCGTTCTTCCTGCTGCTGGACGAGCCCGAGGTGTACGGGCTGCCGCCGGACCCGGTGGTGCCGACCCGCGACGCGCCCGCCATGTGGCGTTACGCCGGGCTGGCGGCGTCGGCGCTCGTCGCCGCCGCGGTGTCGTCGTTCCTGGGGCGGGGCCGGCGGTGAAAGAGCGGCGCAGCGACGCGGGCGCGCAGGACATCCACGCCCAGATGTTCAGCCGCGGCCGGGACGGCGGCGGCGGGCGCGAACAACTGGCCGTGCCGCGCGCCGAATTCCGGTCGTACTACGGGCGGGCGGTGCTCAAGACACCGGTGTGGGAGTGGAAGATCGCCGCCTACCTGTTCGCCGGTGGCCTGTCGGGGGGCTCGGCGCTGCTGGCCGCCGGAGCCGACCTGACCGACCGCCCGACGCTGCGCCGCGTGGGCCGGGTCGGGGCGTTGGCCAGCCTGATCGCCGGCATGTACTTCCTGGTCGCCGATCTGGGCCGCCCGGAGCGGTTCCACCACATGCTGCGGGTGGCCAAGCCGAGTTCGCCGATGAGCGTGGGCACCTGGATCCTGTCCGCGTACGGTCCGGGCGCGGCGCTGGCCGGGGCGGCGGAGCTGATGCCGGCGCCGCTGCGGCGGTCCCGGCCCGGGCGGCTGCTGAGCTGGTCGGCGCGGCCGGCGGGGCTGTCGGCGGCCGCTTTCGCGCCGGGGGTCGCGTCCTACACCGCGGTGCTGCTGTCGCAGACCGCCGTCCCGGCCTGGAACGCCGCACACCCGTACCTGCCGTTCGTGTTCACCGGTTCCGCCGCGGCCAGCGGCGGTGGGCTGGGGATGCTGCTCGCGCCGGTCGAGGAGGCCGGCCCGGCCCGCCGGCTGGCCGTCCTGGGCGCCGGGCTCGAGGTCGCGGCGTCGCGGCTGCTGGAGCGGCGCATCGGCCTGGCCGCGCAGGCCTACACCAGCGGCACAGCCCACCGGCTGCGCCGGCGGGCGGAGTACCTGACGGTCGGCGGGGCGCTGGGCGCGGTGGTGGCCGGACGCCGCCGCCCCGCCGCGGCACTGTCCGGGCTGGCGCTGCTGGCCGGCAGCGTGCTGCAGCGGTTCGGCGTGTTCGAGGCCGGGGTCGAATCCACCCGCGACCCGAAGTATGTCGTGGTGCCGCAGCGGGAACGGCTCGACGCCGGCCGGCCGGCCCGCGGTGACGACCGGCAGCGGCCGCAGTTCCCACGACTGGTTGCGGGCGTGCGCACGATGCGCTCGGCTGCGGCGCGGGTGCTCGGCTAGGCCCGTTTTCCGCATAGTTGGGGGTTTAGGTTTGCGGTTTTGGGTGTTGTTGTGGTGCTGCGTGTTTCGGGC
>NZ_VMQU01000319.1 GCF_007714205.1 Mycobacterium helveticum | reverse complement strand
CTTCTTGCCGCTGGCCTTCTCCGCGGCCGTCCGAGCCGCCAGCTTGTCCTGATGGGCCTTTTGGGCCTGCTCATCAGCGGCATCAAGCTGCGCTTTGGCCTGGACGAACCGCGCCCGGCGAGCCGTGGCGCCACGCAGCTGAGCCGGGGGCCCCTCCCCGGTGGCCTCGACGCCGAACGAGGCGTCCTCGGCGGCATCAGCCGCGTCGGCCTCAGCGAGCATCTTGGCGACCTCGGTGTCGAGATGTTCTTTGGTCCGGTTGGCTTCCAACGCCGCCGGACAGCCCATCTTGGTGCCATCGAGGGCGACCCGGCCGACATTGACCAACCCCGCCTGCGCACACAGCCGCAGCGACGCGGTGAACACCGCCGCCAACGCCTCGTGATGACGAGAACGGAAACGGGCGATCGTGGTGTGATCGGGCACCTGATTGGCGGTGATCACCCGAAACGCGACATCAGAACCACAGGCTTTCTCGATCGCCCGCGAGGAACGCACCCCGATGCAGTAGGCGTAGAGCATCAGCGCCACCATCATCGACGGCTCGTGGGCGGCCCGTCCCCACCCATCGGTGCGGTAGTCGCCGTAAAACGCCGACAGGTCCATCTGATCAACCGCATCGCAGACGAACCAGGCCAGATGATTCTCATCGAGCCACTCGGTCAGCGACACCGGCAACAGCATCGCTTGATCACGATCGACCGTCCGGAAGTTGTAACCCACCAAAGCCTCCAAAGCCATTGCGTTGCAGGATATTATCCCTGACCAGGGCATTCTCCCGCCGAAAACACGCCGAAGGTTTGTGCAACAGGCTC
>NZ_VMQU01000318.1 GCF_007714205.1 Mycobacterium helveticum | reverse complement strand
AACACTCCTTCTGCTCCGCCCAACGGCGGTCCGATGATGGACCACCCCGGACTTACACAGATGGAATGACACGCCCGGGGGCCCTGTCGAATTACAAGAAATCCGCCGATGAACCCGACGACCATGCAATTGGGCGTTCGCGAGGCGGGCTGACCACCAAGATCCACACCCTGACCGATCAGCGCGAAGCTGTTGTCGCGGTCCGGTTGACCGCTGGCCAGGCCGGCGACAATCCGCAGTTGATGCCTTTGCTCGACGACTACGACCACGCCTGCGCTGAGCACGGTGTGACCGGTGGCGACTTCCGATTGCTCGCCGACAAGGCGTATTCACACCCGAGCACGCGCACCGAATTACGTTCCCGAAGAATCAAGCACACGATTCCCGAACGCAAAGACCAGATCGCCCAGCGCAAGGCCAAGGGATCGGCCGGGGGTCGCCCACCGGCGTTCGACGCCACACTCTACGGTCTGCGCAACACCGTCGAACGAGGCTACAACCGGCTCAAGCAATGGCGCGGTATCGCGACCCGCTACGACAAATACGCCCTGACCTACCTCGGCGGTGTCCTATTGGCCTGCGCCGTAATCCATTCCCGCGTCGGAAACAACCAATTGGGAGACACGCCCTGATATGGAATCGGTTTTGTCAAGTGGGCAGGGGGAAGCGGGGGCCCATGACCGTCGTCGGGGCGCCCGCTTCCGTTGACCGAACTGACTGGGTGGGTGGCGAGCGTGTCGTTGTCGACGCGTCGTCAAGTCTGACCCTGATTTTTCAGCCGGCTTGTGATGATCTTGTTTTCGGTGATCTGGTTGATGGTGGCTGCGCGCTGATG
>NZ_VMQU01000317.1 GCF_007714205.1 Mycobacterium helveticum | reverse complement strand
TTAAAGATGTTTCGGTAATTGGGTGAGTCATTTCGCCGGATTCGCCCTGCGGTAGGGGACAATTAGCGTGTGGCAGGATCTGCTGGCAAGCGGCGATCGGGTACCGGCTCGAGAGTGCCTGCGCGGCGGGACTTTCAGGCACTCAAGGAGCGGCGGATGGCCGCGGCGGACATGTTCGCCCACGGCAAGCGTCAGGTCGACGTGGTCAGCGAGTTGGGTGTCACAGCGCAGACTGCCTCCCGCTGGCATCGGACCTTTTTGGCCGAGGGCAAAGACGGGCTGGTCGGCGCCGGGCGGGCCGGCCGGTTGCCCAAGCTCTCCGAGGAGCAACTCGCGGCCGTGGAGCAGGCACTGGCCAAGGGGCCGCGGGCCAACGGCTTTGCGACCGAGATGTGGACCCTGGCGCGGGTGGCTGACGTGATCGAGACGCTGACCGACGTCCGCTACGGCCAGACCCAGACCTGGACCATCCTGCGGGAACGACTGGGCTGGAGCCGGCAACGCCCGGCGCGGCGCGCGGTCGAACGCGACGACGAGGCCATCGCCACCTGGGTCAAACAGGACTGGCCGCGCATAAAAAAAGCGCGCGGCGCCGCGGCGCCTGGATCGTCTTCCAAGACGAGAGCGGGTTCTCGCTCCTCCCGCCGGTAAGAGGAACCTGGGCTCCCAAGGGCCACACGCCGGTGCTGCGACACCGATTCTCCTGGACCCGGATGTCGATGTCGGGCGCGCTGGCCTACCGGCCCGACGCCAGCCAAGCAGCACTGGTATTCCAGATCAAGGAAGGCTCCTACAACACCGACTCGCTGATCGAGTTCCTCACCGACCTGCACACCCATTTCGGCGCCGACAAGATCACC
>NZ_VMQU01000316.1 GCF_007714205.1 Mycobacterium helveticum | reverse complement strand
GTTTCGCCTGGTGGGCGGCCCCGAACGGTCGTGGGTCGCCTGGGTTCTCGCCGTGGTCCTGTGAGCACGTCTGGTCTTGGTGCCTGTCGGCTGCCGGTTGCCTCGTGGGGTGGCGGGTTTCCTGGGTGCTCGCTGGGTTGCCGGGGTTGTCCTGGTGTCGCGGTTGTTGACCCGGGTCGCCTCCGCTGGGGCGGGCGGGTTCGTGTTCACGCGACGCCGGGCCCGATGACCGAGTCCGCGTCTGCCGATCACCAGCGCGGCTGCGTGGTGCCCGGAAGCCTGGGGGTGATGGTTTTTCATGGGGGCCAGCCAGTGTTGGGCTGCCCATTTCGACGTGTATGCGGGGTCGACGACGATGATCGCGAGCCCGGTGTTTGACGCCATCTGGGTCAGCCGGTCCCGGAATTTAGCCGTGGGGAGCCCAGCGATCTGCCGGCGGAACCGGCGGCCCTTTCGTCCTCGGCTGGGCCGGTTGCCGGTCTTCTCGCGGCCCTGTGTTCGGGCTTCGACGAAGTCGAGGTTTTCGATCACGATCGCCCGGGCGCCAATCTGCTCGGCTTGGGTGAGGATGTCGGTGATCGCAGCCCGCAGCCGGCCGTCACGAGTCGTGGCCGACTGTCCTGTCAGATCGAGGTCCAGGGTGCGGGCAGTTCCGAGGATGTTGCCGTCCGGGCAGACACTGGTGACGGCCAGGTGCCCATCGTTGACATCGACCGCCACGACCGGGTGCCGACGCAACTCGTCGAGCGACGGTACCGGGGACGGTGTGGTCCTCCAGGAGGCATCCACATACCAGCGCCCCGATTCAGGGTCGCAGCTGATGTCGTAGCGGACCGCCCCAGTAGCGGCTTGTGCGGCGACCT
>NZ_VMQU01000315.1 GCF_007714205.1 Mycobacterium helveticum | reverse complement strand
GCGCCGGCGTTGCCGATGGCGCCGGGGCGGGCGCCGCGGTTTTTGCAGGCGGCACCGGAGTCGTGGGGCTGTGGGGGCGGATATTGAGCCCCAGCACGAGCGCCGCCACCCCGGAGACGAACATCGCCAGCACGGCGCCGGCGACCAGCACCGATGTGCGGCTGCGGCGGCCGCGGCCCGTCTCCGCCGCGGCTTCGGCGGCGTCGGCCGGCTGCTGCGTCGCGGCCGTCAAATCCTGCGACGGGATCGCGAGGGTGGGCGGTGCTCCCAGCTGCGCGGTCGCCGCGGCCAGTGCCGCTCCGCGCGCCAACGCCCGCTCGGGCTCCTCGGGAACGATGACCGGGAGCGGCGTCGCGACCTCCAGCGCCGCCTTCAGCGACGGGATGTCGACACCGGAGCCCACCAGGAACACCTCGCCCGGGCGGGCGGGCGTCGAGGCGGTCCCCGACACCATCGCCGCCAGCTGGGCTATCGCCGCGTCGCCTCTCGCCAGGGGCTGCCGGCGAACGCCGGCGGCGACGCCGTCAGCGGTGTCGACGACCGCCAGCGTCGCGGTCGCCGGCTCGACGAAGAGCAACGCGGTCCGGGCGCGACCGGACGCGCTGCCGAGAGCCTGGGCCAGTGCTGCGGCCGCCGTGAACGCCGAGACCAGCGTGACGCTGTCGATGCGGCGCCGCGCGAGCGCGTCACGCAGCGCGGCCGCTTCGGCGTCGTCGGTGCAGGTGATCCCTGTCGACCGCAGCCGGTAGCCGCCCGCCGCCGCGCTCTGTCTGGTCCGGAGGACGGTCGCGATCGCCAGGTCCGCCGCCGCGGCGGCCGATGGCGTGCCGGCCACCCGCAGGTCGTCCTGGTCGACGGTGACGCCGCCCGCACCCGCCCC
>NZ_VMQU01000314.1 GCF_007714205.1 Mycobacterium helveticum | reverse complement strand
GCGGGTGGTGATGACGCGCAGGCCGTCGCGGGGGCTCAGCGCCCCGGCGACCACGGCGGCGGTGACCTCCCCCATCGAGTGGCCGATCACCGCATCGGGCGCCACCCCGTGGGCACGCCACAACGCGGTCAACGCCAACTGCACCCCCACCAACACCGGCTGAATACGCTCAATGCCCTCCAGCGGGGCACCCTCACCCAGCACGTGGCGCAGCGAAAACCCCACCACCTCAACAAACACCGGCTCCAACTCGGCCACCGCGGCCGCAAACGCCGGCTCCTCGTCCAACAACCGCGCACCCATGCCCGCCCACTGCGAACCCTGCCCCGAGTACACGAACACCGTCCCGGCCCGACACACCCCCCGATGCGCACCCACCACACCCGGAGCCGAACGCCCCGCCGCCAACGCCGCCAACCCCGCCACCGCCTGCTCGCGATCGCGCGCGGCCACCGTCGCAAACACCGCCTGACGAGCCCGATGATGGTTGAGCCCATGAGCCACCTGCGCCAACCCCACCGAAGCACCGGCACCGGACATCCACTCGGCCAACACACCCGCCGTCGCCGCCACCCGCTGCGCGCTCTTACCCGAGACCACCAACGTGCTCACCACCGACGACGCCACCTCGGGCACCGCCACCGGCTCGGGCCCCTGCTCGAGCACCACATGCGCATTGGTCCCACCAAACCCGAACGACGACACCCCCGCCCGCCGCGGCCGACCCGTCACCGGCCACACCACCGGCTCGGCAACAACCTTCAACCCCAACTGCTCGAACGGAATATGCGGATTGGGCTCGGCGAACCCCAGATTCGCCGGAATCCGCCCCCGCTGCACCGCCAGCACCGCCTTGATCAACCCCGCAACACCCGCCGCGGC
>NZ_VMQU01000313.1 GCF_007714205.1 Mycobacterium helveticum | reverse complement strand
CGGTGACGATTCCGTCGGTGTCGATTCCGTCGGTGACGACGCCGTCGAATGTGTCGGTGGGTGGGTTCGGGTTGCCGCCCATCACGATACCGTCGGTGTCCATCCCGGCGATCACGACGCCGAATATCAGCATCGGCGGTTTCGCGTTGCCGCAGATCACAACCCCGGTAACCACCGTCCCGGCGATCGGGCTGCCCGCGATCGAAATTCCGACGATAACTACGCCGCTCATCACGATCAGCTCGTTCAGCACCCCGAGTGTCACTTTCCCCAAGATAATTTTTCCGACCTTCGAGACCCCTAGCATCATCTACACCGGCCCAATTGAAACACTGTTGCAAATCTATTCGTATAACGGCTCGGCCTTCGACAACGGCGGTTTGTTAGGGACGGTATTTGTCCAGATCGTCCCGTTCGAGATCCAACCATTCGCTGTTGGGGCCCTTACTGTTGACCTCGCCGGTACTTCCACGACGGGAACCAACGGCTTTATCAGCACTTTTGAATTACCCAGCCTGACGGTCGGCGAAACCATCTTTCCCTACATTACCATCGGCAATCCAAACGGTTCTCCCTACGTCATACCTTCCATCGAACTGGAGAGCTTCACCATTCCCTCTGTGACGATCTCACCGATTATGGTGAATCCGTTCACGTTGCCGTCGGTGAGTACGCCGGCGGTGACGACGCAGCCCGTGACGATTCCGTCGGTTGGGTTGGGGGAGTTCACGTTGCCGTCGATCACCACCCCTGACATCACCACCGCGCCGTTGACGATTCCGTCGGTTGGGTTGGGGGAGTTCACGTTGCCGTCGATCACCACCCCTGACATCACCACCGCGCCGTTGACGATTCCGTCGGTTGGGTTGGGGGAGTTCACGTTGCCGTCG
>NZ_VMQU01000312.1 GCF_007714205.1 Mycobacterium helveticum | reverse complement strand
TGAGGTGTGTTTGAGTTAATGAGCCATTCGCGGTTAGAAATACCCAGCCAGAACCGGGGTGTGCTCATTGATCATCTCCAGTGGTCGTGCATCGACGGTATGCGATGCGGTTCTCGCGCGCACGGACGAGTCCGTCGCGGCGTTGGGTGCGGATGGCATCACCTCTTCCTTCGTGTTCGTCGTTCGGTGTCACATACTCGATCCCGGCGTGAAGCCTGACCCCGTTGTATTGCGCCCGGACGAGTTCGAGTTCGGCTTCAAGCTCGCCGGGGTCGGTGATCTTCTCCAGGTGCGGCCATTCGCCCTTGACGTGACCGAACAGGGTCTCGACCCACGCCTGGTCTTGGGGTGTTCCGGGCCGGCCGAACTGCTGGGCGATGGCCACACCGGCGAGGAACTCCCGGGTCGAGTGGCTGCGCATCTGCGAACCGTTATCGGAGATCGCCAACAGCAACGGCAGCTGCCCGTCGCCGATCGCGGTGGCCACAGCGGCGCGGTCCCCGCACGACAGAGCTGCCACCAACGCGGCGGTGGCACGCTCATCGGCGGCTTCCCACAGGCCTTCAGCGCTCAGTGCGTCGGTGAAGGCGACCTCGATCTGGGTGGAGGACTCCTCGGCAGAGACAACGGTGGCCAGCCACTTTCTGGACACGATATCGAGGATGGCCACCACCGCCCGATGAGCCCGGGTGAAGTGGGTGAAGTCATAACCCCAGATCCGGTTCGGCTTCCATTCCAGCCAGTCCGGCCACGGCTTGCGCGGGATCGGATCACGAGCTGGATTACCTTGCAGTGTAAGCCCTTCAGCGGCAAGCACCGTGCGCACCGTGGAGGCCGACACCCACACCCGTTCCAGGTAGGAGCCGCGGTGAGCCAGCTTGCGGTGCGAC
>NZ_VMQU01000311.1 GCF_007714205.1 Mycobacterium helveticum | reverse complement strand
GCTCGTCTGCGGGCCGGTCACCCTCGAGCTCCCATACCACACATGAGGTCATCCACATTCATGGCAATAGAGCCAAAGTTTTGGGCCTCGCTGTGCGTAGTGGCGGCCAATTGCTGCTGCAGCACATACTGCTGCTTGAGAATGTCGATCGTCTTGGCCAGTTCGCCGGCCTGCGTCCGCAGGTCGTCCGCGCGATCCCGCTGGTAGGTCAGGTTTTCCTGCTGGTTGGCGCTCTGCGTGCTGACCGCGAAGGCAAGCGAGCTGTGGTCGAGCGGGGTTCCCAGGGGCCTGGTGATCGACTGCACCTGGGCGATGCCGGGCACGTGGAACACCGCCTTGGCGACCCGGTCGAGGATGAGCATGTCGGCCTGGTTGCGCATGTCGTGGCCCGTTTCGACCATGAGCAACTCGGGCTCCAGCCGGGAGCGGGAGAAGTGCCGTTCGGCTGCCGCGTAGCCCACATTGGCCGGGGCGCCGGCGGGCATGTAGGGGCGGGGTGTCGTAACTCGTCTGGTAGCCGGGCAACGCGAGCAGGCCGATCAGGGCCAGCGCGGACGCCGCGGCCAGGACGGGTCCGGGCCAGCGGACGATGGCCGTGCCGATTCGCCGCCATCCGCGGGTTCTCATGGCGCGCTTGGGCTCGAAGATGCCCATCGCGGACCCCAGGGTCAGCACGGCGGGACCCAGGGTGAGCGAGGCGAGCAGCGCGACGACGATCCCGATAGCGGCCGGAATGCCCAGGCTTGCGAAATACGGCAGCCGGGTGAAGCTCAGACCCTGATTTTTCAGCCTGATGTGGGTGATGGCTGTGTCGTGACACGGAAGTGCCCTTCGTGCAAGGGAAAATCGTGATGGTAGAAGTCATGATGTCCCGAGCAGAAGGGCACCCGCGAGGTGAATGC
>NZ_VMQU01000310.1 GCF_007714205.1 Mycobacterium helveticum | reverse complement strand
ATCATATTTTTTTACAAAAAACACCCCCTAATACTTTTTTTCTTCATTTATCGTGGGGTCGTTTTTGTTTATATCTGACTGCGGGGGGGGGGGCCGGGTGGAAGGCCGGGTGAGCCGCCCGCCTGCTCCGGATTGTCTGGATACTCCGGATTGCCTGGATGCTCTGGGGGCTGGCTCATTTCCGTCCTAGCTGTAGGAATCGCTCTGCGGGCACGCCACAAGGGCCTTGGCAAACCGGAACTTAGCAAAGATGTGGGCAGGGCGCGTGGATTGGGTGCGCCGGGTCGGGCCCGGCGCACCCGGCGCCCGGGCGTGGTATGCCTGAAGCCGTGTCCGACGGTCTGTTCGACCTTCCCGGCGACGCCCCGACGACCGACCATGGCCCGGGCGTGTCGGCGGGCGCGCCGCTGGCGGTGCGGATGCGCCCGGCCACGCTGGACGAGGTGGTGGGGCAGGGCCACCTGCTGGCGCCGGGATCGCCGCTGCGCCGCCTCGTCGAGGGCTCGGGCGTGGCGTCGGCGATCCTCTACGGTCCGCCCGGCAGCGGCAAGACCACGCTGGCGGCGCTGATCTCGCGGGCGACCGGACGCCGGTTCGAGGCGCTGTCGGCGCTGTCGGCCGGTGTCAAGGACGTCCGGGCCGTGATCGACCAGGCCCGCAGGGCGCTCCTGCACGGCGAGCAGACGGTGCTGTTCATCGACGAGGTGCACCGGTTCTCCAAGACCCAGCAGGACGCCCTGCTGTCCGCCGTGGAGAACCGGGTGGTGCTGCTCGTGGCGGCGACCACCGAGAACCCGTCCTTCTCCGTGGTGGCGCCGTTGCTGTCGCGGTCGCTGATCCTGCAGTTGCGTCCGCTGAGCGCCGACGACATCCGCGCGGTGGTGCGGCGCGCCATCGACGATCCCCGCGGGCTGGGC
>NZ_VMQU01000030.1 GCF_007714205.1 Mycobacterium helveticum | reverse complement strand
CCGCCACCCCACCCGCACCAGCAACCCCCGCTTCGGAGGCCACCGCATGACCACAACCACCGACACCACGTCGAATCACACACGCGCACAATCTGTCTCGTCGAGCACACGCACCCGATCGATGCTCGACGGCCGTCGCGGCGACTCGATGCGCCGACGCCGGCGCGTGCTGGCCGCGATCGACCAAGCCGCAGCCGCCGGCGACCGGCTCAGCGCGGCCGCGATCGCTCGTGCGGCCGGAGTCGACCGCACATTCCTCTATCGGTACCGCGACCTACTCGAGAAAATCCATGCGCTGCAAACAGATCCAGTCCCCGACGAACACACCGGCCCCACGGTCACCCAAGCCTCACTGCAGGCCGACCTGCTCGCCGCCCACGAACGCGCCGCCCGGCTCAACGCCCGCATCCGCCAACTCGAGCAGCGGCTCTCCCAAGCACTCGGCGAACAAACATGGCGCGAGTCCGGGCTCGACGCCCCAACCGACATCGATGCACTCCACCAACGGATCACCCATCTCGAACAGCAGGTCCTCGACCAACAACAACAACTCGACGAACGCGACGAAGACCTCGCCGCCGCCCGCGCTACCAACCGCGAACTCATGGCCCGACTCAACGCGCCAGGCCGGCCCCGCTGAAACCGCGAGTCGACTTGCACCACACCTGTTGCAGCAGATAGCATCCCAACATCAGCTTCTGAACTGCACAAACTCAGAGAATCACGCCGCTGCATCTGGTTGAGCCCCGGAGAGCAGCCCATACGCGTAGACGGTCTTCAGCAGCGTCGAGTCCCGCAACGCTGACAACGCTCCCTTGCGGTGGCGAAGTCGCGCCTGATCTACCAAGCCATCGGCGGCATCGAAGAGCTCTTGAACCTCGTCATAGCTCAGCGGGCGCCGTCCCGGCCGCCCCTCAAACTCGTTGACGTGACGCACGGTGTTCCAGTCATGCAGGATCTGTGCCGGGGCCTGCCCGAACCGCTCAGCGCACAAAGACGCCCATCCATATCGCGTGTCAGTAACGAAGTCGCCGAACAACCGCAATGCGTTTTGGTATCCCCGTACCGTCGAGTCAGCTTTTGGCTCCGCACCGGAAAGCAGTTGGGAGAAAAACGCATCCGCGTCATCTGCTTGCCACTGCCAGGGATACGTCCCGGTGAACTCGGCGAAACGGCGCACCACGCTCGCCCGCGCCTGCACCGTCGGTGGCTTGCACACCCGGGCTCGCTGCTGATCAGCCCAGCCAGACAGCATCGCGGTGAAGACCGTGGCTTCTGGATCCAACGGAAGCACTTTCGACACCAGCGACAGCGCTGCTGACCCCGGCAACTCGACGCCCACCATCCTGTTGTACTAGATGCGACAATGATGCGCCAGACGTAAGTGTCGAGACAGCACCCTTTCTGAGGTGTGATCCGATGTCCGCGGGACGCGCTTTACTGGGCGCTATACTCGCTCTCAACCGAGCAATTATGTTGCAGCAGATGCAATTCCGCTCGTCCTGCGGCAGAAGTGAGTACGGTGCATCGACCCGCAAGTGCACTGAACTAGTCCGACAAGCACCCTGTTGGCGCCAAGCGTCGCCTCACACCGCCCACAGCGCCCCGGCCAGGGTTCTTCCCAGCCCCGAGCAGTGCGCCGCAGCCGCATACGGTGAAGCAATCCGGCCGACGTGCGGGCCCGTCTTAGCCAGCGTGATACCCGGGGCCAACATCGTCGCCGTCTACTGGGCGATGCATACCGCCGTCTATCGGCTGGATCGCATCCACCCCGTTCCCACAGCAGCGCAGCACGACCGGCAGTACTCGCCGGCTAAATCACCAACAGTGCTTACACCCTCACCACAACATCGGCATATCACCGAGGCGCGCCGCCTCCACTGCGGCCCGATCCCAGCCGCGTTCCCGCAACACCGTGTGCAACGCGACCGAGCGCTCCCGCCGAGCCCATAACCCATCACTGGGAATCGACCTGCGGCCTCCTCCGCGCCGCATCCGGGCCATTCGTCGCATATTTTCACTCTGAGTGCCGATTACCACATGCTGGAATGTCGCCTCGGCCGCACAGACTTTCACGCACAGCGGGCTATCGCACTCGTGCAGGCCCAACTCGTCTGGCTGAAGGAGCACACTGAGTCGACGCGCCAGCGCGTACCGGTGCGGCCGCACGCAAATCCCTTTACCCCCACGGTAAATGAAGAACCGGCCATATCCGTCTTTACCGATAGCCCCCGTGAAAAAATCGCAGTCGTCAGCGCCGGGTCCTTGCACCACGTCGGAGTCAAAGCGCCGGCATTCGTCGGCGTGCACAACAGGATCGACCCACAGCGGCATCCCCAGATGAACACGCACGCGCCCACGCTAAACCCGGCCACCGACACCTTCGTCATGCGCCGCAGCGCCATTCGCACCTAGTGCTTGCGCCGCCGCGCCATCGTCATGCGCAGTAACGCCGTTCGCACCTAGTGCCAACGGCGCCGCGCCAGGGGCCGCCGCGCCGTTGCCCTCACCTAGTGCTTGCACCGCCGCGCCAGTGTGCGCGCTCGCCGCCTTTAACATCATCCGAACGCTACCGACTTTGACCCCAGCCAATTCCGCTATCGCCGCGAGTGATTCGCCGCGACCCTGCATTCGAGCCACCGCGATGCCGCCGGCCTGGCGGTGCGTGTGCCGACGCCGCTCTGCCTCTGCCCGAATCTCGAGGATGCGAGTTGCCTCCCACTCCTCCACGGCCGCCAGGCGACCCAGCTCAACGAGTAACGACGCCGCGTCATCGACGTTTTGCCGCTCGCACTCCACGCGTGCCTCGTTCGCTCTAAGCTGCGCCTCGCGAACCCGCCTACGCGCCGCTGATTTCGAGTTGATCGTTCCCATCGCCGCACCATACGACGAACCGGCTGTCCCGCTCTACCACACTGACCAACATCAGTGCGTCCACATTTGTCCACCACCAATGTTTCCCGATCCCCCAGTCCCACAACATAAGCCGATCCCACCCTCATGCACCACACACCAATGACCACCGGCATCAACCGTTCTGAACCACCCCAGACACCACACACCTCTTGCATTAAGGTCACAGTTTCCTAAGAACCGCCTGATCTGTGTAGGACAGATCTGCGGTGTCGTCTCTAACGTGCGCCTCGAAAGGGATTGCACTGCAGTGACGATGACTAGCCACAAGCTCACCGCCGGAGACGGTTACCAGTACCTGATCCGGCAAGTCGCTGCTGTCGACACCACCGCGCGCGGCCGGGCCCCGCTGATCGACTACTACTCGACCAAAGGCGAATCTCCGGGCCGATGGGTGGGATCGGGTCTGGCATCGCTGTCCTCGACAAGGGCACGTCCGGTGCCCCCCGAAGACCTCGCGAAAGTTTGGGCCGTACCGGTTGATTCGCCGGTCACCGAGGCCCAAATGAAGGCCCTGTTCGGGGAAGGCTTGCACCCCAACGCCGATGCGATCACCAAGTATGTCGCCGAATGCGGCGTGCGCGGCCTCGCGGCCGCCGAAGCCGCCAAACTGGGCCGCAAGTTCCATATCCGCGACAGCGAAACCACCTTTGTGCGCGCCCTGGCAGTGGCCTACCGCGATCACAACGAAGAAGCCGGCCTGCACTGGAACGCGCCCATCGCCGCGCCCACGCGCGCCGCGATCCGCACCGTTGTCGCGCGCCGAATGTTCGCTGAGCAGTACAAGCGCGCGCCCGCCGACGATCGCGAACTCAGTGGGTTTATCGCGCGGGAAACTCGCGCGCGCACGACCGCGGTCGCCGGCTACGACTTGACGTTTTCGCCCGTGAAGTCAGTGTCGACGCTGTGGGCGATCGCACCGCGCGCCGTCGCAACAGTGGTAGAGGAATGTCACGACGTAGCGGTCGGTGATGCGCTGGCGTGGCTAGAAACTCACGCCGCATTTACCCGTTCAGGTAAGGGTGGTGTCGCCCAGGTCGACACCACCGGGCTGCTCGGGGCGGCGTTCACCCACCGCGATTCACGCGCTGGCGATCCTGATCTGCACACCCATGTCGCGATCTCCAACAAGGTCGCCACGGTGGGCCCTGACGGTGTGTTGCGTTGGCTGGCGCTTGACGGGCAGCCTGTGCACCAGTTCACCGTGGCCGCCTCCGAGCTGTACAACACGCGCCTGGAAGCCCACCTTGGACAGCGACTGCAGCTGCGGTTCGCTGATGTGGTCGGCGAGGGCCGCGGCAAGAGGCCGGTGCGTGAAATCGTGGGAATCTCAGTCGAGCTGATGGCCGCGTGGTCGTCGCGGCGGCTGGCCATCGAAGCCCGCACCGCCGATCTGGCCAAGCAGTTTCAAGCCGCCCACGGCCGCGAGCCGACCCACGTGGAAACCATCGCGTTGGCTCAACAAGCGACCCTAGAGACCCGCGAAGCCAAACACGAACCCCGATCATTCGCCGAGCAGCGCCACATGTGGCGCGGCCAAGCGATCGAGGTGCTCGGCGCTGTGCGGGAGCTGACCGCGATGCTGGGCACCGTCTTGTCCGCGCCGGCGCCCCAAATCGATGCTGTCGATGACGACTGGATCACCGCGCGCGCTGCCCAAGTCATCGCCACGGTTGCCCGGTCCCGCGCGACCTGGCAACGCCACCACGTGTTCGCCGAGGCGCAGCGCCTCGTTCGTGGCAGCGGGCACGCCGCCGACGAGACGCTGGCCGACAAGATCACCGAGACTGCTTTGGCCGAGCCGCTGTCGGTTCAGCACATCGATATCGACGACGGTGAAATGGGAGAACCTGCGCAGCTGCGTCGCCGCGATGGAACCAGCGTGCATAGCCGCCACGGCAGCGCTACCTACACCTCTCAGGAGCTGCTGGCCGCTGAGCGACGCATCGTTGCTGCCGCCCTCCGACGCGGCGGGCGCACGGTCGAGGACATCGATATCGAGCTGGCGCTGGCAGACTCGGCCGCACGCGATAAGCAACTCAACGAGGGCCAGGTCGCACTGGTCCGGGAAATGGCAAGCAGCGGGCGCCGAGTGGCGTTGGCGCTGGCCCCGGCCGGTACCGGGAAGACCACGGCGATGGCCGCGCTGTCGCATGCGTGGCGCTCCTCGGGCGCGACCATCGTCGGCTTAGCCCCCACCGCGGCGGCAGCCATCGAACTGGGCGAGGATCTGTCGGCCCCGACCGACACCATCGCCAAATACGTCTGGTCGGCCGACCCGGCCAGCGGGTCGAGTCGCTCTGCCCCACCGCCATGGTTCACCAACGTCGGACGCGACACGCTCATCATCATCGACGAGGCCGGCAAAGCCGGAACGCTCGAACTTGATGCGGTGATCACCCACGCCTTAGCCCGTGGCGCCAGCATCCGGCTGGTCGGTGATGACTGCCAACTCGCGTCGATCTCAGCCGGTGGCGTGCTGCGCAACATCGCCCACAAGACCGATTCACTGACGCTGTCTCAGTTGGTTCGCTTTGGCTCCACCGCCGAAAGCGCAGCGACCCTGGCGATCCGCAGAGGAGACCCCTCTGGACTCGGGTTTTACATCGACCACCAGCGTGTGCACGTCGGTGCCGATCAGACCGCCGCCGACATGGCCTACACCGCGTGGGCCGCCGACCTCGACGCGGGCCGCGATTCCCTCCTGTTAGCACCCACCAACGCCATCGTCGATACCCTCAACGCCCGAGCCCGACTCGATCGCCTCGCCGCGGCTGACCCGGCAACACGGCGCGGCCACGAAATCACCCTTTCTGATCGGCTTGCCGCCTCTCCCGGCGACCTTATTCGCACCCGCCGCAATGCCCGCCGGCTGCGCTTGAGCCCCACCGATTACGTGCGCAACGGCTACCGCTTCCAAATCCTGGAAATCCACCGAAACGGCAGCATCAAAGCCCGCCACCTCGGCAGCGGCCAAACAGTGCGCCTCCCCGCCCACTACGTCATAAAGCACGTCACCCTCGGCTATGCGGCAACCATTGACTCCGCACAAGGACTCACCGCCGGACACGCCTGCCACATCGTCGGTGCCGGGAGTCTCACTCGCCAACTGCTCTACGTGGCATTAACTCGCGGCCGCATCGAAAACCACATCTATCTATCCACCGCGGAATCCGACCCGCACCGGGTGTTGTCGCCCAAAGCAACTCACCCCGAAACGGCCGTCGATGTCCTGACCAAAACGCTGTCACGCGACGGCGCACAAGTCTCGGCCACCAGTGCCGCACGCGAAGCCCGCGACCCCTTCGTGCGGTTGGGCCCGGCCGCGGCGATGTACTACAACGCCTTGGGCGACGCCGCCCAGGCCCTGGCTTCCCCGGCCCTGCTGGCCCAACTGCACATCACCGCCGATCAGCTCTATCCAGGGTTGACCCGCGCCGAAGCATGGCCAGTGCTCTGCAAACACTTGGCGATCATCGGCGCCGACGGGCGCGACCCGTTCGCCACACTGACCGAGGCCGCCAGCGTAGGCGAGCTTTTCAGTGCCCACGATCCCGCCGCGGTGCTCGACTGGCGCATCGACCCCACCGGCGGACACTCTGCCGGTATCGGGCCGCTGCGCTGGCTGCCCGCCACTCCCACTTTGCTGGCCAACGACCCCGCATGGGAGAACTGCCTGACCGGTCGCGCCGTGCTGGTTGCCGAGCTGGCAGACCAGATCCGTGAAACCGTCACCCACCAATGGACACCGGCGACCGCGCCGGCCTGGGCCAAACCCGTGCTGGCCGCCAACCCCCAACTCGCCGCCGAAATCGCGGTCTTCCGCGCCGCCCACAACGTGGTTGCCGAAGACACCACCCTGCTCGGCCCACCCCAATACGCCGTGCGCGCCCGCACCATCCAAAAACTCCTCGAAAACCGGGCTCAAGCGGTGGTGCGCACCCAAAGCCCGCATGCTCGCCGCTTTGAGCAGCTGATCGACTCCATCGATCCGCGCATCCGCGCCGACGGGTACTGGCCCCAACTGGCCGCCCACCTCGCCCAAGCCGCCACCAGCCGGCCCGACCTGCCCGGCCTCGTTCGCGCGGCCGCCATCCAACGTCCGCTCCCCGACGAGCTGCCCGCCGCCGCGCTGTGGTGGCGTCTTGCCGCCGAACTCACGCCCGCGGCCACCGTCGATGCCCCCCACACCGGCCTGCGCCCTGCCTGGATCGCTGACTTGCACAACGTCTTTGGGTCAGCAACCGCGCAATCCATCGTCGCCGATCCCGCCTGGCCCGGCCTCGTCTCAGCTGTCAATGCCGCCGACCCCACCCGCTGGACCCCCGCCGACCTTCTTCACGTCGCCGCCGAGCACCTGGCCGACGTCGACCCCGACCACACCATCCCCGCCTACCAATACGCCCGCACCATCACCTACACCGTCGACCTGATCGGCGGCCACCACGACCACGCCGACCACCCGCTACCCGAACAACCCCCACTGCACCCCGAGGAAGAAGAACAACTTCCCCCCGACCCCCACGCAACCAGGATTGACATGCCTGCCACCGACCTGTCTACGCAACCGTGGCACCCCGAACTCGTTGAGCCCGACCCGACCAACACCCCGCTTGAGACCGCCGACGAACTCGCCGGCCTGGACTTCGACGACCTCCCCCGCCACCGCGTGGCACCCCCGCCACTGCCGGCCGCTCTGCTTGACCTCACCAGCTTGCGGACCCAATACCAGCAGGCGCTGGCCGACCATCAGGCCCTGCATGCCCGCGCCGCAATTGGTGACGGACCGGCAATGCGCCAAGCCACCCCGCGCATCCGCGAACTGCGCCAGCGCGCCGACGCCGACCGCCCCTACTTGATCGCCGTTCACGACGTGACCGCCGAATGGGCCGACGCCGAAGCCGAATACGAGACAGCGCTAAGCCATGTCGACTGGGCGCGCAACCAGCTCGACGAGCTGCAGGCTCAACCTGACGTCGACCCACTTGACATCGCCTCGGCCAAACTCGATGTCCAACTGCGACTCATGGCACTCCCCGACACTGCGCCCGCCGAGCGCTATCAGGCTGCGCTTCGCGAAGCACTCGCGGCGCGTGCAAAGGCCGCCGGCGGCGCGGACCGCGTCATCAGCGGTGACGACGTCGACAACGTCATCGCCGAAGCACGATCCGAAGACGATCGCGCCGTGCTGGCCGCCCGCCGGCGCTCCAGCCAGCTGCGCCGTGACCTTGACCGCGCAGAACTGGCTGCCGCCGCCGCGTTCGCGGCCGCCGAAACCCGTTCGGCCGAGCACATCACCGCCCAACTCGGCCAACTGGCCATCGAGCTACGCGTGCTCGAAGCCGCCAGCCGCTTCCAACCGCACCGCCCCCTCAGCCTTGCCAACAGTGCCGCCGCCGACCTCTCCCCCGCCATAGCCGCCGCCATCACCAGCACCGCAAGGCTGCCCTTCGCCGTCACGGTCGTGCACGCCCAACCCTCGCCCGAGCGCCGCGCCGCCCTGCACACCCTGCACAGCGCGGCTGCAGCCTCCGAACGAAAGATCCTGTGGTGCAGCCCTACTCGCGAACAAGCCGAGGACGCCGTGACCAACGAGCTCGCCGACACCGCTGCCACCATCACCGAAACCCACGCCACCATCACCAACAAAAAGTCGCAGTCGCCGTTACCCCCCGGCAGTCTCATCATCATCGACGACGCCGCCAGCGCCGACCCTGCAATAATCGCCGACCTCGCCGAACACGCCGCGGCCAACCAGTCCGGCCTTGTCCTGCTCGACACGACCGGCCAAACGTGGCCACCCAAGCCTGCCCAGCGGCTCCTGCGACTCGTCGCCACCGAATTACCCTGGACGACAACCATCGGCGCGCCCCCAACGTCGGCTGTCATCAACCGCGGGACCCCGCCCGACCTCGACCCCGCGCTCACCCAGGCAGGGCGCCTGCACCCAGCCATACTCGACGAGCGACTGCGCGACAGCCTCGCACGCGCCGCCCAGCTCCACGCCACCATCCACGCCGCCTACCAGCGACACCTTGAGGCCACCTGGCTTCGCGAACGCGGCCCCCACGCCAAGCAACAATCTCCAGAAATCGGCATCACCGATGACTGAGTGATCTGCTTAGAACAGGGATCCGTTCCGTTCGGGGTCTCTCGCAGCCAAATTACCGACTCGTCGTCGTCCCCACCGTGCTACGACGCGCGGACGTGGGCAACCGGTTTTGTCGCCGCTCGGCGACGACGCGATAAATAGTTGAGCCAACCACAACCAATTCGGTGTTATACTTGATTTGAGAACAACTATTTCTGGAGGCAACCGTGCGTCTTGGCGGAATATCGGAGGTGGCCGAGGAGCTCGGCGTGAGCACTCAGCGCATCGCGACACTGCGGCAGCGAAACGACTTCCCCGACGCGGTGGGGGAGATTGCGCAGGGCCCTATCTGGGACCTCGATGTTGTCGCTGGATGGAACAGCTCAGGCCTCCGTCAGACCAAGGCCGGCAGGCCGAAGTCGGACGAGAAGACCCGCACGCTGGGTGGGCGATTCCTGCTGGAACACGCTCGGATCGGTGGTGGCGGCTTCGCCGACGTCTTCCGTGCCACCGACCGCAAGACCAGCGAACTGGTCGCCGTCAAAGTGCTGAAGGACACCGTCGCGGTTGACCCCGAAGCCATCAAGAGGTTTCGGCGTGAGCTTCGGCTCCTCGAAGACCTGCACCACCCCAACGTTATTTCGGTGCTTGCCCACGGCGAGACCGACGACGACAACATCTGGTATGCGATGCCGTTGGCGCAGGGCAGCCTGACCGACTACGTCGACACGGTGGGCGGCCAAGCGCGATTGATCGTCGACATCATGCGTCAGATCTGCACGGGGCTCGGTTACGTCCATGATCGGGGCATCTATCACCGAGATCTCAAGCCGGCCAACGTTTTGCGGCTGAGCAACGGCGATTGGGCGGTATCGGATTTCGGGCTTGCCGTTGAGGCCGAGCGGCACACCGACCCGCTGACCTCAACGCTGCGACAAGGGTTGGGCACGTGGGTCTACACAGCACCGGAGCAGTGGCAACGGGCCCGAAGCGCCGACCACCGTTCCGACATCTACGGTCTGGGCAAGATCCTGCAGGAGCTCGTGACTCAGGACTTCCCAGTGAACAACGAGGTGGAGCCCGGCCCGCTGCGACCTGTCATCGAGACCGCGATCGCCAACTCGCCTGATCGCCGTTACCAGTCGATCGAGCACTTCATGAATGCACTCGAGCGTGCTGTTGATGCACACGAGGAATACGTGGCCAACGAGTCGAAGGAAGAGGCAGCGGAGCGCCTGCAGGACCGCATGCGCAGTCCGTCGGTCGCCGACGCGGACTTGATCGAGATGATCGAGTGGGCAGCCGCGTTGGATGAGTCCAGCCACGACGACATGCACGTGCTGACCCGAGTGCTGCCCTGGTGCACTCGAGGGTCCGTCAAATTCCTCTGGAGCGAACAGCGGGGCGCGTTCCAGCGCGTCTACCAGCGGTTCACCGACTTTCTGAGGCATGGGAACTTCTCGTTCGAGTACTGCGACGTGCTGGCTGACTTCACCCGCATTGTCGTGGCCGAGACGAAGGACTCCAGCGTGATGCGGATGAGCGTGGGCGCGCTCGCGTCGCTGGGGCCCCGCCACAACCGGTGGCACGTGCGTGACGTCCTGGTCAAGATCCTGCAGGAGGTCAAGTCTGACGAGATGGCCTCGGCAGCAGTGGAAGCGTTGCGGGCGGCCGACGCCGATGACGTCGAGTGGTCGATCAGCGATTTCGCGATCCGCACGCTGCCCCCCGCGATCCGTAGCGGCGTCGAGAAGCTGCGGCCTCCGAAGAGTTCCGCATCCTGAACCAGATCGCCTTGCCGACAACGTTTTCCACAAAAGGGGTAGCTTTATGAAAATCGACCAGTACGTCACCCTGCGACCCACCGTGACGGGCAATGCGTCCTTGCGCGAGCCGCAGATCGAGGCATACGAAACGCTCACCGGGCACGACTTCGACGCTCCCGAGGGCCGCGAAGTCTCCGTCGTGCTGCCGGTGGGCTGCGGGAAGTCAGGCCTCCTGGCTCTCACGCCGTTCGCCGCACAGTCTCACCGCGCACTGCTGGTCGCACCGAACCTCAAGATCGCCGACCAGCTGCTGAAGGATCTGACACCTAGCGACCCGAAGTTCTTCTACCTTAAGCGCAAAGTGTTGGACTCCGCGCCGTTCCCAGAGCCCGCAGAAATCCGAGGCACGTCGACCAACGTCACCGATCTCGAAGTGGCTGACATCGTGGTGACGAATATTCATCAGCTCCAGCGAGCCGAAAACACCTGGCTTGCAAAGCTTCCTGCCGACTTCTTCGATCTGATCATGTTCGACGAAGGCCATCACAACGTGGCCGAGAGCTGGGACACTCTGCGGCGGCACTTCCCGGACGCACGCATCGTGAACGTGAGCGCCACCCCCGGTCGTGCCGACGGGCGAATCATGGCCGGTGAAATCATCTACAGCTACCCCATCTCTCGCGCGGTGGAGAAGGGATACGTCAAGCGCATCAACGGCTACCGCCTCAACCCGACCACGCTGCACTACGTCCGGCGCCCTGACGACAACACCGAAGTCGAGGTGTCCTTGGAAGAGGTCCGCCGCCTCGGCGAGCGCGACGCAGGCTTCCGGCGCAGCGTCGTGAGCTCAGACGCCACCCTCACCACCATCGCCGAGGCCTCCCGCCAGAAATTGTTCGAGCTGCGGGAAAAGACCGGCGAGGCCAGGCTTAAGATCATTGCGGCGGCGTTGAACATGGAGCACTGCAAACAGGTCGTCGCCAAGTTCCGCGAACTGGGGCTCCGCGCCGACTTCGTTCACAGCCTGATCGAAGGCAAGAGCAAAGCGAACGAGCGAGTTTACCAGCGGTTGGAGAACCACGAACTCGACGTGATCGTACAGGTGCGCAAACTCGGTGAAGGATACGACCACCCGTATCTCAGCGTCGCCGCTGTCTTCAGCATCTTCAACAACCTCAGCCCTTTCATGCAGTTCGTGGGGCGCATCATGCGGGTGATTCCAGATGTTGACCCCTTCGATGCCGTCAACGATGGCGTCGTCGTTTTTCACGTCGGCGGCAACATCACCGGGGTCTGGAACGACTTCCAGGAGTTCGCCGAAGCAGACCAAGAGTTCTTCGCGCAGCTCATCGACGAGACCGTTGTTGAACCCCTGCCCACTCGCGAACCCCCACCTGGAGGTGGCCAGAACGCTCCGCTGCCGGTGATCACTGGCCAGGCCGACATCCAACTCGAAAACCTGACCCTGATCGCCCTCAGCGCCGACCCAGATGTTGCGCAGGCCCTGACCGTGCTCAAGGAAAAGGGTATCGACACCGGAGTCAAATTCGATCAGCTACAACGCGTCCAGCCCACCAAACAACAGACACGTCGATCCAAAAAGACCCTGCTCGACGATTTGGTGAAGAACGAGGCTGGCAAGTTTCTGGCCAAACACAGCCTCAATCGCGTTGGCCGCGAGCTGGACCGCACCCGGGAGAACTTCGTCACCGTGAAATCGGCCATCGACAGGCGGATCAAGACAATGGTTCCCAGCGGTGCCACCAATAGGAAGGATTACACCGCGGACGACTGCGACTACCTCATCGCGCGGTTGCCTCAGATCGTTGCTGCGGTCGAGGAGGAACTGCGACATGGGTAAGCCCCGCTCACTGCTGCGAACGCTGTCGATTGGCACGGCAGGACGACGGCACCCGTGTCGGTCAGACAAAAACCACGTGCTCAATAAGGGCGACCCGATACTTATCGTCAAGGTCGACCGTGACACTGCCCACTACTGCAGCGATTGCGCTCGAACGTTCATCAACACCGCCCGACAACAGCTGTCTGCCCTTGAAGAAGAGCTCGGGCGAACAACCCCGCCAAGCAGCTGACATCCAGAGTCGCACTCAGGATCCCGTCCACCTCTCTAATCGTCGGGGACAGCCTTACAGACCTCCGATGGTTCTGGCGTGCCAAGGCGGTAGTCCGTGATGTCGGGCTCGTCGACCACAGGTCCCATCGCAGTCGCGACTCTCGGCAGCGCGGAAAGCATTGTGAGAGCGTCGAAGCGGTCACGGTCGCGACTCATATCGTCGTAGACGATCTGAAGGTCCGAGGTGGGCAGTTGTTGCTGCAGTTCTTCGAAGGCTGCGGCTGCCGCGCCCGGCTCGGGCAGGCCCGACCGGACTACCCAGACATCTAGATCGCCAGGTGTGATAGCGGATGCAGCCAAGTGCGAGGTAGTCGATGAACGTCGCACCGACGAGCTCACGGCCGGCGACCACCACGAGGCCATGCTGACCCACGTCCACCTGGACAGCATCCCCAGCATCAGTGTGGCCTACAACGATCCGCATTTCAGCGCCCACGATGGGCTTAGGGCGTGACGAGCTCAAAGGCCGCCAGGACGTCGGTGAGGGCAGCGTCCATGTCTGCCAGCGTGATTGTGCTAATGCTGCTCAGGTCGGCGGTGAGCAAGTCCACCGTCGGGTCCGCTGCGATGCGGGCTTTGGCTTTGCGCAGGGCTTGTTCAATGACGGTTCGGGCGAACCGGCCGTTGGCGGCGACATCGATGAGCATGTGTGGTTCACCGGGGCGTGTACTTGGCGTGTTGCATAGCCACTCAGCGTTGCTGCTGAAGCGCGAAAGAGCGGAGGGTTCGATGGCCACATGGAACCGCGCTGCGAACAGCTCAGCGATCCGTACCAGGTCGTCGGTGTCGCAGGAGGTGAATTCGAGCTGGAACGGGAACCGTGACCGCAGTCCCGGGTTAGCGCTCAAAAGCCGGTTCATTGGGCTGGCGTAGCCAGCCATGGCGATCATTGTGTCGTGGCGATGGTCTTCTGCCCACTTCATGATGACGTCAACGGCGATGTGGCCGAAATCGCGCTCATTATCCGGTTTGTAGAGTTCGGGTGCCTCGTCGATGAACAGTGCACAGCCTTTGGCAGCTTGCAAGATCGCTGATGTTTTCTTCTCGGTGCCACCGATGTGCTCGTCGACAAGATCCTTGCGGGAGACTTCGATGAATTCTGGCGATTCGAGGATGCCCAGGCCGAAATACATCTCGCAAATCAGCCGTGCTATCGAGGTTTTCGCGGTCCCCGGCGGGCCGACCAGAGTCATGTGCAAGGTGTCGCGCTCACCGATCTGGACGCCGCGCTCGGCCATCTTCTGGTCGTAGACCTTGACGAACTTGAGTTCCTTGACATGCTCTTTGACGCGGCGGAGCCCAATGAATTCGTCGAGTTCGCGTTCGGCGCGCTCCAGCACACGTACGGCTTCCTTGCGTTGCCGGGCTCTGCGCAGGTCGGCCACGCTCGGTCCAGAGTCCGGGTCCCACCGATTGGACCGGGCGGCAATCACGTCTGGGGTCGTGACGGTGACGCCGTAGCCGGGGTCATCGAGCGCGGCGGCGGCGTCCGGGCGCAGTTGACCGTCTACGCTGGCTGCGCTGAACTCTTTGCGGGCGGCGGCCTCGTCCCCCAACGCGCGGTGGCACAAGCCGCGATATACGGCCGCCTCGGCCAGCAGGTGCGAGGTATCGATGCCGCTCTGGTCGAGCTTGGCCTGGTCGGCCTGCGTCACGACGGATGTCAATGTGGCCAGCGCCGCCTCGAACTGTCCCAGCCCGGTTTGGGCGATTCCTTTGAGCAGCCGTGTGGCGGCCTCCACGATTCCACCGCTGCTCGACGAGGCCTGCGAGGTCCACGTCAACAAGTCTGGCCAGCGGCGCGTCAGGAAAAACATTGTGGCCCCGATGAACCGGTGTATCTGCGCTTGCGCGGGCTCGACGGTGAGGTCAACCCCGTCGAGGATCTTTTCGGCCTGGTCGTAGTCGCCTTGGCTAACAAGTGTCGCCGCGTAGGCGATGGTGATCCCGGTCGGAGTGTGCGGGTAAAGGTCAATGAGGAATGGCGTAGACACGGTTGGCGCTAGCGCAGAATCTGCCAGGCCAATCCGACGCGTTTCGCGATGCAAAGTCGATAGCGCATCATATGCGCCGCGCATGGTGTTAAGGCTGACGTCGCCAGCAACCGCCAACCCCATCCACGCGTCGCACATGCCGGGATCCATGTCGGTGGCCTGCGTGAAGGCTTCGCGCGCTCCCGCGTGATCGGCCACGGGCCCACCGAAGCCCAGGCGGCTAATCCCGATGTCGAAATAGTCACGGGCACTCACTGGTGATAGTCCCTTGCTCGTGGTCGAGGTGGTGACGGAAATTCTACGGGCGACTCAGACAGCTCGAACGATCGCTGCTGCTCAGATGATGTATCTAGCGGCAGGCCGGGGTCCTCATCAGGGGTTGCCGACGGGGGCGCCTGGTGGCGACCCACGCCCTGGGCCGGGCGGCGCGGATGGCTCGGTAGCGATGGCAGCCCATCTGAGCCGGCCATCGGCGCCACCTCGCCTTGATCTGGTTCCCCTGGCTGGCCGTTGCTGAGGGCATTGGACGCCGCCAGGTGCGGGCTGGTGTCGCTGTCCGGGACGCCTTGTTGGGACCCGGGGTCTGAGCCGTTGCGGTGGTGGTGTCCGCGGATGTGCTGGACGGTCTTTTCGGTGATGACGGCGGGAATCACCACCTCTGGCGCGGCGGCCGCGGCGGCGCCTTCTGCCGCTGTGGCGCCGGCCCCCTCTGCTGCCGCAGCCGCGGCATGTCCACCTGCGGTCGCCGCGGCCTCGCTCGCCCCGGCCTTTTCTGCTGCCATCCGGGTGGTGGTGGCCCCGGTCGTCCGGGTCGCCGTGGTCTCCTCCTCACCGCGCATCCGGCTGGGCCGAGGTTTGACCGCATCGAACCCCGGCGTTGAGGTGTCGGCGTCGCCGTTAGAACCGTCATCGTCGCCGGCGCCATCGCTATCGCCGCGTCGCGCGACCCGTCGAAACAGCCCGCGCGCTTTGCGTCCCGCCTCGGCGTAATCGTTGTACTCATCGCGCACAGCGCCGCTTGTGGAGCACCACGCCCCAGTGATGTGGTGGGCGATCGTGCCCAAACTGTCTGTGTAGAAATGCTTGTCGATGTAATGGAACAAGAAGATGCCTACGACCGAACCCAGGCTCACCAACAACAGGCGCGGGACCGCGGTGGCGCCATGCCCCAGTTGCGGCGTGGTGAGCGCCCACCCCATCCCGACCGCACTCAACGCCAAAAAGACAGTGAAGATCATCATCTCGACGCCATGCAACAACACCTGCGAGACGCAGCGCACCGCGTATTTCTTGCCGCGCTGCCAACCGCTCATGCCGACCATCGCCGCGGGAACCACCACGATGCAGTAGTAGGTGGCTTTGGCACCGACCAGCAACGTGCTCACCCCGACGTACCAGATGAACAGGCCGATCCAAAACGCGGCGAACAAGAACACCAGCCCCAGCACAAAGTCGTTGGCCCCCAATTGTTGAGCGTGCGCCAAGGCTTGGGGAGCACCGCATCCGGCCATCGCGTGCGCCGGTCCAGGACCTTGGCTATGCGCGGCCAAGATGGCCTGGGACCAGGCCTGGCGGCAGGTGCCCACATCATCAACGACCATGCCGAAGTTCTGTAACTGTAGAGCTGGTCGCGCCGTCGAAGACACCAGCTGCGCCAGCAGGGCGTCGAGCTGGGTATCCAATGACTGGCCCGGAGCGTACGAACTCTGGCGGGCGTCCTGGGCGATCTGAAAGCCTGTCGCTCGACCCATGCCCAGCAGGCCGTGATCGCTGACTAGATCGTCAATGGGGTCACGAAAGACCGTCCACACCAATGCAGCTAGCACCGCGGCGGTGCCTAGCAGATTGCGGGCCTGGGCCGGCCGCCCTCGCTGTTGGTGATACCCCGCCAACACCACACAAACCGCGACCGCCAATGGCCCCAGCCACATCTGGTTGACGAGCATGTTCACTGTAGCGAAAACGGGGCGCCCGATTTGAACGAGGGCCAAGAGCCACGAGCTCGACATTGCAAATCGCAGAAGCCACAGCGCAATCCCGATAGCGAATACGACAAGAGCAGCTTCATTGGTCAGCCACCAGGCTGCGGTGGTATGCGCGATCGCGGTTTGGGTGGCTTTGACGATCCACGACCCCCACGATTCGGGATCGAACGCGCTGACGTGTTGGCCGTTGTTGAAGGTGGCTTCGGTGGTATCGACCATCGAGAGGAAGTAGTCAGCGATCGGCACGTTGTCCAAGTCATGCAGTCCCGTCCACCCCAGAGCAGCGGCACCCACCGCCGCCGAGGCTTTAGGTGCGGCCACCACCGCCCACAGACACAGCACGTAGACACCTGTCATCGCGCCGATCACGCGGCGCAACCGTGGGTGCTCAACTAGCCAGACTGCGAGGGAATCGCTGGCAGTCATGCGATCACCGATGCGGTGCTATCGAATGCGCGTGCCTGCTCTTCGGTTGGCGCGCCGAAAAATTGAACGCGTGCGGGACGTCCAAGTTCGTCGACTAAGAATCCCTCGCCGAGTCGGGCACGATCGACCGCCCCGGCCTCGGTGGCGTAGCCGCCCCATTCCCCGCGATCAGAGAACACGTCTTCATCAGCGGTGGAGCCAGGACTGGTGTCCTCGCTTAGTGCGCTGACAAGCTCTGGATACATTTCTGGGTCGATGCGCGCCCACTTCAGTGTCGCGTAGGCCAGTTCAGGGTCTTGAACACGAAAGATCCATTTTTGTGTGACAAACTCATCCCCCATGCGGGCAAGGTCCCTGAAATCCTGTGTGATGAACCAGATTCCACTCGCGTGCTTACGGCCCCGCCGAGTGAATTTGTGCGCAATGCGTGCCGTGGTGGGAAAGGCAAGCAGTTCGGCGCACTCCTCGAAGATCATGACGTCGAATACGTCGAGGCGGTCGAACATGTATCGCTGCTCTAGCTCAATGAGCAGGCCATAGATAGCCATTCCGGCGCGCTGGGTCCCCGACAGTTTCGCGTAGAGATCGGCGTTGGTGAGATCCTCGGTGCTGGGCAAGCCCAGGTTGCCGGTCAGGTAGACCGTGGCCGGGGAGTCTTCTGGCCGGTAGGGCGGCAAGTGGTCATCGAAAAGCCCGGGAAAATCCTCCTGGGCTGTTTCTAAGCGCAGCAGCAACTCGTCGTTGTCGGCGTCCGGCTGTGAACGCAGATAGTCCAGCAGTGTGCGGTGGCTCGTAATCCCTTGCCTGGCCCGGGTTTCCGGTCGCACCAAACGTCGGTAACGCTTGGCAAGCAGGCTGTCATAAGACAGCCCAATCCAGGGCAGGATGTGCGAGGCCGCGATGCGCCCTGCCAGGTGCGCTGGGAAGATCACCAGCGGGTCATACAAGTACTGCGGCGTTGTCGGGTCGATGAACCGTACACCCTCGATGGGTGTGAGGGCCTGCTTCCATTCAGCGATTGTGTCTGGCTCGAACACCACAACGCGTCCGCCACGCAGGATCAGTTCATACGCCGAGAGTTTGGTGCGGTTGGACTTCCCGCCGCCGGGATCGCCGACGACGGCCAGCCCGGTGTTCTTGTTTCGGCGCGCAGTTCCCTCGGGATCGTGAAGGATGATCGCCGGTCGCATCGTGGTCTGGTCGATGGCCAGCGCACTGCCCTTGACGTTGCCCACGCGGCCCGAAATCAGCGGCAAGAACAGCGACCACTTATGTGCGCTGGTGGGATTGCGAAATTCATCGAGCGGGCAGGTGTTTTCACTTCCGGTATTGAATGCCTTCCACAGCAACGCCTGGGCGCCACGGTGGCGTTTGACAGCGATGCCGACTGTGTCAAGCTCCTGGCGGACCTGTTTGACCGCATCCTCCAAGACCCGCGGTGAGTCGGCACCGACCGCAATCATCACCGTGTGGTCAAGCTCGCGTTCGGCGGGATTGCCGTTCAGATGCGATGTGTAGGCCCGCGTGCGCGCTAGCTTCCTTGGCAATTCGTCGTTTTCAGCTCCGCGGTGACCACGCTGACGCATCTGGTCTTTGATGTTTTTGGTGTAGCGGAAATTGCGGGCTTGCGCATCCTGGGGTGTGCGAATGTAAATATGTTGGGTCCACTCAATACTGGCCTGGGTGTTCACGTTGAGCAGCGCATTCAGATACGAAGCGCGTGGAAAGGCCAGGCCTGTCTCCGGGAAGTGCTCGACGGTCAAAAACGACTGGTAGCTCGATCTGCAGGTGGGCTCGTGGGGATCATAGACGCGAACCAAGGCTTTGAAACTGGGTCGCCACCATGGCCGCCCGGCGTTGTCGCCTTCATCGAAAGCGATGGTAGGGAAATCGTGAGCGCTCAGTGAGGACGGCCCCGTGCTGGCCGCTGGCATCGGCTCATGGATGACGCCGAGCATGGCGCGATGTCGCCGATACCAATGGATTTGCGCTGGACTAGCCGCGCGAACGTGAAACTCATCAGGTAGGGCACCACAGATCTGGCGGGCAACACTGGCGTAGTGCTGAATCGATGTGCTTGAGTCTTTGTCACGCCCGCTGACCCAGTCCCAAGCCCGCCTGCCCTGTCCGAGCGGTGTGCGTCCCGCGGTGCCAGCATCGACTGGCACCGTTAGCCAAAACCGTGGGCGCACGGGACCGCGATATCCCTTGGTGATCCACTTGTTCGCTTGGGCGATAGTTGGGACCCAGTGCTTGCACTGCCCAATCCATGTCGACTTGTTGGTGTGCGGACCCACCATTGCCCGCATGATGGCGTTTTGGTCCTCGGCGACCAGCAACCCGCGCACTTGCGAGCCTGAGGGCAGGTAGCGCCCCAAGTTCCGCGTCAGCCTGGCGGCTCGCCGGTGGACGTCAAGCGAGCGCATATTGACCGACAAACCATCGATCAAGAATTCGGCATAGACGCCTCCGCCGGTGAAGACCAGATTGTCCTCGACACGTTCAGGAGGGTCAAAACTGGAGTCAACACGCAGCTTCCTCTCAGCGGCACGAGGCTGCGAGGTGATCAGGTGAGGTGGCCGAATAGTGTTGCGGGCAAAAACGAGACGTGCTGAAAGAGATGGACGTCCCTTGGGCAAAAGTAGCCGCATCAGCCCAACGGTCACCACACAGAGCACCACCCCGCCGGCGAGGACCGGAAGCGTGGTTCCGGCGGGCTGGCTGTCGACCCATAGCAGCGTGGGACCCGCGATCGCGGCAATGGCCACCCATTCCACCCCGCGGTAGGGCCCGCCGGGCCATTCCTGCCCGGGAGCGGCTTCCCCGATCTGGATGTCGATGTCGCGGATGCCCGACCACGCTTCGGCCTTGTCGACGGGCCGTGGTGGGGCAACTGGGCCGGTGGTCACCATCCGCGGGTATTGGAGTGGCCAACGCTGCCGGGCAGGTGCTCAAATTCCTGGTTACCGCGCTGATACAGCCCGACGATGTGGGCTACGACAACTGCAAGAGCCACCCCGCCGGCGATTGCCGACAATCCGGCACCGGTGCCGCGCTTCCAATGGTCTCTCATACCGCGCACGATGCCGCTGCCCAGGAAGTATGTGCCGCCGACTGCGACGATGATGTAAAGCACTTCGTGGCTCATGTTGATCACGCCGGCCCCGGCAGCCACATTTGTCGTGTGGGTAGCCAACGTCTGTAATGTTAGCTGTCTAATCATGATCAATCCCTCTTTCTCTCAACGTGAGTGATGGTCAGTGCGGTGCTACCGCCGTGGTGGGCACCGGTGTCGGTGTCGCGTCAGCCAACAGCGGGATCGCGTCGATCTGGGCAACAAACCAGGTGCCGCCCACCGAACGCAGCGTCAGGGAATAAGACAGCGATACGAGGGTGTAATCGGATCGGCGCGCCGAAACATCGATGTGCGTGGCTAATTCGTTGTTATCGGAGGGAGCATCGGGTGGAGTGTTGTCGGCCTGAGCAGCAGTCACTGTGGCCGAGGAGTACGACCCTACGGCTGTGATGCCCGAGTCGGTGGTGATAAACCGTTCCAGTCCACCCGAGGTGGTTAAAAACGACGTCGCAAACCCAGACAGCATCGTAAAAAGTGGGCTGTTGGCAGCGATTGGTGCTGAATAGCCCAGCGGCACATAGGCTCCCGGAGGCGGCATATCGACTCTGCTGATCCGATCAAGAGCCTGAATGCCCATATCCCGGTATACCGCCACCGGCAGCTGGTAGAAAGCCGTCGTCGGCGGCGCCGACGGGTAGGGCAGTTCGTCGATTTGAACCTTCACGCTATAGAGCACGATGTCGTTGGAAGAGGTCTTGCGCTTAGATGCCCACGCCGCCGGGTTCGACACCGTCATCGACGATGTCGTGGGCAACTCGTACTTTTGTCCCCCGGGAAAGCAGCGTGTCAAATTCGAAGCACCCGAGGTGGTTCCGACAAGTAGCCCTTTCACGCAATTCACGGCGAAAGCCTTCACGGGATCGGTCTCGTTGATCACGTCGCGGGCCACCGCCGCCACTGGTGCTGGTTCAGGGGGAAAGACAAACCCCCACAGCAGGGCGATACCGTTGATGGACGAACTGGCCACAAGAATCACAAGAGCGACCCGGCCGGCGCTGTGGCCCAGCACCGTGATGCGCTTCTTCCATACGTTGCTGATTCTCACCACATCGTCCTCATGTCGCCTGGTGCCCAATGACTTTGATGCTCGACACCGCGAAGGTTCCATCACTGGGATCGGTGTCGTGTCCCGACCCAAAGCCGGTCGGGTCAGGCCCGTTGGTCGGTTCCGGGCCGGTGGCCGGGGTGGGCCCACCCAGGATTCCGCCGAACGGTCCGCCGTCTGGGGCCGACACGCTGGGCTGGGGGGCTGCGACCGGACGGCTGGTGTGCCGAATGATCACAGTGATTTTTGAGGCGCTGATCCCGGGAATCAGTTTGACCGCTTCGCCGTGAGCATTGCCGGTGTCCTGGTCGACGACCGTGTGCGCAGTGTCATTGAACTGCCACTGCAGCAACGTGACCACCCGATGCTGTAGCCATGGGTCACCGCCGGACCCCTGGGCCGCAGCAGTATCCCCCGGCACGATACTGACCGCCGTGATCACGTAAGCGCGTTCGATTCCGGCGGGCCCGAGCGTGATATAGAGCGGTTGTCCATCCGTATGCCGCACGCAGATCCACGGCGATGGCTTGTCGGGATCGGCAATCGATTTCGCCGAAGTTGAGGCGCCCGCCGGGCAGTCGGCTGAGGCGGTAAACGGCAGTGGGTGATCGCCGCCATCAGCAGGAGTCGGCGCTGGTGCTGCCGCCATTGTCGGTGCGGGGCCCGATTTGACTGCGTGCTGGCGCAGACTCGGCGAAGGGTTGTCGGGACCTGAGAGTGTGACGCCCAGCGTGGTTATCACCGTTGCCAACAACACGACGCCAGCGAACGCGCCGAGTACCCACGGCGTAAATCGGCGCGTACGCCGCTCCGCCTCGTGATCTAAATCAGCGTCGGCACCGGGGCTTTCGTTTTCTGCCGAGTCGGTGTGGTCGTCGCCGTCGGAAACGAACGCACCCGCAAAGGCGTCGGCACTTTGATCCTCGCCGAAGGGTGCGGCGTCGTTGTCGCTGATCGCGCCATCATCATCGGGATGCTCGTCGGCTGACTCCCCGGCCGCGCCGCTGTCGAGGGTGTCTTGGTCGTGTTCTGCATCGGCGTCGAGATTCACCCCAATCTGACGCAGCCATTGCTGATCAGAAACCGAGCTCACGGCCGCCGCCGCCCCGAACGGTGCCCGCTAGCCCGGCGCGGCGTGAATTTGCGCCGGTGATGGTAGGTGGCCGGCAAACGCTGCACACGCGGCAATGCCGTCGCCGAAACCTTGACATAGCCGTCGTCGCGGTCAGAGGCCAAGCCGGTGTCCTCACCGCGCACCACATACATGCGTTCGCGATGAGCAATTACCGGCGGCAGCGGTGTGGATGGCGCCGCCTGCGGTGGGCCTTGGGGAGCGGTCCGGCTCCAGTCCTGCTTAAGACGCTCCTCGTCGGCCGCCCCTCGGGCGCGGTGTGCGCCTATTAGCTTGGCCGCTCCCCACAAGCACGCCGCCGCGACCAGCAACGGAGCGAGTTTGATGAGCAGTTCGACGATCGCCAACACGATCGCGGCGATGACTGTCATCAGCACTGCGGCCGTCGCCACAAGCCCCTTCATCGCGGTGTCCCTTCGTCGTCTCGGCGCCGCTAAATCGGGTGGGCGCCTATGCACGCAACCGTAAGCGGTAATAGGCAAGGTTGTCCACATGGTTAGACGATAATGGTTGCGTTTAGGTAGTTTTGTGGGCGTGATTGCACCTAATGATGGGCCAGCGCGACTCGACTACTTCGTCTCTGAACGGCTGGCGGTCCTGCACATGTCCCGTGTCGAACTGGCCCGCCGCGGCGGACCCAACCGCTCGACACTGCACAAATCCAGTAACGGCTCACGCACCATGTCGCTGGCCACGCTGGCCCGACTCGATGAGGCGCTCGGGTGGGCCCACGGGTCGTCAAGGGCGATCCTTGACGGCGGGGTCCCAGCCACACCACCGCCCCAAGACACCCACGTACACACCGTTTTGCACGCCGTCGAAGGCCTCGTCGAGCAATGCCACTCAATCTTGGCCGACGCCCGTCAGCTGCTCACCGAACTCCTGACAAGCCGGGACCCGGCCGAGCATGCCCGCTGACATTTTCGACGACCAACGCCGAGCATGGATAGCCGCACACGCTGGGATATTTGTCTTCCAAAAGCGTCGCGCCGAGCTGCTCGCCAAAAAGATTCGCGCTCGCACACGCAGCCATGTTGGTGCCCGACCCGACCCACACGACGACGTCGTCGCCCTGCCACTACCGATGCGCTCCGCCACCTCAGCCAGCGGATCATTTGAAGTCGCACTGGTGCTAACCTGTGCGGCCATCGCGCCGCTGGGCTGGTTGGCCGGCAAACTCGCCTACGGACTAATCGTCACGCTCATCCCCGAGCGGCTCCGCGCTTACCCGATACCGGCACTGCTCTGGGGCGCCGCGCTCGCAGCGCTGCCCTTGCCGTTCTATAACCCCTCCCCTAGTCTCTGGGGCGAGCTGATCATCCCCTGGCTTCTAACACAACTGCCCGCAACCCTGCTCACCGCAGCCGTCTGCGGGGTCCTCGAAGGCTGGCTAGCCGTGGAAGGATCCAGCGACTGGTGGCCACTGACACCCCAAGCTGTCGAGGTTGACGACGACCTCATTCTCGGGCCGACGCTGCCCATCACCACCGTCTTAGATCCACTCCCCGAACCGGGCTCCGCCCGCCGCATACCGCCATCCCTGCACGCGCGCCGGCGAACCCCACCACCTATCCACTGGGTCCCCATCCTTGGCGGGACTGCGGTCATCGCAGCGATCTCCATCTGGTGTCTCATTTGCGCAATCAGCGTCCTGTTCGGCTCCACCAACCAGCACCTCGACACGGTCAGCTCCCGGTCAACCTCGATGCAGCTATTCGCGAACTGAGTTCGCTGCTCGGGGCCAACTCTGGCGCGCTGATGCCTACACCGCTTTGCAAAAATTGGGGTGTGAGCGGGGGGTGGCGGCACAGATACGGTTCAAGGTATGGATCGGGGTACGACCGTAGACGCAGTTGTGCATCGGGTGTTAGCCGCGCTCGAGCGAGCTGGCCAGGTTTGTGACACGCCGCCGGGTTCGCAGTCGCTCGAGGCGATGCGGCAACAGATCATTGCCATGCTCAGCGATCCGCCGTGGTATCTCAACACCTCGGCCGGGCAAGTGCTGTTCTTGAAGATCCTGCGTCAAATCGCCTCAGACGCAAGCGATATCGTGAAAAACACGCGTCAGGACCCAGGGTCATGTGAGGGCAACATTCGTCGGTAGGTCCGCAGCTGGAGTGCTACTGCGGACACGGCCAGCGTCGAGAAACGCTTGATCGCGTCGACAGCAAATTAGTTGCAGCACAGGCAGATTACACGGTGCAGCTACCCGGAGCTGCCCAGCGGTCGCACTTGGGAAGCTGGACGCGAGCACCGAGACCAATGCGTCAGTCATAGATTGCGCCCGTCGCGGCAACCGCCCGTCAACCCCACTGCGCCTTTTTGATTCGCCGCTGAACCGCCTGGTCGAACAGAGCCAGGAACTCGGTCCAGTCTGGAATATGAACTCGCTCGCCAGCCGTGCCGCGCTGCAACAGCTGGGCTTCTTCCCGGCTTTGGGGAAGCAGTTCCTGCCAACCGATCGCCTGGCCGAATTGCGACGATTGGCCCCGACTCCCCCCTGTGGGCTCATAGGCTTCGGTACGTCGGGTTGTCTCTCCCAGCCAATGTGAGGCCTGTTCGAGCAAATGGCGCTCGTGAGCTCCATACATGATCAGCGTGCCCGGAAACATCTCCCGCAGCGCTTCAGCGTACTTGGACCCAAATACAACGTCGAAATGCGCCGACGCCTGCACCGTCGCCAAGATGTTGACACCCAGTCCCGCTGACTCCCCCACGTAGGTCAACAGATCCGGCAACGGACATGAGTTACATACCTCGTCGAGTTCCAGCAGCAGCGGATGCGTCAGTTGATGATTGGCCATCTTGCGGCGGAAATGACGCACGATGGAATCGATCAGAGCCACCGCGGCTCCGGCGACCGAGCCGGTGTTCGGGGCGATCACAAACAATGTGGCGTCCGGCTCATCAAGCATGTGGACGTCGAATGACTCCACAGCGACACGTTCGACCGCGCTCAAGTACGGTGCTCCCTCGTCGGCGCTCAAACCCAAGCGCAGCCACGGTGTTACGGCCTTGGACACCGTGATCTTGATGCTGTCACGCAGCCGGGAATCCATCCCGGCGATAACAGAATACAGCGGGGCCGCGAGTTTCGGTTGTTCGCAAAGCCCGTAAGCGGTCAGCCACGACGGGCGTCCGAGCTCGGGGATGGGTTGGTCGCCGCCGGTTTCGTCGATACCGAAATCCTGCACGGCATCGAGCACCCAGGGCATTCCCAAACTGTTGCCCTGCGGGCTGGCCGCGTACAGCAGGCATGCCAACGGCGGTGCGGCCTGACTTTCCCAAAGCCCGCCCGCAGCAACAGCGTTGCCGCCCGATGCGCCACTGAAACCCACGCCCGAGGTCGCGAGCATGGTCTCAGCAACGGTCAGTGCTTCATGGGCGCTGGCGATCGTGCGGGTCGGGTCGGTGACCATACGCCTAACCCCGGCCGGCCATACCTCAGTGTGCTCAGGCCGCAGATCAATCACACCGGTAATCCCGATATTGCGTCGTGTTAGAACAAGCTCTGCCAGGTCGGGTTTCGACGACACCAAAACTTCCGGCCCAGGATGCACGAGCGCCGCCGGGGCCAAAATCCTGCGTGTTTTACCCGTACGTGTTGGTGCGCTTACCAGAATGTGAGGTGCTGTCTCCGCACGCACGGCAACGTTTTGGCGATTGTAGGTGAGGCCGCAGTACGGGGTGTACGGTTCGTTGACCACTACGTCATCATGGGCGCCACTGGCCGCGAACGTCTATCAAAGCAGCGACATTCGCGATCGCCGGACGTAGGTCACTGCGGCGGAAGCTTCGGGTTTACACCGCCGCTGCCGAGTGGAGCGCCGTCGCCAGTATCCGGTTCACCGTTGTGTGGTGCAGCTTGAGTTCCTCTGAGATTTCACCCGGCTTTTGCCCGTCAGCGTGGCGGCGCAGCACAGCGTCAATGATTTCTGCAGGCTGCTTGGTTCTTTTCGATGCCATCACTGTGCGTACGGCGTGTTCATGACGCTCTCGCGGGGGCACAGCGGCGTCCACTCTTGGAACCGATGACAGCGACCGGTCCGGCTCGACCGCCACCATGGCCCTATCACGCTCACCTGCTGAGGACCCAGCGACTGGCAGAGGTGTCGCCGACAGGGACACCGGGACGTCCTCCTCGACGAGGGCCGGCGGCGCCTCGGCGCGGCTGTGTAGGAGCCGGGTCAGGGCTACCAGCGCAACGGTGGCCTGCGCGGTCGTGACGTCAATGATCAGCGGCCACAACCATGCCAAGCTTGGGCGGATACCGCACCGGATAGCCAAGCTGCACAACGCATCAAATGACAGGCGAAACGCACCGGCCCCCAGTAACAGCGTCATGATCACCGCCGCCCAGAACGTCAAGGTGGGCCGGCGGTGCACCTTGATGAGCAGCGAGAGCCCTTCCGTGGACCCGAGCAATACCAGAGGTGGGGCCGTGGCCACCGCGGCCGCCAGCGCCGGGGCGACGTGATCGGCCTGCACGATCGCGTGTAACGCGTTGCCAGCGATCGAGGCCGCGCTTGCTCCTATCAACACCACCCAAAAGAAACGCACTGCGCGCCGGTGGGTTTTCGGATCGGTATCGGCGGGAGTGCTGCGGGCGCTATCGCAAGCCATACCCGCAATCGTGCACTCCCACCCCGGTATTCGTCTACCAAAGTCAGCCACATTGGGAGGATCGATTACCGCAGATAAGCATCCTCGTTGCGGAATGTCACAGACCTCAACGTGGTGCGAAAACGCTGTGTTTTCACGGTGATTCGCTCGCCCCGCTGTTCGATACGGATATCGGGTGCAGCGCTGGCGGGCACATCGCCGACCGTGATCGATGTGCGCGCGGGTGGGTAGTTGTTGACGCGACCATTGTGTACCACCATCGTCGGAGGACGTGGCGGCTGGGCTGTGACGTCGCGCGTCGTCCAGATCCGTGGGGAAGCAGACGTCATTGTCCAACGCCCAGTGGGGTCGTAAACGGCGACCTGTTCGCCTGCTGCGGCCGCCCGGCGAATCAGCCGTTTCACCGCCTGGTCATCATCGGCGTGCAGAGCAATTCGGGTGGGGGCCGCGGGATCTGATATCGGCATCAACAGCATAGCGTCTCGCAGTTCACCCAGCAGAACACCCGATGCGCCGGCTACGACAGCTGTGTTGAGTTCGGTAGTTACTGGCGTTGATGGCAACCTCAGCCGCCTGCACCCAGGCAAGGTCAGCGCCAACGCTTCCCACTGTCGGCCCGCCATCGGGTTGAGCACCAGCCGCGGCGAGCTGGCAAGCGGTTGCACGGTGGTCAACCGGACGAGGGCTGAAGCCCGCACGCCGGCAGGATCGCTGCGCAACGCGATCACCAGGGTCGTGTGGTCGCTCTGGTAGGCCCACACGTCGTCGAGTTGAGCAGAGCGCACGTCACTGGCGCTGAAGAAATACGCTGTGACATAGGCCTTCCCGCCGCGCTGCAGATTCGTCCAGCGGTCCTGGTAAGAAGCTGTCGCGTTTTCGGGCCCACCCAGGCTGGCCGCTACCGCGTCGTTCATCTGCGCTGCGGTCAAAAGCCTTGCACGACAGTTTGTTTGGCACAGCGCTCTGGTGATGCGCTGAGAAGCCGCCACCGCCGCGCCGATCGTGTCTCGCCGCCACAGCAGTCCAGGCAGAATGCGGTCGCTGCGCGTATCGAAGCGGACTACCAACGTCACGCTACGCTGACCGGCCGCCGGCAGCCCCCGTAGCGCCGCTTCATACAGTTCGGCATAGTTGTCTCTGGCTGTGCGGCTGCCCTCGCAGATGATGTCGACATCAACACTCAACCCGCAGCGCTGCATCTCTTGTGCGATTACGCTAATCGGCACGGTATTAAGTGTTTTGGTGTGGTCGGCGTGCAATAGGGTGGGGATGTAAGGCTTGCCCAGCACAGTGATCATCGTGGACACGGTGTGCCCGTCGATCACAACACCGACTGTGTGCTCGTTGAGGGTGACATCGACCGGTTGAGGCAGCTGGAGTCTGCGCACCCGGCGGCGCGTCCAGGACATGGCCCGCCACGCCCACTGCCACACGGTGCGCTCCCGGAAGGTCAGCACACAGATCACCAGTCCGGTCGCGGCGCCGCTGGCGACGGCGATCGGCCACGAATCCAGCGTGGCGCTCAGTGCCAGCGCAACCAGACCTGCGACCACTTCGCCGGTGACCACGGCGCGGGGTGCGATACGGGCCGAGACAAACCGTTGCTTCATCAGATTCGCTCCCTGCGACGCGAGACGGTCAGGCCCACAGCAAGTCCCAATACGCTGACGACGGCGAGACCGGTGATGGCCATCGCGACCCAGCCCGGACGTGCGTCGCGTGGCGGGGGCGGGGCCGGCACTTTCAACTGGGCGCGCTGAACCCCGGGGGCAAACGTCTCACCCGGCGGCACATCCCAGGTCAGCGCCGCAACGGGGTCCACAGTTCCATAACCGACCACGTTGTCACGTCCACCAGCGGGAGGGTGCGCGGTGGCCTCTAACCGGTGGATCACTTGATGGGCTGTCAGGTTGGGAAATTTGGCCCGCACCAAAGCCGCCACTCCCCCGACGAACGCCGAGCTAAACGAGCTACCAGCGATAGGGTGCAGCTTGTCGTCATCGACTGAACCGTTGATCACCTGCCCGCTCGTCGACAGCCCCACGATGTCGGCTCCCGGCGCAGCCAGTCCTACCCACGGGCCGTGCAATGAGGCGGCGTCGCCGCTGGCGGGAACGCCGGTCGAATCGGTGGCCGACACCGCCAACGCGTAGTCGCTAAACCATGCTGGGGTGGCGATCGTTTTGACTGACGACCACCCCCGAGTGGGATCACCCGGTAATGGGTCCGGGTTTTGCCCATTGCAGCCCTGGGCATGAACGTTGCCCGCCGCGGTCACGATCACCACGTCGCGGTCAACCGCGGCATAGTGGACCGCGTCGGCCAAGGCGCTTTGATCCTGGGGCTTGGCTGTCGAGATGCACGACACCACACTGATGTTGATCACTTTGACGCCCAGATTCGCCGCGTGCACGATCGCGCGAGCCAACGAATTGATGTCACCGGCGCGGCGAACATCCTCGGGGTTGTCGACCACGCCGGGATCAACCAGGCCGAAAGTCTGCGCGGTCTGGCGAATCGACAGCAGCACCGCGTCTGGGGCGATGCCGATCAGCCCGTCTGGACCACCACCGGGCGACGGTTCCAGCGGCGCCGGCCCGCGAGCGTGGCCGAGAGTAACCGGAGACGGCGGCATACCCACCCATGATGGCTCGTCGGGCGGCGGCGGCGGCGGCGGTGGTGGCGGCGGCGGCGCCACCGTTTGGGTCACCGTGACCGTCGGCGGAGGCGGTGGCGGTGGAATCGCGCGCGGCGGCGGAGCCCCGGCCGGCGGGGCCGCAGGCGCCGCCCACGCCGGCTTGGGGACCAGTGCGAGCCCTGAAGGCGCCGCCCCAATCAGTGAAGCCACTACTGTGCCGTGCCCGTCGCAATCCGATAAGCCGTCGCCAAACGGGCCCATGACATAGTCCCCGCCAGAAACTAGGTGCGGCAGCCGAGGTTGTGCAGCCACGCCGGTATCGATAACCCCGACGACCACGCCAACACCGGTGGATTCTTTCCACGCTTCTGGCATGTTCATCAGCTGCAGCGCCGCGGGCAACTCACGCAAATCACTGCCGGGCAACACGCCGGTTGTTGTGCACGCCGCGATCTGGCGCATCGGCTGATCCGGCCCGGGTGCGGGATCGGGCGGGGGTGGCCCAGGCGGCACCACCGGGGGATCAATCGCGCCGGCCACGCCGCCAGATACGGCAACCAGTGCTGCGGCGAGCCCGATCGCGCCCAGCGTACTCACGGCTTTAATCATCAGCCGTGGACCGCATTTCGTACCACCCACAGCAGATTCAGCAGCCAGATCGCCCATGGCACAACGAAAATCAGCAGAATGTACTCGCTGACTTCGACGGCGCGGTTTACCGGTGCGCTGATCCGCGCATTGGGCACCACCAGCGCTCCAAGCAGGCCCGCCCCGGCCAACATTAGCGCTGCGCCAACACATATCAGGGTGACAACCGGCGAAGCCGGGTTGGGAGCGCTTGCGTATCGTCCGATCACCACCGCTACCGCGACGACCGCACCAACGGCCAGCATCACCGATTGATTGCGATCAACAAACGAGCGCGCCCGGAGCAGAAAGATTGCGCAAATCCCCAACGTGAATGCCAAAAACCGCCACCCGCCGCCAGTTTCGGGCATCACTGCATAGCGCGCGGCCGCCACCAACACCACAGCGCCGCCAGCCAGCAGACCCGTCACGATGGCGGTGCCGCGCCGAGCCCACGTCGCGATCTGCTCAACGGTTTCATTGCCCGGACGCTCCACCGGCGACACCGTGTTTAGGGCAGCGCCTTCTCGAGTCTCAAACACCCCCCGGTTAGTGACCGAAGGAAACCATGGCCCGGGCACTCCGGCCCCCACGATCCCGATGCTGGTTGCAAACGTCACTAGCACCAGGTCCGCTACCAAGAAGACGACCGCCAGATGCGCTGGCAGCACTCGCCAACCGCTGGCGTGGATCGCCGCCACCGCGCCCGCAGATAACCCGACCACAGCCATCCCCGCAAACACAGTCAGATAGCGGCCGGTCAGCATCGTCAATGCCGCCACGCCGGCCAACACGGTGGCCGTCGCGGCCACCACATGCCAGCCACCGGGTGGTCCCGGCACCGACATCGCCGCGCCTGCACCGGCGCAAATCAGCGCCGACCACACCAGGAAGTCCGCCGATCGGCGTCGCTGCTCATCTCGTGCCCGCGTCGCCGCCCTCGCCGACACCAAGAAAACGGCGGCTAATCCCCACGACACCGCCGCGGGCAGCCAGCCGTGCTGTTGCCACCACAACTGCGCCAACATCACCTCGGCCCACGCGACCAGCGCTGCGAAAAGCCCCCCGGCTACCCGACGCGCGACCGTGACATCGACTGTGGCGAACTGCTGGCGTGCTGAACGAGCCAGCGCCGTCGACACCTCCTCAATGACAGGTGCGAAGCGTTCGGTGGCGTCAGTAGGCAAGAGACACAACAAGTCCCCGTCGTAGACACGGCTGTCATCAAGGGATCGCTGCGGATCGAGCGGAGTGGCGTCTGCACGGCACAGTTGAAAGGTCAACGTGTCATCAAGAGGTGCCCGCCCGCGATCTTTGAGAATCGCATTGACCCGCGGGATGAGGTCCTCGATCACCGCAATCAACGCCACCCCAGCAGGCAGGACGTAATCGATGAGCGTGTCATCCCCGACCAGCAAATGAACCTTGCACAGCCGAGGGACTTCCGGCGCCTGTTGTGCGGAATTGGCGGTGGTCATCGGGCATCGGCCGCTGTCGAGAACCCTGCCGCCAATGCGGCGGCGGTCTTAAGCACCGCCCTGGCGGTCTTAGGGTTGACCCTTCGAAGGTCCAACTCGCCCGCCGAGGCGATGTGGGGGTCAAAGGGTACCTCGATAATGCGATCGTTTTTGACCCAGCTCCCGAAATGCTCCCTGAGTGTGGCGACCAGTTTGGCCGCCTCCTTACGATCCTTCCGATTGCGCGCCGGGCGAATGTGGTTGATCACCAACACTGTTCGCGACAGCAACTGGTGATAGCCTTCGTCGCGCAACCACTCGAAATTGGTGCTCGCGCCTTCGGCGCCGTCCGGGACGGCCGAGGCCACCATCAACACCGCATCGGCGCGCTCGAACACACCCTTCATCACCTCGTGTTCGAGATCGACACCGCAGTCAACGAAAAGCACACTGTAGAACCGTTGTAGACGCATATGGCCCTTGCTGAACTCATCAGCGGTCAACCCCTCCCCGCGAGCGCCTCCATGGCGCGGGGAAGCCACAACGTCTAAACCAACTTGGTTGTGGCCCGTCAAGGCCCCAACATCGGCGTAGCGATGAAGATTAAGGTCGTCGTTAATCGCACGCAGCGATGACGCCTTGGGATCCACCCGAGCCGCCAAATTTGCGGCCTGTGCCGGATCGGCGTCGACAGCGACCACTTGGTCGTTACGATTGCGTGCAAACTCACTGGCGGTCGCGACAGTCATCGCGGTCTTGCCCGAACCGCCCTTGCCACCAAGCACCACGACGGTATAAGTGCCACGCAAATTGGCCCCGATCGCAGCCTTGAGGCCACGCACTGTGCGCTCGTCGCTGGACTCACCGACGTTAATCAGCCCACCAGAAACCTTGAGCAACGCCCTGCGCCACCCCTTGGATGGCGCCTCCTTGTGTGGGGCAATCAAGTCCGTGGCGCGCAGGTGCTCTCGCAGCGCGTCCGAAGACCGTGGCGTGCCCGCGGTGCGAGGCGACGGTTGGGGTGTTGGCGCACGCCAACCATGTTCTTCTGCCGGCGGATACGGACGCGCAACCTGGCTGGGATCTGCGTGACCGGCTGGCTGCGGTGCGCCGTGACGCCCACCGAGCGCCGCCTCCGACACTCCCTGCGGTGGGCGGCCCAATTGACTTGAGGAACCGTAGCTTTCGCTGGGCGTCCCCTGCTGATGGGGACCGGCCTGCTGCGCCCACGGAGGTGGCGGAGGGGTGTCTTGGCCCTGGGGTGCCAAGGTGCCCTCCGGGGGCGAAAACCGCGGCGGCTGCCAACCCGGGGCTTGTTGGGGCGCCGAAGACGGCGCCGGCGTCGCATCCTGGGCGGGGAGCCCAAGAGCGGCCTCCGGGGGTGAAAACCGCGGCCGCCCATCATCGCTCGTCGGTTCGCCGCTGTTGTTGGGATGGCTGGGCTCAACTGCGCCTGGCGCGGGCTGCGTCTCGGGCGGCGGACCTGCCGCCAGGCCATTGAAAAAGTCGCGTTCCTCACGCTCATGCGGACTTGTCATACCGTGTCCCCTCGTCACCAGACGTATTCGAATTTCGCTTAGCGCCACATAATTTGGCCACAGCGCGACAGTAACAACCACGGTTTTCATCCGTCTACAACGGACACCATATTCGCCTGTATCGAAATTTTATGTCCGCTGATGAGTCGCCCAGCCGCGTCCCGAGGGCAAAGTTTCGAGCAGCTCGACCACAGCCGTGTGGATTGCGTGATCGGCGCCGGGCAGCAGTGTGGTCCATTGCCTGCCGTCAGGACCAACGCTGTTGCTGACAACGACGCGGCCGATCAAGGTGTCAGCCACGGTCACCGCCATCGGCGCCCGCGCCGGGCCACTGATAGAGAATTCGGCCGCGCCGATAACCGCGCGGGTGGTGCCCCGGTCGGCGACCGCTTCGACTAGCCGCGCCTGGGGAACTGAAAGTCCAACCTCTACGAGGCCCGCGATGATGTCGATGGCGGGGTTGGCCTGCCAGGCCGACAGAACTGTATTGAGTACCGCTGCTTCGCTATTGATGCCGTGGAATTGGGCCGGGTCGGCCGGCCCTATCGTGTCGACGACGACGTGCGCGATCTCGGTCCCACCCAGCGGGGTGACCACAACCTCATCGCTGGTGTCTTGGCCCGGGCGCCAGAGCCGCGCGGCGGCCACCCACGCGTTATCGCGCCGGCACAATGTCACAACTCGCTGGGGAGGCCGCTGGGCGTACCACCGTGCCAGCGCCTCGGCGGCCTCAATCGCGTCCTCCGGGGCGGTGAAGACCGCTGGTGGGCCTTCAAGCCGCTCCGGTCGGATCTCGGGGCGGGTAATCGTCACGTCAATCTCGACGTCGGGACGCCCCAAGGCCCGCACCCAAGAGGCCACGCTGGGGTCAACCTCGCCGCCCTGACAAATCCCCGCGTTTTCGAGCACCTCCATCCCGGGGTGAGCCGCGATGGTGGCCTGCACCGCCCCAATGGGCCGGATCTTGAGGGCAGGTGGCAATTGAGCCACACCGCAAAGCGCGGCTGTCAACCACAAACCTTCCGACGTGGTCGACAGCCGCGCTGCAACCGCGGTTCCGGTCTCGGTCACAAGCCCCGGAAACCAGCCTGGACCGCGTGGTCGGTGCCCAGCGCATTCGTCGACGCGTGCCCCTGGGCCTGTCCATGGCGCTCGATCGTGGTGAACACCGCCTGGAACGCCTGATCGATCTCGTGCATGGCGACCTGGGCAGCGTCAGAACCATGCTGCGTCCAGACTGTGGCGACCTGGTTGATTGTTCCCATGGCCCGGGTACGCAGATCGTTCATGTGAGCGACCAGCTGCGCCTGGGCCGACACGTGATCGGCGATCATGGCGTGGTCGTAACGCATTGAATCCATAACCATTCTCCTCTGAAAGTCGTTCGATGTCTGAAAGATTGGCCGCGGTCAGGTCGACTGGATGGAGCCCAGCGCCGCGCGGTTCTGCGCGTTCGTTTCTTGGTACTGGTGCGCCGAGCGCTTCATTATGTCGATGACGCTCTGAAACCGCTGGCTGACCTGTTGGCCGGTCCGGTTGATGTCCTCGGTGGTGGCCATGGAGGCCAGCGCCGCATCACCACTAAACCCAGTACCGGTGAGGTTCTGGTTCATGGTGACATAACGGCCCAACGCCGACAGCACCTCTTGTTGAATGTTCGACAATTGACTTGCGCCCGAAAGCATCTGGGCGACATCGGCGTTCAACGCCATGATGGTGTATCTCCTTCACTAGCAAGTGGTTACCGCTGGTTCGATCAGTTCAGCAATGACCCGGGCCCCTGCCGGGAGTTATCCTCCCTGCCCGACGTGGACCACGCCCTCAGACGTGAGCACCGGCGCCGCATGCGCGGAGGCCGGTAGCGTGATCGTCTTATCCTGCTCGCTGACATCGGCATATTCACTGCCGCGTCCGGAGCGCCCCGTTGCCGCCATGGGTCCATACATTCCGGGCGCCATGGCTCCTCTGCCCGCTGCCGCGCCGCTTCGCAGTCCCGCAGCCGGTTGCTCGTCTGTTTCAGCGCCATCAGCCACGTCGGCCCACCAGCCGCCCGGCACGCCCACAGGCCCACCTAGCCCGCCAGCAGACGGTTTCGTCAACGCCGCGGCAACCGCTGACGCGCCCCCGGCGAAGCCGCCGTTGGCGCCACTTAGTCCCGACCACGGTGCACTGGCTGCGCTGAATCCCGGTGCTCCCCCGGCTGGGGGCCCACCCAATCCACCGGACATTCCACCGGTCAGCGCCGACAACGGGCCCATCAGGCCGCTTAGTTGGCCACTGGCACTCGACGGGAGCTGCCCCAGTGACTCCAGTGGTGAACTGAGCGAACTCATCATTTCGGTTGGCGCCTGGGTGAGTTGGCCGAGCAACGACTGTCCAGACTCTTCCAGGGGCGGCTGACCGCCTTGACCCGCCTGCAACGGTGGAGCTTTTCCCTGCGGCGCGTTACTCGTGACGCCCTGGCCGGTGCCCGTCGTTGCGGGCACGCCCTGCCCCGCGGTCGTGCCGGTGGTCGCTGGCTGCGGTGCCGGGGTTTGCCCACCAGTGGGCGACCCTGCGGCCTGCACGCCTGCTCCCGTGCCGTTGAACACGCCGCTCGAGATCCCAGTGGCCACGCCTGTGCTGATCCCACTGCCAGCCGACACCACTCCCCCACCGGCGCTAATGCCCGACCCTAAGGCCTGCACGCCAGCACCAACCCCGTCGCCGACCAACCCTGCCAAGCCGGCCGTCGCCCCCAGCGGATTGCTCATATCAGGCAACGTCGGCAAGGGAACGGTCAGCGCGCTCACGACAGGGGCCATAGCGCCCAAGTAGCCGACCATGGCCCCGGCGTTCTGCGACCAATACTCCCCATATTCAGCATTCGCCTCGGCGATCGCTGGGGTGTTGATCCCCATGAAATTTGTTGATTCCAAAGTGGCCTCGCGGACCCGGTTGGCCACCACCACTTCATGAGGAATGGTCGCGGACACGGCCGCGCTGTACGCAGTCAACCCAGTTTGGATGGTGGCCGCCGCAGTCTCTGCATGCAGCCCGGCGGTCTGCTGCCAGGCCGCCATCGGCGTGGCACTATCGAGCATCCCCATTCCGCCAGAGCCCTGGAAAACCGGCGCGGTCGCGATCGCGGTCACCGACTGCTGCATCCCTTGCTCGAAGTGCGTGGCCGCAGCAGCCGTGTAGGCGGTGATCTGTGGGACGTGCGCCGTTGGACCCGCGCCCATCCTGGTCAACCGAAATGCGTTGATCTCTGGTGGGATACCCCAGTACATCAGTGCACCGCCGCGCTACAGCGACAGCAGCGCCTTGCCGACCGCATCCATAGCGGTGTAGGTGGCCGCCGACGTAGCCACGGTGGCTGCGAACGCCTCCCGCTGAGCCACACCTAGAGCACCTGCCGCCAAGAACTGCGCGCCGTGCGCGGCGATAGCTTGAGCGAACATTGCCGACACTTCCTCGCCGCCCATCGGCAGCACAGCGCCCATCGCTGGTGCCCCAGCGGCAAGAGTGGCCGCCGTGGTCGCCCCGCCTGCGCCCTCTGATGCTGCCTGCGCCGCCAGCGCCGGCGCCTCAATGAACATCATTGCAATCCCACCCCTGTCCACATATCCCATTCGCCCCACGAGCAATAAAGCCGCCGTTTGATGCGACGATAACCGCCCCCAGGGACACCGGCAACCAAACCTCCGACATTCCACACAAGGCAACACCCCCTGTTTCCCGACACCCTCTACGGCGCCGCTCACCTGGCGAAATACCGCCACGCATCACCGAGCGACAAAGGCCCATGCCGACGCATGAATCGGTCCAGATCGACCGCTTAATCAGCTACTGAACCGCCCAGCACGAACTGCGCAGCCGCACGCGCACGCTCCTCGATGGTTTTCAGCCGCAGAATCGACTGCTCGGCAGCACCGGCGGCCGACCGCGCCTCCTCGGCAATCTCGGTGAGCCGCGCTGCGACGAGCTGGGCCGAGCGAGTCACCGGCGCGCGTGGACCCGGTAGGGGTTGGCCGGCCAACAAGGCCGCACACGTCCCGGCCTCCCAGCCCAGCGCCGAGCCGATCCTATCCAGCGTGGCCGCACGAGACGGGACCATGCCATGGTTGATCAGCCGCGAGATCGTAGGCCGCGCCACGCGCGCCAGGCGTGCCAGATCATGTTTGGACAACCCCTGTTCTAAGCGGGCTTGTTCCACCGCGTGGACGAGCAGCCACGCGGGGTCATCCTCGCTCAATGGGCGCTCGCCGGGAACGCGATCTGCACCGGCGCCACCATCCGGTCAGTGACGTACAGGCCACGACCGGGGTCAGCTGGCACGGCTTTCGTTTTGCCGACGATCGGCCCTTCATCAGGGTCGCCGTCCATTACCACGACAGGTGCTTTGGCCTTGAGCAACTCCCCGATTATCGGATTGGTCAGCGTGCGGCCCCACTGAGCGATCCGCCGCGACACGACCAGGTGCAGGCCGACCTCTTTACCCCGCGCAATAAACCGCGCCAGCGGGCCCAACGGGTATCCGGTTCCTGCCACGAACCCACCAGTGTCCCAACTAGCAAGGGTCTCTTCACGATCGATGAAGACAAAGATCTCTGGCCCGCTCCAACGCCGCGTCCCCGCAGCCAACTCCGCCTGGCTTAGGTCTGTCATCGGCATACGTTCAGTCAGGATCGCCCCCAGGCTGTCACCCAAGGCACGCACCTGGTCCTCCCGGAAAACGTAGGCGCCCAAATGTTCACCTTCGACCACGCGCAGCAACTCATTATGAGGGTCCACCACATAGATCTGGGCCTGCTCGGGCCCGTACACCCGCATCACAGCTTGGGCCACCGTGGCCAACCCGCTCGACAATCCACATTCAGGCCGACCGGTAAGCAGCAGATGCGGGGTCGCAGCGAAGTTCGCGACCGCCGGCTCCAAACCGATTTCTGAAATCCCGAACGGCACGACACCACTCCAGTCGACCCCACCCGGCCCATGCTCACGCTGCTCCCATTGCGCGAAGACCTCGTCGATACCGACGATTTTGGGCAGCATCCGTACCCGCGCGGCCGCACTGTCAGGTCCAGCGAGCCGCTGAATTGGCTCAACGGCTGCTGCCACGTCGGCGCGCCGCCCTTGCACGGTTATCTCCGGTAACCCGGCCTGAAAATGGTACCCCTCCATCGTCGTGCCGCGGCCCCTGATCTTGACCACGTTGACCTGCTCGACCTCACCGCCAGTGTCGTCCTCTTCGTCGAGGAACATCTTCTGCTCCCCGAAGGGAACGTCGCGCGCGACCTTCACATTGTTGACCGTCATGTCATCGTTGTCACCGAGCTTGAGCTCCACGTTGCTGGTGAAATTCTTGGTCATTCCTGACGGGAATTTGTTGGCCACCCAGCCACTGGTCGACACAATGGCGTGCACCCCAACATCGGGTCCTTTAGCCAAGATTCGTTCCACGTCAGAAACCAACAGCTCCCAGTTCTTCACAAACGTTGGCCAGCCATCGATCACCAAAAACACATCGCCGAACGAGTCTTGAGGCACCTCACCTGGCACGCCGCCAAATTTGCGTTCACGCAGCTTGGTTAGCGTCAGACCTAGCTTGGTGAACGCCTGCTCGCGCTGATCGATCAGCGCCAGCATCTCGGCGATGATTCGTTTGACCTGCTCGGGGTCCACCTCGCGTGCGAAACCACCGACGTGCGGCAAACCAGCTACCAGGTTGAGGTCCGGCCCGCTGAGTGCGATGACGTAGAACTGAAGCCGCCGAGGATGATACAACAAAGCGGCACCCGAGATCATCGTCGCGATGGCCACCGTCTTACCCGATTGCCCCATACCAATGACCGCGCAGTTACCTTCGGCCAGATTGGGCGCATAGACAAGCTGGCGGTGGTCGCGCGGCCTGTCTTCGATCCCGACCGGAAACATCAGCCTCGAGAGCTCGCTTTGGGCCGAGCCATAGTCGACATCCCACGGTTGGCCCCGCAACCGCCGCACCAGCTCATCAGCAGGGACCGGCTGCAGCGGCGGCAGCCACATCGCTTGCAGTGGAGGAAGATTCAGCCGATTCAAGCAATCCACCGTTGCCTGCACCTGTTTGACGGTGCGGCCATCGGCGCCAATGATGGCGCGTGGTTCCGGGATTTTGGTCTGCTCGCCCTCGCCGTCGCGGGCCATCTGCAGAGCAGGCATACCGACCGCCTGGAACTCTTGTGGCTCAAGGTAACCGGCTTCCTGCCTGGCCGCAGCAGCTGCTGCCCGTTGGGGCGGTACATAGCTCTTGAGCACGAACGCCGTCTGAAACCTCGTCAGGTTCTTGTTGGCACCTACCTTCAAAAGCCCAGCCCCAGCAGGTTTTTTGGGCAGATGATTGGCCTCATCGCTACCCAACACCTCGTGGGAATCGGTGTCGCCGACAGTTCGCAGCGCCACCCGCACCGGGATGTTACTCATGATGCCGCCCTGCATCTGGTGGCCCAGCCGCTGCGACCCCATCACGAGGCGAAGCCCCTGCGAGCGGCCCTGGCGGCCGACCTCGTCCATGACCGCTTTGGCTCCGTCATGTTCAGCGAACATCTGCGTGAACTCATCGACAATCAGCAGCAGGTGCGGCATCGGCCGCAACTTCTCCTTCTTGTGAATGCGCAAATACTCATATTCAGCGATGTCACTGACCCCAGCCCGGTCAAGCCAAGACTTGCGGCGCTCCATCTCGCCGTAGAGGACATCTTCCATCCTCACAATCCACAGGCGATCGTTACGCAAGTTGCTCATCGCCGCGACGCAGTGCGGGAATCCCGCCACCAAATGCGCCAACGCACTACCCTTAAAGTCAAACACCGCGACCTTCAACGAGTCTGGCGAATGCGTCAAACACGCCGACGTAATCAACGCCGTCAAAAACACCGATTTACCACTCCCAGTCGTGCCGACGACGACGACGTGATGGCCCATCCCCTCGAACTCGTGAGTCTCCTTCAAGTCGAGGGCCACGGGCTGTCCATTGCGTGGATCAATACCGATCGGGAACCGCATCCACTCCCGACCCCACTGCAATTCGCCCTCGTCGTCTTGCAGCGGCGGACCCAGCCGCGTCGCCGCCCAGGCCTCCTCCACATCGATATCGCCCGGATCAGCGTGGCCGAGAATCTCATACAGATCCACGACCTTCGATGCGGCGGCAGTCGAACTTTGCGTTACCCGCGAATCTGCATGGTATCTAGCCATTTTGCGCGCAAACGCGACCGCGGACGCCGTGTCCAGCGTATCGGGGAGCGCGAAAAACCCCTCCTCGTCATATGCCCCGTCGCGCTTGACATGCAATGTGAACTCAGTTGTCATCCGCCGCGCCCTCCTTGACCACTACACGCACAAAGGTCACGCCCGCGACCCCCCCAACGCCCCTGCGATTCAACGTGTCCCATTCACTATCCACACGGAGCTGGTCGTTGATCACAAGCCAATGCGGACGTACCCCGTCCGCGGCGCCAGGGTCCCCGTAATTCTTTCGAGCGCCATGCAATTCGTGACCAACCGCCGCATCCATCGCCGTCGGCGACGTCCACACCATTCGCAACGGCCCGCCACTATCAAAGAGCTTGTCGTGTTGGCAATGCGGCAACCACTTGACCCAATCCCATCGTGCTGGTTCGTCGGTGACGACCATGACTTTCAAGTCCTGCGGTGAATGGAAGCAGGCCGCCTGACAAATCATCGCCCGCACCACACCGTGGACTGTGTCCGGACCATCCTCACCCACCAACGTCATCAGCGGAATCACCTTGAGCGACAGCGGTTTAGCGATCCCACTAATCTTGGACTGCTCCAACAAAAACTTGCGCAGCGCGTCATAGCAGACTGGCTCATAATCGGCCGACTCCCCCAACCGAGGCTTAGCCAGCTTCTTCGCCAAATCCGAAGTACCGGTTCCGAAACGGACAAAACCAAAGTGCATCGCCAAGTCCTCAGCAGAACCCGATCGCTCCCACATCCGCGGCGACCCGACCAACCCACGCAGCATCGCCGGTTCGGGATGCAAGAACTGGTAATTGGCGAACTGACGCTCGGCGTCACTTTGAATCACATCACGTGTCTGGTCGAGCTCGTCCATGTAGGCACGGCGCTCTTCTTCCAACGCCTGCGGAGACAACGCCTTATCACCGCCACCAAAACGGCCCTGCATAAACACCCCGGCGAACGACACAATCATCATCACCGGCACAAACAACGAAAACAAACTCATCGGCCCCGAGCGCAGCCCCGGTTGAGTCAAGATCATGGCCATCATGCCCAAAAACGCCGCGCCCATGACTGCAGGCAAAATGATCTGCGCCTTCGTCATCGGCAACCGGCGCGGCGCGATCGGAGAATCGCGTACCGACTGCATGCCGCCATCAACTTTGGGCGCCCTCAGCCGCCGAGACGGGCTGAAACGAATCGTCGACAACCTTCTCCCCCTCCTATCCGCCGGCCCGTACGTTGGTCTTCGTCGGCAACACAGCCACCGCGTCCGACGGGCTATGCACCGTCAACGCGGCCGCCCGCGACAACTCCGGTCCCGCAGGCCACACCTGCAGCATCGACCACGGCGCCGGACGAACCTGAGATAACACCAGCCCCAACGCCTGCACGCTATTGTCGTCAAACGGCACACCATAGCGCGACCCGGTGGAGCTAGTCAGCCACATCGTCTCGCGCGCAGGCGAATCCAATGCCTGACCAGTAGTGCTAACAAACGTCGATGCACCATCACCGACCAAGACCTGATTCGCTTGCACCCCGCCATTGCCGGCACCCACCAACGGCACCATCTTCGCCCGCTGATCCGCGCGGATGGGCAACCCCCGACCCGAAATCACCGCGAGCCGCGCCTGACGCTCGCTCACACTCCACTGCCACGCCACACACGAAACCGGCCGACTGCCCGCATCAACCAGGCGCACAGGCGACCGCGGATAATAATCCACATCAAGAACATGACGCAGCGGAATATGCGCCAAATGATCCGGCGATATCTGCGGCGGCGTGGCTAAACCAAACGAATCATGCTGGCGCAGCATCGAAGCCACCACAGGCGAGACCTCTTGAACCCCATCTGCCAGCACCACATAAAAGCGGTCCGACTGTGCAGCCACATCCCGGCTCGCCACCACCGCACCGACAACAACCCCCGCCCCCAAATCCACCTGACCGGGCCCACCGGCGCCAGGCACCGCGGGAACAGCCAGCGGTCCCCCCGCCGGCAACGCGTCAAAAAGGGCCCGCGACATCCCCGTCGCCTGCGCCCCGGGCGCAATCCCCAGGGGCCCGGCGACCGCGGACTGAGACAGATCAATCGGCATCCGAACACCATTAGTCACCAGGTGTACCTGCGGCCCATAAGACAACAACAAGGCCTCGCTGCCGGCGAGCTCTCCCGCCGCCTCCCCGAGCAACAACTGCCCATTGATGCCCGTCACCAACGGCGAACCACCAACCGTCGTCGGCGCCGTGTCGCACACAGCCCAGCGCGAAACCTGCGGAGACACCACCGCCGGTGTCTCCACCGGAGCGCCCTGGATCCCCACCGTCGGCCCTTTGGGCCACTTCGCAATCTCCCCCGATGCCACAAACGTCGGCCGATCCGGCGACCCAGCAATCAGCTGCGCCGACACCAGATTCAACGCCGGATACAGTCGCTTGTCGACCACCACAAACAACGCCCCCGACGAACGATCAGCAACGATCTTCGACGAGTCGTCGATCACCCCCGCCGGGCGAAACCACCCGTACACGAACGCCCCCACCACGAGCACCACACCCAACACCGCCGACAACATCAACAGCGTGCGGTGCCAGCGAACCGGATTGATCTCCATGCTCACCGAACGGCGCAGCAACGCAAACGACAAGCGTCGCCGAACAAAGAAATGACCCGAAACCTGCGTCTTAGACGCCAACTTCAACGGCACACCGGCACCGTACCGCCCCCCGCTACACCCCCGCTACCAGCACGTCCAAATTGAATGAAAACCCAGAACACCGCAGTGGCGCCAGATCGCTACAGGTACCGGGCTTTCAGGACCTTGACCGCCAGCGATCGGAGTCCGCCCCAAAAGCGAAGTCGCCCTACCCATCAGGATCGCAGCTCACTCCTGGCCGCCGACCATCTCCTCGAGTTCGGCCATCGACTTAGTAAGGCTCGCCAGCCCGGGACGACGGCCCTATCCCGTGCGACGGCCGCCATGAGGCGGCGCGCATTCTCACGCGAACCTAGCAGGTACACCGTTTCGCGCCCCGAATCGTCGTCATCGGCGTACATGGGCCCGTCCGTAACCGTGACTGGCAAGCTGAATCTGTGGTAGGTCGTCCTCGCACCATTTAACGCAACCTGCGTCGGCGCCACCAGCCGGAGTACCCTCACGACAACTGTCCTGCTCAGAGTAGGATAAATGGTATGGCGAAAGCCAAAGTGTCCGTAATGATTGAAGAGGCCGTGCTGGCGGCGGCCGATGCGGACGCCCAGGCGGCCGGGCTGAATCGTTCAGAGATGATCGAACGAGCCCTGCACAACGAGCATCTCCGAATCTCGCTCGAGAACTACACAACACACACTGTGCCAACGCTCGACATCGACGCCTACGCGGAGAAGATCTATCAGGCGAACCGGGCCGCTGGCCTGTGATCACACCCGGAGACATCACGCCAGGCCGCGACACCAACCAGGAACTGTACGTTGTCGTACTATCTAACACGATTCACCTCGCAGCCGCCACCGGCCAGGTGATCATCTGCCCCTTCATTCCCGGTGAAATCCCCAGCAGCACAATGGCTATGATCGTCACAGTGCTGCAACCCAAAGGGGTTGTCTTACCGGAGCTCATCCAGTGGCTTCCTGTCGCGGCCCTCGACCAACCCATCGGCAATATCGGCGGCATCGCGCTCGCTGACACGACCACGACCGCCGTCACCGCGCTCATTTCCTGACCCTCAACGTACTATCCCCGATCGCAACTTGCCCCCAATCCGATAAGAATGTCCCCGAGATTGCGTGAGAACAGACACCAATTTCTCGGGCAACCCTGCGCGCGTGGCCGCGGCGGTGGATGGATGGGTGCTTCCAGCGAATACCGCTTATTTCGTCACTGTGACGACTCGGCGTCTCTCCTCCAACGATCCGGCCATCACCTCGATCGCCAAATCGAGGCCCAGCTACCACGTACTTATAAGGCGTGCTCCTATAACGGTTTTCGCCAGCGCTCGGCGGTCAATCCTGATCACTGCATCCCACGTCGCACGCCGCGGCACCTCACGCTACGCCGCAGCCGAGCTCGGATTCGACCACGCGCCATAACAATTCAAATTTGGTGCCAAAATCTCCATGGGTAGGCCGTCGCCGCAGCGTAGACCATATCCGCTACGTCGACCGGTCGCCGCTCCCAACCCTGCAGCAACTCCATCGTGCGTGCGGTGACCCACTGCGCCTGATAACGCTCGCGATCTCCTGTGGAGGCCTCCGGCCGAGGCCGGTTCGCGCTGAGGTTCACGTAGTACACGGTTGAGGCGATCCGGTACTGGTTCCATACCTCCTCCGAGATGTGGTCGCCGGTGCCCAGCACATCCCACATCTGCCGCAGATCGAGCGTCATCTCCCCCGACATCTTCACAGCTTCGATCATCTGCACAGCCAGCGGCACAACGACCTGATTTTCAACCATGCGCGTCTCAGGTTCAGTGGAGGTCGTCTGCTGAACCCGGGCATACACCTCCGGGTGCAACGCTTCGAGACGATGCATATGCATATCGTCGAGAATCGGGCGGATGTAAGCACCGTCATCGAATTCGCGTTGACAAACCGCGTATTCGACCCCTGGCACCCGACCGTAGGGGCTGTCCGCGGTTACTGCCATGGCAACCAGATGCGTTCCGCCGCGGCCGCGCAGCCGTGCATATTCGGCTAGCACCTCGGCAGGATCGGATGACCCGAACCAGCCTTCCCGAAATTGGTTGTCTACCAACTTATCTGCCGTCAACAGACGGGCAGTACGTGGCAAGAACACTCCCCGCGGAATGTAACCAAAGCCTTCGTTGGACATCACCACGCACTCGGTGGCCCCGCCAGCCTCGCGGCGAAATACGCCCACGGCCCACTCAATGCACGCGTAATTAACAATGTCGCTGTCACGACGGAGCTTGCGCGCCAACACTTTTGCGGTTGCCAGTTCGGCTGACTCCGGTCGTCCACGGTTGCGGGCGCCAGCTCCGGCGCTGACAACACTTGCCGGCACAACCACCGCCCCACCCGATCCGACCGTCGATCCAGCTGCCGGCCCGGTTGTCGGCGCGGAGCCACCCGGTGTGGCCGTGTTGCCAGCAGGGGCGACGGGGGCTGCAGCACTTGCGCCACCCGCAGCTACGGGGGCCGCGGGAGCGCCCATACCCGGGGGCGGAAGCATCATCGCCGCCGGTGCAGCACTCGTCGGCCCGCCAGACGTGGCAAGCCCCGGCGCTGCGGGGCTGACTGCCGGAGGGGTCGCACCTGCTCCTGTCAACCCGGCCGAAGGAACGCCCGCACCCGAAGTCAGCCCTGCCGCTGGAGTTGCGGCTGCTTGCCCTGCGGCCGGCGTTCCAGTGCCGGTCGCAGGCGGCAGCGACCCCAACGCCGATCCGGCTGAAAGTCCTTGGGAGAACGCCGGTCCCAACTGTGCCGGTGCCCCGGCTGCTGGTGCGGCATTAGCGGGCAGGTTCCCCAGCCCGGCAGCCTGAGTACCGGGCAGCTGCCCCATACCGCCGGGCAGCCCGCCCAAGCCCCCAC
>NZ_VMQU01000309.1 GCF_007714205.1 Mycobacterium helveticum | reverse complement strand
AGGTTCGTATGAGCGCCGACACTGTTCACGACGTGATCGTCATTGGTTCGGGTCCCGCGGGGTATACCGCGGCGCTGTATACCGCGCGGGCGGAGTTGGCGCCGCTGGTGTTTGAGGGGACGTCTTTTGGTGGGGCGTTGATGACGACGACCGAGGTGGAGAACTATCCGGGGTTTCGTGAGGGGATCATGGGCCCGGCGTTGATGGACGAGATGCGTGAGCAGGCGTTGCGGTTCGGGGCGGATCTGCGGACGGAGGACGTCGAGTCGGTGTCGTTGCAGGGGCCGGTCAAGACGGTGACCGCCGAAGGGGTGCGGCATCGGGCGCGGGCGGTGATTTTGGCGATGGGTGCTGCGGCGCGGTATTTGGGGGTGCCCGGTGAGCAGAAGTTGCTGGGTCGGGGTGTGAGTGTGTGTGCGACCTGTGACGGGTTTTTCTTCAAGGATCAGGACATCGCGGTCGTCGGGGGTGGGGACTCGGCGATGGAGGAGGCCACGTTTTTGACCAAGTTCGCGCGCAGTGTGACGTTGGTGCATCGGCGTGAGGAGTTTCGGGCGTCGCGGATCATGTTGGACCGGGCGCGGGCCAACGACAAGATCCGGTTTTTGACCAATCACACCGTGGAGGCGGTCGAGGGTGAGGGCACGATGGCCGGGTTGCGGGTGCGTGATGTGGTCAGCGGCACCGAGTCGAGGTTGCCGGTGACGGCGATGTTCGTGGCGATCGGGCATGATCCGCGCTCGGAGTTGGTGCGTGAGGTGGTTGAGGTCGACTCGGAGGGGTATGTGCTGGTGCAGGGCCGTTCCACGAGCACCTCGGTCGAGGGGGTGTTCGCCGCCGGGGATCTGGTGGACCGCACCTACCGTCAGGCCGTCACCGCTGCCGGCAGCGGTTGTGCGGCGGCCATCGACGCCGAACGCTGGCTGGCCGAGCA
>NZ_VMQU01000308.1 GCF_007714205.1 Mycobacterium helveticum | reverse complement strand
CGGGGGATGCGTTCGATGAGGCCGTGGGCACGCAGGCGCCGCAGGTCGTAGGTCATCTGCCCGGCGGTGATGTGTTCGGCGGTGGTGCCGAGCAGGGGCGCAATCAGGGTGCGCAGCTCACGGTTGGTGAATCCGTAAGGCAACAGCCGGTGGACGAGCAGGGCCTGCAATAGGGCGTGGACACGGGTGTCGCCGAAGCGCAGTCCGGGGATGCGGGTGCCGGAGTCGGTGACGACGGGGGCGGTGAGATCGGCGAAGGCCTTCGCGCCGCGGATCGGGTCGTGGCTGATGGTTTGGACGCCGAGCAGGCGCCGGTTGGCGGAAAAGCCGAGCTGCCGCAGGTCGGGCAGGCTGGTCAGCCGTTTGGTGACCCCGAAGTCGTGCGGGTTGTTGATGGTGGTCTCGGTGCGCAGCGCCCTCCCTTGTTTGTAGTACTGCTTGACTTTGGTGTTCTTGTAGTCGACGTGCAGTGACGGGATGACACCGTCGGTGATCACCCGGGTGCGAAACCGGCCCGGGGTCTTGCGTTTGCGGCCGTTGAGGATGCGGCGGTCGAAGATCAACGCGACGTGGTCGGGGCGGCCGATGTCGAGGTTGTCGCGGATGACCTGCTCGAAGAAGATCCGCCCCGACACCGGCGCATCCAGCATCTGGGTCAGCGAGAACTCGGCCTGCAGGATCGAGGGCTCGTAGCGGTAGCCGGCAGCCTCATCCTCGTCGGTGAACGGGTTGGGCAGAATGCGCAGCCACTTGCGCAGCAGCGCATCGATCTGCTCGGGTCCCAGCCGGTCGCAGATCGCCTGCAACCCCGCCGCGTCGTCGACGGCGGCGAACCCGTTATCGAGCGCTTCGAACCCGATACCGGCCTTGGCCGCTTGGCGTTTGGCCCATTCGTTGCCGTTGATGCACAGCTTGGCGGTGTAGGGGAAGTAGGTG
>NZ_VMQU01000307.1 GCF_007714205.1 Mycobacterium helveticum | reverse complement strand
GCCCCACCCCGCCCCCGTCTCCTGCGGCGGGCGAACGCGGTCCCCGCGCGCCCTGGACGTTGCATCGCGTTAGTTCGCGATATATCGTTATGTATCGAAGCGCGCGACCGCCGCTTCACCAACCAGACGTAAGGACACACCATGAACCACCCATTCACACCGGGCAGCGGCCCGTTCGGCGACCGGCCCGGCCCGGGCTTCGGCTTCGGGCCGGGGCCCGCACTGGGGGCACCCCCCCTGCGACGCGCCCTACGCGGTGCCAGGCGGCACGCCCGGCACGAGCTTTTCGCGCACCTGCGCGACCACGCCGGCGACCAGGGCGGGCCCATGGGCTTCGGTCCCGCCTTCGGCCCCGGATTCGGGCCGGGCTTCGGCCCCGGATTCGGGCCCGGGTTCGGCCTCGGACCGGGCGGGCGGCGCGGCGGCGGAGGCCGTCGCGGCGGCCCCGGCCGCGGACGGCGCGGGGACGTGCGGGCCGCCATCCTGGTGCTGCTGGCCGAGCGACCGATGCACGGCTACGAGATGATCCAGCAGATCGCCGAGCGCAGTAACGGGATATGGAAGCCCAGCCCCGGTTCGGTGTACCCGACCCTGCAGTTGCTCGACGACGAGGGACTGATCGCCGCGAGCGAAACCGCCGGCAGCAAGAAGCTTTTCGAGCTGACCGAGGAGGGCCGCGCGGCCGCCGGGAAGATCGAGACCCCGCCGTGGGACGAGATCGCCGAGGGCGCCGACCCGGGCCACCTGAACCTGCGGGCGGCCGTGGGGCAGTTGTTCGGTGCGGTCGCGCAATCCGCGCACACCGCCACCGCCGAACAGCAGCAGCGCATCGTGGAGATCGTCAACAATGCGCGCCGGGAGATCTACGGCATTCTCGGCGAGGACTGAGCCCCCGGGCCAAAGCCCCCGGCCCACAGCCCCCGGGCCGCGAGCGTGCGTGAATGTTCCCCCGCACCGGCG
>NZ_VMQU01000306.1 GCF_007714205.1 Mycobacterium helveticum | reverse complement strand
TTGGGGGGGCCTGCCCGGTCATTCGGGATCACGCCCGAACAGGGTCCGCGCGGCCCCGGCCGTGATCACCGAGCCGGTGACGACGATCCCCGTGCCGGAGAACGCCTCGCTTTCTCCCCGCGCTTCCCCACGCGACGAGGCGTCGTCGACCAGCGCGGTCGCGACGTCGACGGCGTCGCGCAGGTTCTCGGCGGTCGCCACCCGATCCGGCCCGAACACCTGGCGCGCCGCCAGCGCCAGCGACTCGACATCGAGAGCGCGCGGCGACCCGTTGTGGGTCACGACGACGGAATCGAACGCCGGCTCCAGCGCGGCGAGGATGCCGTCCACGTCCTTGTCGGCGAGCACGCTGAGCACGCCGACCAGGAAGCGGAAGTCGAATTCGCCGGTGAGCGTCTGCGCCAGCGCAGCGGCACCGGCCGGATTGTGCGCGGCGTCGATGAACACCGTTGGCGCGCTACGCATGCGTTCGAGCCGGCCCGGACTGGCGACGGCGGCGAAACCGGCACGGACGGCGTCGACGTCGAGCTGACGCTGCGCGCCCGCGCCGAAGAACGCCTCGACGGCCGCGAGCGCCACCGCGGCGTTGTGCGCCTGGTGCTCGCCGTGCAGGGGCAGGTAGACGTCGGAATACACCCCGCCCAGCCCTTGCAGCTGCAGCATCTGCCCGCCGACGGCGACCTGGCGGCCCAGCACCGCGAACTCGGCGTCCTCGCGGGCCACGGCGGCGTCGGCCCGCACGGTCTGGGCCAGCAGCACCTCCATCGCCTCGGGGGCCTGACGGGCGATGATCGCGACGGTGTCCGGCGCCCCTTCGGGCGCCCGGGCGATGATGCCGGACTTCTCCCCGGCGATCGCGGCGAGGTTGTCACCGAGATATTCGACGTGGTCGATGCCGATCGGGGTGATCACGGCCACCGGCGCGTCGATCATGTTGGTGGCGTCCCAACGACCGCCCAT
>NZ_VMQU01000305.1 GCF_007714205.1 Mycobacterium helveticum | reverse complement strand
GGGTAGCGGCGGGGTCGGCGGGTGGTTGATCGGCAATGGCGGCAACGGCGCGCAAGGCGCGACCGGCGTGGCCGGTGTCAACGGCGGTGCCGGCGGCACCGGTGGGTTCGGTGGCGCGGCGGGCTTGTGGGGTGCCGGCGGTAACGGCGGTCAAGGCGGCACCGGCGCGGCCGGCGGGACCGGCGGCAATGGTGGTGCCGGCGGGGCGAACGGGTGGATCGGTGGCGGTAACGGTGGCATGGGCGGCGCCGGTGGTCAAGGCGGAGGGGGGGTAACTGGAACGGCCTCGGCCCCCACCGGCACGAACGGCGGGCTCGGCGGCAACGGGGGTGTCGGCGGCGCGAACACGCAGTTGTTCTCGTTGAACGGCCACGGCGGCGCCGGCGGGGTCGGCGGCACCGGCGGCCACGGTGGTCTCGGCGCAACGGGGGCGGCCGGCGTGGCCGGCACGGACAGCGGTAACGGCGGGGTCGGCGGCAACGGCGGCAACGCCGGTGACGGCGGGGTCGGCGGCGCCGGTGGCGCCAACCAAGCGCTGCTCGGCGGCACCGCGGGTGGCGTCGGCCACGGCGGTAACGCCGGTGGCGCCGGGGTCGGCGGGCTCGGCGGCCAAGGCGTGGACGGCGGCACCGGCGGCACCGGCGGCACCGGCGGCGACGGCGGCCAGGGCGGTAACGCCTTTAGTGCCGCCGGCATCGCCGGCACGAGCAGCGCCGGCGGCGACGGCGGCAACGGCGGCCAAGGCAGCACGGGGGCCACCGGCGTCGACGCCGCCGGCGGCAACGGCGGGACCGGCGGGACCGGCGGGACCGGCGGCACCGGCGGTGCGGCCGCCACGGTCGGCACTGGCGCGGCCGCGGGAATCGACGGCAACGGGGGCAACGGCGGGGCCGGCGGGACCGGCGGGGCGGGGGCGGCCGCCACCACCGCCGGTGCTACGGGCTACGCCGGTGGTGCCGGCGGCCAGGGCGGTGCCGGCG
>NZ_VMQU01000304.1 GCF_007714205.1 Mycobacterium helveticum | reverse complement strand
GCGGCCAACGCGTTCCTGGATGGGTTGGCCGCGCACCGGCGGGCTCATGGCCTGCCGGCGATCTCGCTGGGCTGGGGCCTGTGGGAGCAGGCCAGCGCCATGACCGGCGGACTGGGCGCCGCCGGGCGGGCCCGGCTGGGCCGCGACGGAATCCTGGCCCTGTCGTCGGATGAGGCGCTGGAACTGTTCGACACCGCGCTCATCCTCGACGAGCCGTTCATCGCCGCCGCCCGCATCGACCTGGCGGCGCTGCGGGCGCACGCCGCCGTGGTTCCGCCGATGTTCAGTGAGCTGGTCGCCGCGCCCAGGCGCCGCCAGGTCGACGACTCCCTGGCCGCCGCGAGGTCGAAATCGGCACTGGCACAGCGGCTGCACGGGTTGCCCGAATCCCAACAGCATGCGGTCCTGTTGGACCTGGTGCGATCCAACATTGCCACCGTGCTGGGCAACGTCAGCCCCGAGGCCCTCGATCCCGACAAGGCCTTCCAGGAGCTCGGGTTCGACTCGCTGAGTGCGGTGGAGATGCGCAACCGGCTCAAAACCGCGACCGGCCTGGCGCTGTCGCCGACGCTGATCTTCGACTACCCGACGCCCAACGGGCTGGCCAGGTACATGTGTGCCGAACTCGCCGGTGTCCCACAGGAAATCACCCAGACGCCGGCGGGGCGGGTCGCCGGCGACGACCCGATCGCGATCGTCGGGATGTCGTGCCGCTTCCCGGGCGGGGTGAACTCCCCCGACGACCTCTGGGACATGGTGATCCGGGGCCGCGACGTGCTCAGGGAGTTCCCCGGCGACCGCGGCTGGGATCTGGCCGGGCTGTTCAATCCCGACCCCGATGTCCCGGGCACCTGCTACACCCGCACCGGTGGGTTCGTCGAAAACGTGGGCGACTTCGATCCGGGTTTCTTCGGGATCGGCCCCAGCGAGGCGCTGGCCATGGACCCCCAGCAGCGGCTGTTCCTGGAGTTGTCGTGGGA
>NZ_VMQU01000303.1 GCF_007714205.1 Mycobacterium helveticum | reverse complement strand
TCTGTCTCGTGGATGGGAGCGTTCGGCACCAAAATGGCGGTCATCGCGGGCCCCCAAGCTACCCAGGAGGCGCTCACCACCAACGCAAAGGCGTTCTCGCAAGACGGCTGGGCCTTTCTCATCGACGCGTTCTTCCACCGCGGATTGATGCTGATGAGCTTTGACGAACACCTCATGCACCGGCGCATCATGCAGGAGGCCTTCACGCGGCCGCGACTGGCCGGCTACGTCACCCAAGTGACCCCTTGCGTCCGCGCAACCCTGCCCACGTGGCCGACCGGCCCGTCCGTCCGCATGTACCCGCTGTTGAAAAACCTGACCCTCGACATCGCCACCGATGTGTTCATGGGTGGCCGAGGCAAAGACAGCAGCGACGCCATTAACCAGGCGTTCGTCGCTACGGTACGCGCGGCCAGCTCACTCGTCCGCGCGCCGCTTCCCGGCACCCGCTATCGCGCCGGGATCCGCGGCCGACGGGTGCTCGAGGAATACTTCGCCCGGCACTTGCCGGCCGCCCGGGCCGGCAACAGCAATGACCTGTTCGCCGCGCTGTGCCATGCCAGCACCGAAGACGGACAACGTTTCAGTGACTCCGATGTCATCAACCACATGATTTTTCTGATGATGGCCGCTCACGACACATCGACCATCACCACCACCGCGGTAACTTATTACCTGGCAAAGCATCCAGAATGGCAGGATCGGGTTCGCGCCGAAAGCGATGCTCTCGGCGACCGATCACCCGAGATCGATGATTTGGAAGGGCTCAGGTCCCTCGATCTGGTGATCAAGGAATCCATGAGACTCGTGGCGCCGGTTCCGCTAGTGATGCGCAAAACAGTGCAAGACACCGCAATAGACGGCCACTACATCCCCTCCGACACGCTTGTGGCGATCACCCCCGCCGTCAACCATTTCGTCCGCGAAGTCTGGCACGATCCGGATCGCTTCGACCCCTTACGTTTCGACGACCCGCGCCGCGAAGACCAAGC
>NZ_VMQU01000302.1 GCF_007714205.1 Mycobacterium helveticum | reverse complement strand
CACCCCCACCCTCTCAGCACACACCGGTCCCCGATCTGAGATTCTTCGGCCGGACTGGCAACGGTCTTGTTTGGCGATCGGATCGGTGGTATGCAGTCCGTTGGGATACGTTGGGGCCGTTGACGGCTACCGAGCGACGAGCGTGAGAGGCCGCGCGAGGCGGTTGCGGCGACGTCGACGAAAGACCGGTAAACCCCGGATGCGCTCTGGCGCTGCGGCAAGGGACTCGGCGCGGATTTGGCTGCGCCCTATCGCGGGCGCAGTCGTTTCCCGCGCGCCCGCACGGGCAGGCGGGAATTGCCGCCGCGCAGTCGGTGGTGGGCTTGTATTCCGGCGCGCGCCGAGCCGTTCTACGGGCACGCCGGTGCCGATCGCGCGCCACCACCGGCCCGTCGAGGTGGTCGAAAGCGGTTTGATCGCCCGGCCTTTCGGCAGCCGGCGCGCAATCAGCCGCGCGCCGCACCCGACCGGCGTGGTGTGGGCCCGGCGATCGGGGCCGCCGCCGGGATGCCCTGTGCACTCTGCCCGGGAAGGCAGGGCTTCTTGCACCACGACTTCCCCTGCATGGCAGGCATTCCCGCGCCACGGCACGGCGACTCCCCGCACCCGCCGGAAAAATCGGGGTCCGACCCGCCAATCCGTCGCGATCCTGCCGCGGACCGTCGCCGAGGAAAAGGGCCACGGATCGCCGGGATCCGCGCTAACCTTTTCGACCCGATCATCCAGGCCGAACGGGGCACGACTGCACGGCGAGACCACGGGCTCCGGGTGCGCCTCGCGACCCGGAACGGCACGGAAACTAAACTCGCCCAAGTCGATCAGCGAAACCGTCGTCCCGCCACACCCACCGCCGAATCCCCGCCCTCGGCGAAGTCGCCGGACGCGACGAATCGATAACCGTCGCCCGTACCGGCAGCTCGAACCTCAGTAACTCGGCGGTTCGCAATTCGGGGACCGGTGTGTGCTGAGAGGGTGGGGGTGGGTGGAATGTCTGGACGTGG
>NZ_VMQU01000301.1 GCF_007714205.1 Mycobacterium helveticum | reverse complement strand
GGATATTACGGCTGGCGAGAGCCGCCGTTCCGGGGTTGGGTGAGCCACTGTTCCGCTGTGGGGTGAGCCACTGCGACGCTGTCGGGTGAGCCGCGGCGCTGCTTCTGGTGTTGTGGGTGCGACCGTTCGTCGGTCCGTGTCGTTGGGATGCGGACGTGACGAAAGGGGTCGCCTTCGATGGTCGACTACAAACAGATCCTGCGGCTACGCGCCGAAGGGGTGAGCCAGCGCGGTATCGCGGATGTGCTGGGCTGCTCCCGGAACACGGTGGCGGCCGTATTCGCCGCCGCAACCGCGGCCGGCGTGGGCTTCGGGGAGGTGGCCGACCTCGCCGCCGATGAGGTCCGCCACCTGCTGCTGCCCGAACCGGCCAGGCCGGACTCCGACCGTGTGACGCCGGATTTCGAGCATGTGCACCGCGAACTCGGACGTCCGTCGGTGACGCTGCTGCTGCTGTGGAACGAGTACGTTGCGGCCTGCCGGGCCTGCGGCGGGGTTCCGTATCGGTACTCGTTCTTCAACGAACAGTACCGCCGCTGGGTGGCCGCGACGGGGGCGTCGATGCGTATTCAGCGCACCCCGGGTGAGTCCATCGAGGTCGACTGGGCCGGTGATGCGATGAGCTTCGTCGATCCGCTCAGCGGCGCCCCGACCGATGCGTGGTTGTTCGTGGCCGCGCTGTCGTTTTCGGCCTTCACGTATGTGGAGGCGTTCACCGATATGACGCTGGTTTCGTGGATTGATGCCCATGTGCACGCGTTCGAGGCCTTTGGCGGCACGGCCCGGCTGCTCGTGCCGGACAACCTTCGCACGGGGGTGTCTCGGGCCGACCGCTACGAGCCGGCGCTGAACCCGGCTTATGCCGGACTGGCCGAGCATTACGGCACCGCGATCGTCCCGGCCAGGGTCAAGCGGCCGCGTGACAAGCCGGTCGTGGAGGGCAGCGTGCGGTTCGTCGCCAACCAGGTCGCCGCGGTGCTGCGTGATCGGCGGTTCGTGGGCCTGGCCGAGTTGAACGAGGCCATCTTCGAACTGGTCGACCAGATCAACGC
>NZ_VMQU01000300.1 GCF_007714205.1 Mycobacterium helveticum | reverse complement strand
CCGCAGTGGCTCACCAGCCAACGGAACAGTGGCTCACCCCACAGCGGAACACCGGCTCTCACCGAGCGTGATATCCAGTCGGGTCGGGGGCCTTCCTGGCCAGCGCGGCGAAGCCGCGGGCGCCCACGTTCTCGATCCAGCACAGGTCGGCCATGAACGCCGTGCGCTTGGGCCGGAACTCGGGCCGGATGGTGTCGGCGCCGGGCGCGTCCCAGTCGATGTCGGCCAGCGCCCACTGGCGGTCCTTGATCTTGGCGAGCATGGCTTCCATGTCGATGGCCACCGGCAGCTCCGTCTCGTTCGGCGTTCAGTGCATGTTGACGCGGGCGCAAGCCTTTTGGTGTTGCAGCCGATTTTCGCGTCCAGCTGCGGCGGGCAGTACAGCTCGCCGCGGGCGTTGGCGTCCAGGCAGGTGCGCGCCACTCTGTCGGGCGCAAGCCCCGTCCAGCGCATGAATCTGGTGGCCAGTGCGCCGGATTCGGCGCTGATGCGGCCGGGTTCGACGATGTTGGTCTTGACGAAGGTCGGGCAGAGCACCGTGACGGTGATTCCGGTGCCGGACAGCTCGGCGGCGAGGGTCTCGGACAGCGACAGCACCCCGGCCTTGCTGTCGTCATGGGCCGCCATGCCGGGGGTCGCGCCGAACGCGGTCGCCGAGGCGACATTGATGATGCCCCGGGGCGCGCGGGACGCCCCCGCTTCGCGCAGCACCGGGGCGAACACGTAGGCAGCCGTGGATGGGGCCCCACGGGTTGATCCCCAGTGTCCACACCCAATCATCCAGGGGCACATCACCGATCACCGCGCCGCCGGCGTTGTTGATCACCAGTCCGCGTACGCGCGGACGCTCTCTGGGCCGTCAGGGGTGGTCACGCCACCCGTCGGCATGCCGATCTTTGTTATTCAGTCAGCATTGAAGAGGCGGCTTGGCTCGATGTGGTGGGCTCGGCCGCGATCCGCTGCGGTTCACGAAGCTAGTTGTTGGGTGGTGGTTGGGGTTGGAAGGGTTGGTACCACCACCATTGGGCGCGTTCGCCGCTGGGGCCGGGGTAGGGC
>NZ_VMQU01000002.1 GCF_007714205.1 Mycobacterium helveticum | reverse complement strand
CGCCCGGCAGATTCCAGGGTGACTCGAGCCAAATTTTCCTGCACCACGGCGGGGCGCCGCCCCTGGGGAACTAGCCCCTCCGGACGAACTGGTCCGCGTTGTTTCCGGTGCTGTACACGGCGCTGTCCGGCTGCGTCTTTGGGCAAAAAGAACCGAGGTGAACCCGCCGGGCCGATCGTGCGGTTCACAGGTGGCGCAATCGGGGCGGGCGCGGCGGCCGGTGTCGCCGTCGGCGGGGCGGGACGCGGCCTCGGGAGCACCCGGAGAATGCTATTATCCATATTGAAGAACAGCACTTACCGATGTGACGGCAAAATCGACAACTACCAGGCCCGATGCCTAACCGAAACGCTTACCGGAAACGGATTGATCGACCCCGCCGAGAATGTTAGCTTATCTAGCATATGAGCGAGTCCGGCTCGCTTTGGCTACCGAAGCCCGAGGATGGCTTTCGTGATCGAACACGCTGACGGGACCCGCACGCCGCTCATCGACGCCAGCGTGCACATCTTCTTCCCGTCCAACAAGGACTTGCGCGCCGTGCTGCGCGAGCCGTTCAAGAGTCGCGGTTTCCCCGACTACGAGATGGACTGGTACGGGGCGCCGGGCGGCGAGTACGCGCCGAACGCCGAGGGGCCGGACGGCCAGTATCCCGGTTCTGACCCCGAAGTTGTTGCCCACGAGCTGTTTTCGAAGCGCGGCGTCGATGTGGCGGTGCTGCACCCGATGGGGCGCGGCATCATGCCCGACCGGCACCTGGGCAGCGCGCTGCACGCCGCGCACAACGAGATGATGGTGTCGCGCTGGCTGGACTCCGAGAAGTTCGGCGACCGGTTCCGGGGCACCATCCGGGTCAACCCCGACGACATCGCCGGCGCAGTGCGCGAGGTCGAGCGGTGGCGCGACCACCCGCGCGTCGTCCAGCTCGGGATTCCGCTGCAGTCGCGCGAGCTCTACGGCAAGCCGCAGTTCTGGCCGCTGTGGGAGGCCGCCGTCGACGCGAACCTTCCGGTTGCGGTGCACATCGAGGTCGGCTCGGGCGTCGCGTCGCCGCCCACGCCGTCCGGGAACACCCGCACCTACGAGCAGTACGTCGGCTTCATGGCGCTGAACTACCTGTACCACCAGATGAACATGATCGCCGAAGGCGTGTTCGAGCGGTTCGCCGGCCTCAAGTTCGTCTGGGCCGACGGCGCCGCGGACTTCCTGACGCCGTTCGTCTGGCGGATGGACTGCTTCGGCCGGCCGCACCTGGAGCAGACGCCCTGGGCCCCGCGAATTCCCAGCGACTATCTGGCCGATCACGTGTATTTCGTTCAGGGCAGCCTCGACGGCCCTCCCCGGGACGCCGAGTTCGCCGGCGAATGGTTCGGCTTCACCGGCAAGGACGACATGGTGATGTTCGGCTCGAGCTATCCGCACTGGCAGAGTGCCGACGTCAGGAATCTGCCCGCGGCGCTGTCGGCCGAGCAGCGCGAGAAGCTGTGCTGGCGCAACGCGTCCGGCCTGTACGGGATAGACATCGCCGTCGGATCCGGCGCACAGTAGAGGAAACAAGGAAGACGGAGGAGTGTCGAGATGACGCTGACCCATATGCACGAACGGGTTCCCGCCGCCGAGCGCATAGCCGTCCGGTGCGTCGACTCGGATGTCCACCCGACGCCCAAGCGCGGAGAGCTGCTTCCCTACATCCCCGAACCGTGGCGCAGCAAGTACTTCCTCACCCGCAAGGTGGGCGAGCAGATCTACTATGACGCCCCCGACTACGCGCACAGCTATGCGATGCGCGTGGACACCTTCCCCCCCGACGGCGAATTTCCCTGCAGCGACCCGGATATGGCGTTCCGCCAGCTGATCATCGAGGCGGGCTCCGACATCGCGATCCTGGAACCCGCCGCCTACCCGGCGCGCCTACCCGAAGCCCAGCACGCGATGGCGTGCGCCCTCAACGACTGGCAGGCCAACCACTGGCTGGACACCCACAACAACTGGCACGAGCGGTGGCGGGGCTCGATCTGTGCCGCCATCGAGGAGCCGGAAGCGAGCGTGCGCGAGATCGAGCGCTGGGCGGGGCACCCCTACATGGCGCAGATCCTGATCAAGGCCGAGCCGCGGCCGTCATGGGGTCACCCGAAATACGACCCGATCTGGGCGGCGGCCACCAAGCACGACATCACGGTGAGCTGCCACCTGTCCCGAAGTCACTACGACGAGCTGCCGACGCCGCCGGTGGGCTATCCCAGCTACAACCACGACTTCATGGTGACCTACTCGCTGCTCGCCGCCAATCAGGTGATGAGCCTGATCTTCGACGGTGTCTTCGACCGCTTCCCGACGCTGCGGATCGTGTTCGTCGAGCACGCATTCACCTGGATCCTGCCGCTGATGTGGCGCATGGACGCCATCTACGAGGCACGCAAGTCCTGGATGGACATCAAGCGCAAGCCGTCCGAATACGTCAAGGAACACATCAAGTTCACCACCCAACCGCTGGACTACCCCGAAGACAAGACCGAGTTGACCCGCGCCCTGGAATGGATGGAGTGCGACAGGATCCTGCTCTACTCCTCGGACTACCCGCACTGGACGTTCGACGACCCGCGGTGGCTGGTCAAGCACCTGCCCAAAGCGGCCCGCGAAGCGGTGATGTTCAAGAACGGCATCGCGACATACCATCTCCCCGACACGGTTCCGGTGCTCGAGGGTCAGGTGCGGGTGTTCTGAATTGACAGAAGAACTCGCCGAGCGGCCCCGGCAGCGTCTGGCTCAGGGCCGCGAGCACATCGTCGCGACCGTGGCCGAGATCCCGCCCGGCACCCACAAGCTGGTGCCCATCGGCCGGCACGGGGTCGGGGTCTACAACGTCAACGGCGCCTTCTATGCCATCGCGAACTACTGCCCACACCAGGGTGGGCCGCTGTGCTCGGGACGCGCCCGCGGCCGCACCGTCGTCGACGAGACCGCCCCCGGAGACGCGGTCATGGTCCGGGATCTGGAGTACATCTATTGCCCTTGGCACCAATGGGGTTTCGAGCTGGCAACCGGCACGACCGCGGTCAAGCCGGAGTGGAGCATCCGTACCTATCCGGTGCGGGTCGTCGGCGACGACGTTCTGGTGATGGCGTGACGCGACAGGAGAATCAGTGTCTTCCATCGAGATAAACGGGGGCAACGTCGTCTACGAAATCCTCGGCGATTCCGGCGATCTCATCGCCTTGACGCCCGGCGGGCGGTTCAGCAAGGAGATCCCGGGCCTGCGCCCGCTGGCCGAGGCGCTCGTCGGCGGCGGCTATCGGGTGTTGCTGTGGGACCGGCCGAACTGCGGCGCCTCCGCCGTACAGTTCTACGGCCAGAGCGAGTCGCACATGCGCGCCGAGACGCTGCGCGGCCTGTTGAACGGCCTCGGCGTGCAGCGCTGCATCCTCGCCGGGGGCTCTGGTGGCGCAAGGGATTCCATCCTCACGACGATCCTCTACCCCGAGCTGGTGTCCAAGCTCGTAGTGTGGAACATCGTCGGCGGAATCTACGGCACCTTCGTGCTGGGCTCCTACTACGTCGTGCCGAGCATCCTGGCGGTGCGGGGCGCCGGCATGGACGGCGTGATGAAGGTCCCGGAGTGGCGCGAGCGGATCGAGGAAAACCCGGCCAACAAGCGGCGGTTCGTCGACTTCGACTCCGACGAGTTTCTCAAGGTGATGTTGCGCTGGCTCAACGCATTCGTGTCCAAGCCGGGGCAGACCATTCCGGGCGTCGAGGACGAGATGTTCGACCGGATACAGGTTCCCACGTTGATCATCCGGGGCGGCGAGAACGACATGGATCACCCCAAGCGGACGTCGCTGGAGGTCGGTTGCCTGATCAAGGGATCCACGCTCATCGACCCGCCGTGGCCCGAAGACGCCTGGGAACGCGCCGCCGAGGACCGCGCGGCCGGGCGCGTGCAGCACTTCAACATGTTCGACACCTGGGCGCAGGCGGCCCCGGCCATCCTCGACTTCCTGGGCGCCTGATGCGCTCACACGGTGCGGATGTGCACCTCACAGTTCAGCGACGCCTCGAGGGCGGTGTGGATCCGGCTTTCCGGGATGCTCTCGAGGTCCGCCTCGCGCAGCGTCACGTGGACGATGTCGAAGCCGTCGTCACCGGGCGTGCGGGCGATCTCGCCGGTGAGGCCGAACGCGGAGAGCACACCGTGCGCATCCTCATCGGTGCCCCTGCTGACATAGGTGACCACCCCGGCGGCGGGGGCGGTGCCGAACGCCCTGGCGCACAGGTTGATCGCCTGCTTCTTGAGGTCCTCGACGTCGTCGCCGGCGATGAGCAGCGCCGCCTCGCGGCGGCCCGAGAGCATCGCGGCGAGATCGCTGTGGACGACGTCGGCACCCCGTTCGCGGGCGAGAGCGAGGAGCGCCGTCATGCCCTGGCCTAGTTGCTCGGGGGTGAGCCGGCCCGACGGGTCGACGTTGACGCGCACCACGGCAGTTCGCATGTGCTCGAGCCTAACTGTGACATTGGGGGTCGGCTGATGGAAACCAGCGCCGCGCCGGCGATCACCGTCACCGCCTGGCCCGGGTGTGCGCCGCGACTGCTCGGCGACGAACCCGGCCGCGCGCGTGAGGACTACGCGACCTACCGGGCACACGGCGGCTACCACGCGCTGGTGGCCCCCGACGCACTGTTCGACGACGTCGAGCGCGGCGGCCTGCAGGGCCGTGGCGGTGCCGCCTTTCCGCTCGCGGTGAAAGTGCGCGCCGTGCGCGACAACGGGCGGGCCGGCAGGGGCGCCGTCGTGGTCGCCAACGGCGAGGAGGGCGAGCCGGCGTCGATCAAGGACCGCTGGTTGCTGCGGCATCGGCCGCACCTGGTTCTCGACGGTCTGCGGCTCGCCGCGGCGATGGTGGGCACCCACCGCGCCCACGTCTACGTCTCCGACCCGGCATCCGCGCGCAGCGTCGAAACCGCCTTGACCGAACTGGAACCCGGTGCACTCGGGGACATCACGGTCGAGCTCTGGACCGTCGACCCGACCTACATCGCCGGCGAGGAGACCGCTCTCACCCGCTTCATCAACGGTGGCCCGGCCAAGCCGACGGACAAGCCGCCGCGACCATTCGAAGCCGGCGTCGGCGGGCGGCCCACCCTGGTCAGCAATGTCGAGACCCTGGCCAACCTGCCCTACCTGCAGCGCCACGGCTCGGCGGGGTTCCGTTCGCTGGGCACGTCGCTGTCACCCGGAACCTTCCTGGCGACGCTGACCGGCGGGGGCCGGCAGTCCGGGCTCTACGAAATCCCGCACGGCCTGCCGTTCACCGAACTCCTTGCGCTGCATGGTATTTCAGCCGATCGGGTGCGGGGCGCGCTGCTGGGCGGCTACTTCGCCGGGCTGCTCAACCGTGGCGTGCTGGACGTCACGCTGGACCACGAGACGCTGCGCGGCCTCGGCAGCGGCCTGGGGTGCGGGGCGATCGCGGTGATCACCGATGACTGTCCGGTCGCGGTCGCCGCGTCGGTGCTGGCCTACTTCGACCGCGAGAACGCCGGACAGTGCGGCTCGTGCTTCAACGGCACCGCGGCGATGGCCGCGGTCACCGGCGCGCTGCGGGACGGTGCCGCCACCGCCGGGGACCTCGCCCGGCTGCAACGCTGGTCGGTGACGCTGCGCGGCCGGGGCGCCTGCGCGACGCTGGACGCCGCGACCAACGTGGCGGCGAGCCTGCTCGACCAGTTCGCCGCCGAGGTGGCGCGCCACCTCGACAACGCTTGCGACGCATGCCGTGTCGACCCGTTCCGTGCCGAGCGTCCCTACGAGGTCGAGGCGGTGGTTCCCGCGTGAGGAAGCCGCTGAGGATCCACCTGGACCGCACCCTGTGCGACGGCTTCGGCATCTGCGCCAAGCACGCGCCCGGCTACTTCTCGCTCGACGACTGGGGATACGCCTGCCTGATCGGGGACGGCAGCGTCCCCGAAGCCGACCGCGACGACGTCATGCGGGCGCTGATGGACTGCCCGGTACACGCGATCATGGAACTCGACGAACGCCGGCCCGACGACGTGCCGCCGCCGCTCAACGGCGACGCGGATCCCGCCGAGCACCTCAAAACGGAGGCCAACGAAGCCGAATGGGGTTTCACGCGTTGACCGTCCGTCCCCTGCCACTGATCACGCAGGACAACGAGTTCTTCTGGACGTCGGGAGCAGACGGTACGTTGCGGCTGCAGGAATGCCGGGCCTGCGCATCGCTGATCCACCCGCCGGCCCCGGTGTGCCGGTACTGCCGGTCCCGCGACATGGGGGTGCGCGCGCTCTCCGGCAGGGCGACGCTGGCCGGGTTCACCGTGAACCACCGATTCAGCCTGCCCGGCATGCCGGCGCCGTATGTGGTGGCGCAGGTGGCGATCGCCGAGGACCCGCGCATCCGGCTGACCACCAACATCGTCGAATGCGACTTCGACGAACTCGAACTCGGCCGGCAGGTGGAGGTGCTCTTCGCACAACACGAGGACGTCTGGCTTCCGCTGTTCCGGCCCGTGGCCGACGCCGAGCCCGGCCCGCTACCCGTCGACGAGATTGCGCCGGAACGCTTTTCCGAACACGTTCGGCCCATGCTGACCACCGAGAAGTTCGAGGACAAGGTCGCCCTCACCGGCATCGGCATGTCACCGATCGGTCGCCGGCTGATGGAGCCGCCGCTGTCGCTGACGGTGCAGGCCTGTGAGGCGGCGATCGCCGACGCCGGGCTGAGGTTCGCCGACATCGACGGGTTGTCGACCTATCCCGGCGGGGGGAACCTCGGCGGGTTCGGCGAGGGCGGGGTGACCGCGCTGGAGGCGGCGCTGGGTATCCGGCCGGCCTGGCACAACGGGGGCATCGAAACGTTCGGCCCGGGCGGGTCGGTGATCGCGGCGATGCTCGCGGTCGCCGGCGGCCTGGCGCGCCACGTGCTGTGCTTCCGGACCCTGTGGGAAGCCACGTTCAACGAGCTGATGAAACAGGGCAAGATCACCGGGTCGATGGGCCGCTCCGCAGGCTGGATGTTCCCGTTCGGCGCCACGTCGGCGGCGCACACCCTGGCGATGAACGCGCAGCGGCACTTTCACCGTTACGGCACCACGAAGGAGACGCTGGGCTGGATCGCGCTGAACCAGCGGGCCAACGCCGAGCTCAACCCGACCGCGGTCTACCGGTCCCCGATGACGATGGACGACTATCTGAACGCGCGGCCCATCACCACACCCTTCGGTCTCTACGACTGCGACGTGCCCTGCGACGGCGCGATCGCCGTCATCGTCTCCGCCGTCGACGCCGCCCGTGATCTGGCCAAACCGCCGGTTCTGGTGGAGGCGGTGGGAACCCAGATCATCGAACGGATCGATTGGGATCAAAGCACGTTGACCCACGAGCCGCAGGTGCTGGGCCAGGCCGCGCACGTGTGGACGCGCACCTCGCTGCGGCCCGACGACGTCGACGTCGCCGAACTCTACGACGGCTTCACCATGAACTGCCTGTCCTGGATCGAGGCGCTGGGCTTCTGTGAAATCGGCGGGGCCAAGGACTTTTTGGACGGCGGCAAGAACATCGCGCGCGACGGCTTGCTGCCGCTCAACACCCACGGCGGCCAACTGTCGCACGGTCGCACCCACGGCATGGGGCTGATCCACGAGGCGGTCACCCAGCTGCGCGGTGAGGCCGGTGACCGGCAGGTCGCCGGCGCCCGGGTCGGCGCGGTCAGCAGCGGCGGCCTGACGCCCAGCGGCGTGCTGCTGCTCCGGTCGGACACATGAGCCCGGCGGTGCGGCCGCGGCTCGTCATCGTCGACGGGGTGCCGATGTCGGCGTTGGTCGCCGAGGCCGAGTCCCCACAGGCGGTGATCGTGGCGATTCACGGCGGCGGCACCACGGCAATGTATTTCGACTGTCCGGGCCACCCGTCGTTGTCGTTGCTCCGGTCCGGTGCGGCGGCCGGATTCACCGTGGTGGCGCTCGACCGGCCCGGCTACGGCAGCTCGGCGCCCTACCCGGACGCGATCGCCGAACCCGGGCAACGGGTCAACCTCGCCTACGGGGCGGTGGATCGCATCCTCGGGGAGCGGCCGCGGGGCGCCGGGGTCTTCCTCATGGGCCATTCCGGCGGCTGCGAACTCGCGGTGCGGATGGGCGCCGACGAGCGCGGCGCGGGCCTGCTGGGCATGGAACTGGCCAGCACCGGCCGGCAGTATCATCCGGAGGCCCGCGAAATCCTGAAGGCCGCGACGCGGGAACGCCGTCCGGCGGGTCTGCGCGAATTGCTGTGGCACCCGGAGAATCTGTACCCACCCGAGGTCCGGGGCGGGGCCACGGTCTCGCCGACGGCCCCGGAATACGAGCAGCACATGGTGGCGGACTGGGTCCGGCGGGACTTCGGCGCGCTCGCCCCCGCCGTGCGCGTCCCCGTGCAGTTCAGCATCGCCGAGCACGAAAAGGTCTGGCAGAACGACGACTCGGCGATGGCCGAGATCGCGGCCCTGTTCACCGGGGCGCCGCGCTTCGCCGTGCACCGCCAGCCTGGGGCGGGGCACAACCTCAGCCTCGGCCACACCGCGGCGCAGTACCACGCGAAGGTCCTCTCGTTCGTGCAGGAATGCGCGAAGGCCGCCCCGAGTGTGACACCACACTCACCGCCGGACCCGAGCGTGACCGCAGCGTCACACTCGGCGGAGGGAGACCCCGAATGAGAGTCGGGTTCATCGGGTTGGGCAGCCAGGGCGGGCCCATGGCGCGACGGATCGTCGACGGCGGCCACCCGACGATGCTGTGGGCGCGCAGACCCGCGACGCTCGACCCGTTCGCCGACACCGCGGCGACGGTGGCCGAGTCGCCGGCCGACCTCGGCGCGGCCTGTGATCTGGTGTGCCTGTGCGTGGTGGGCGACGCCGACGTGTACGAGATCGCCTGCGGCGAGAACGGCGTGCTGGCTTCGATGAACCCGGGCGGTGTTATCGCGGTGCACAGCACGGTGCACCCCGACACCTGCCGCGAGGTGGCGAAGAAGGCCGCCGCGAAAGGGGTTTCGGTCATCGACGCGCCCGTCAGCGGCGGTGGCCACGCGGCGGCCACGGGACGGCTCCTGGTGATGGCCGGCGGCGACGCCGGGCTGGTCGAGCGCTGCCGTCCGGTTTTCGAGACCTATGCCGACCCGGTCGTCCACCTCGGCGAGTTGGGATCCGGCCAGACCACCAAGCTGCTCAACAACCTGCTCTTCACCGCCAACCTGGGCACCGCGGCCGCCGCCCTCTCCCTGGCCCGCACGCTCGGCGTCGACCCCGACCGTCTCACCGAAGTCGTCTCCCGCAGCAGCGGAAACAGCTTTGCGCTCAACGCCCTTGGCGGCATCGGTGGGCTGGGGCGGCTGGCCGGTGTGGCCGGGGCGCTGCTGCAGAAGGATGTCCGGCTCGTCGTCGACCTCGCGGGCCAGGCGGCGGCCGACGCCGGGGCCGTGCTTGCCGCCGCGGACGCCACGCTGGCGCTGATGGGCCATCCGCGGTGAGAGTCGGGTTCGTCGGCGCGGGGCGGATGGGACGGCCCATGGTGACCCGGCTCGTCGCGGCCGGGCACGATGTCGGGGTTTTGGGCCGCACCGCCGAGAAGCGCGGCGACCTCGAAGCGCTCGGCGCCAGGGCGGTCGGCGAGGTGACGGAGGTGGCCGCGCGGGCCGACGTGGTGGTGCTGTGCGTGTTCACCGACGAGCAGGTGCGCGAGATCTGCCTGGACGCTGCGCTGCCCGCGATCATGCCGCCGGGTTCGGCGCTGGTGGTACACACCACCGCGAGCCCGGGGACGATCGGGGCGATCGCCGCGCACGCCGCCGGCGTCGACGTGGTCGACGCCCCGGTCAGCGGGGGCCCGCACGAGGTCGCCGCGGGCCGGCTCACGTTGTTCGTGGGCGGGTCCGACGACGCGGTGGCGCGGGTGCGGCCGGTGCTGGAGTGCTACGGCGACCCGGTCCTGCATGTCGGGCCCGGCGGCGCCGGACAGAAGGTGAAGCTGGTCAACAACGCGCTGTTCGCCGGACACATCGGCCTGCTGGGGGAATCGGTTCGGCTGGGCGAGCGAATCGGCCTGCCGGAATCGGTGTTGCTGGAAGCACTGGCCCACGGCAGCGCGAGCAGCCGGGTGCTGAGCCTGGTCGCGGCGAGGGGATCAGTCGCCTCGTTCGGTGAGATGGTCGGCGAGTTCGTCGCCAAAGACGTGGCCGTGGTGCGCGGCATCGCCGGGGAACTCGGTACCGACCTCGGTGTGCTGGACGACGTCATCACGGCGATCGACGTCGACCGGCACGATCAGGCGGGCAGCGGCGCCGTGCCCGGCACCGGCGGCCGCCACCACGTCTCGAACGCCACCGCCGAGAGCATGTAGACGCCGGCGGCGAAGATGAACTCCATCGCGGCGTGCTCGCCGAGGGTGTCGCTCAACGCCTGCCGGGTCGGCCACCGCGGTCGGCGCCGTCGAACCCCTCGTTACCTGCACGCGGTTACCTGCACGCGTCTGCGCAAGGCTGCGCATACCGGCCCCGACGATGGCGGGGGTATTGCCGACCACGAACCAGGGCATCACCGCGACCGGCCACCTCGACCGCGACGACATGGCAGGTTTTTGGTTCTTTCGGCCTCGCGCTCGAACCGCTACCGTTAGCGTTACAGTCAGGCATTCACCCGTAACGGTCCCGGCCCAAGCTGACACGAGGGAGTGTGCAGTGACCAAGCCCCAGGTTGTCTTCGATCCGTTCTCCGAGGAGTACTTCAACAATCCGTTCGACATTTACCGACGGATGCGCGAGGAAACGCCGCTGTACTACGACGAGAAGGAAGACTTCTACGCGCTGACCCGCCACCGGGACGTCGCGGCCGCCTTCAAGGACTTCGAGACCTACTCCTCGGCGCGGGGCTGCGACCTGGCGATGGTGCGCAAGGGAATCCCCGCCGAGCAGAAGTCGATCATCTTCATGGACCCGCCGGAGCACCGGCACATGCGCAGCCTGCTCAACAAGGCGTTCACGCCGCGGGCCATTCAGTCGCAGCGCGAAACGATCATCGAGGCCATCGACAAGTATCTGGGCGCGGCCGACCCCGATCGCTTCGACGTCGTGCAGGACTTCTCGGGGCCGTTCCCGGTGGAGGTCATCACCCGGATGGCCGGCGTGCCCGAGGAATACCGCCAGCAGGTGCGCCACTGGATCGACACCAGCCTGCACCGCGAACCCGGGCAGATCGAGGTGAGCGAGGCCGGCATGCAGGCCAACATCGACACCGCGATGTACTACTTCACCCTGGTGCAGGAGCGGCGCGAGAACCCGCAGGACGACATGATCAGCAGGCTGATCGCCGCGGAGATCCCCGGCGAGGACGGTCGGCTGCGCAAGCTCGACGACATCGAAATCTGCGGTTTTGCAACGCTTCTGGGTGGTGCGGGCGCCGAGACGGTCACCAAGCTGATGGGCAACGCGGCGGTGATCTTCGCCAAGCACCCCGACCAGTGGCAGAAGTTGCAGGAGGACCGCGACAAGATCCCGGGTGCGGTGGAAGAGCTGCTGCGCTACGAGGGCCCGGTGCAGTACAACGTCCGCTGGACACTCAAAGCGGCGCACGTCAGCGGCGGCGTGATCCCGGCGCACAAGCCCGTGTTCCTCTGCGGCGCCGCGGCCAACCGGGACCCCGAAGCCTTCACCGACGCCGACACCTTCGACATCGAGCGCGACCAGACCGAGGCTCAGCACCTGGGCCTCGGGTACGGGATTCACAGTTGCCTCGGCGCGGCGCTGGCCCGCCTGGAGAGCAGGATCGCGCTGGAGAAGCTGCTCGACTTCATGCCCCGCTACGAACTGGACTGGGACGGCCTGCAGCGCGTCCACATGCAGAACGTCGCGGGCTGGCAGAACGTACCCGTCCAGGTGCTGCGCTGAGGGGGTTGGGCGTGAAGAAGGTCGAGGTCGACTGGGGCCTGTGCGAGAGCAACGGGGTGTGCATGGGCATCATCCCGGAGGTCTTCCAGCTAGGTGACGACGACATGCTGAGCGTGCTGCAGTCGGAGGTCACGCCGGAGAACGAGACGCAGATCCGTGAGGCCGTCCGCCAGTGTCCCCGGCAGGCGATCTCGATCGTGGAGTAGCTCAGCCGTGGGCCGAAGGCATGTCGAACCCGCTGAGGATCACCGCGTTGCAGTCGGCCGCCGCCTGCCGTAGCCTCGCGGCCTGCTGGTAGCCCTCGGATTCGTACCACGCGCGGGCGGCGTCCACCGATTCGAACTCCAGCAGCACGGTCTGGTCGCCGTGCCAGCTGCCCTCGATGACCTCGGGCGCGGTATCCACCGCCAGGATGGTGGCGCCGGCCATCGCGGTTCCGGCGGCCCGGGCGTAGGCCTTCATGCCCGCCGGATCCTTGATGGCCTCGGTGAGCAGGACGTACCCTTTCGGCCCTGTTGCCACTCGAATCTCCTTGTCCGGGTTCAGGTTTTGCTGATGGCCTGTTCGGGGCAGGAGTCGATGGCCTCCCCAACCGCCGCCTCCAGCTCCGCCGGGACGTCGGTATCTGTCGTGACGGCATAGCCGTCGTCGGTCAGGCTGAACACCTGCGGGCAGAGCGTCACGCAGACACCGTGGCCGCGGCAGCGCTGATCGTCGACCCAGACCCTCATGCCGGGAACTCCAGGTGCAGCTCGGTCAGGCCGCGCAGGATGTAGGTCGGAACGTATTGGTAGCGGCGGTCATTGGCCGGGCCGTGCACGCGCTCGTCGAGCCTGATGTCCGAGGTCCGGTCGAGCAGCCGCTCGATCGCGACGCGGGTTTCGGCGCGCGCCAGCGGCGCGCCGGGGCAGCTGTGGATGCCCCGACCGAACGAGATGTGCTGCCGGGCGTTCTTGCGGGCCAGGTCGAACGTGGCGGGGTCCTCGAACCGGCGCGGGTCGCGGTTGGCGGCCGCCTGCACCACCATCGCCGTGGTGCCCGCGGGCAGGTCGACCCCGCCGACGTTGACGCGCACCCGGTTCAACCGGAAGTCGCCCTTGACCGGGCTCTCGATGCGCAGCGCCTCTTCGATGAAGTTGGGAATCAGGCTGCGGTCCCTGCGCAGCTGCGCCTGGATTTCGGGGCGTTCCGCGATGACCTGCAGCGCGGCGCCCAGCAGCCGCACGGTGGTCTCCTGGCCCGCCGAGAACACGTTGCTGGCGACCCGGGCCACGTCTTCGACGTCGGGAACCGAGCCGTCGGGGAAGGTCGCGGTGGCCAGGCCGGTCAGCACGTCGTCGCGCGGTGCGCGGCGGCGGTCTGCGACATAGTCGGAGAAGGTGCCATAGAGGAATTCCAGGGGGTTGTGCGCCAACGCCTCCTTGCCGGTGCCCCCGACCCCGCCGCCCGAGTGCTGGCGGATGTTCTTGACGAACTGGTCGCGGTCCTCCTCGGGCACGCCGAGCAGGTCGGCGATCACCAGCAGGGTGAAGGGACCGGCGAAGCCCTTGATGAACTCCCCTTCGCCCGGCGCCAGGAACCCGTCGAGCACCTGGTCGGCGAGCACCCACATCGCGTCCTCGTTCTCCTTGAGGCGCTTGGGGGTGATCAGCCGCATCAGCAGGGCGCGATGGTTGGTGTGAGTCGGCGGGTCCAGGGTCGGCAGCTGGTCGCTGAACGGCAGTTCGTCGCGGTGTTCCTCGATCAGGTCGGTGATGTCCTCACCTTCCAGCGGTACCGGGAAGCCGGGGAACGGGCCGGTCACCGAGATACACGAGGACCATGTCTCGGCGTCGTTGAGCACCGCACACGCCTCGTCCCAGCCGGTCACCATCGTCACCCCGTGGTGGTTCTCCCGGGTCACCGGACACTGCTGCCGCAGGGCCTCGTAATAGGGGTAGGGGTTCTCGACGAGGCTCTGGTCGCGGAAGAAGTCCATCTCGGTGAGGTCGTTCACCATTGTCTGCTCCGTTCGATCTCGGCTAGTGAGAATGTGCCTCTCAGAGATGAGTATTACATTTCCACACGCGCATATTCGCCGTCAACGAGGGGCCCGTTCGGCCGCCCCCACGCCGACTGTGCATTTCGCGGCGCGACACGCCGACACCGCGCCGTGGTGTGCACGCTCGGCGACGGGGTCGGCGGCTCGGCGGACTTGGGGCCTGTTCAGCCGGCCGGCACGAGATCGGCCGCGACCGACGGCCAGGCCAGCAGCCCGCTGCGGAACGTCTCGGTCGCGCCGACGGCGCCGGGCGGGACTCCTGGGGCGTTCAGGGCGGCCGCCAGCGCCTGGGACTTGAAGATCCGCGCGGCCATGCTGAGCCGGTGCTGCACCAGGCCCACGCTCTCGTCGAGCTCGGCAGGCCAGTCCTCTCCCCACAGCGTGACCTCGGTGATGCCGCGGTCGAGTGCCTGCAACACGCCCCGACGTACCCGCGGGTCGCACCCGAACAGGTCCGCCGCGGCCGCCAGGGCCTGGGGCCGCGAACGGGATTCCATCGTCGCCAAGACGTCCTCCAGGTCGAGCACCCGCGCACCGAGGATCTGCAGCGGCCGGGCCTCGGGGCGGTCGGCGACCAGCACCGTGACGTCCCATCCGGCCATCGCGCGGTCGAAAAGCCAGCCGCCGGCGTACCTGACCACGTCGGCCACGCCGGCGGCGACCACGTCGAGCCGGTACCTCATGTCGTCCCGCTCGTCTTCGGGGGCGCGAAGTCCCGTGCCAGCGTCTCGGCGTACTGCTTGAACACCTCGGTGAGCGGTATCGAAGGGTCGAGCAACCATGTGGTTTCCATTCCGTGGACGAAGGCCAGAATTTCCACTGCCTTGATGGCGGGGTCCAGGTCCGTGCGGTAGCGGCCGTCGGCCTGACCGACGCGGATGAGGTCGGCGACGATGTCGACCGCGGCCCGGTGCCTGGCCAGCATGCGGTCGTGCAGGGGCGCCTCGGGAAGGATGTTCTCCACCAGGAGCACCGTGAACGTGCCGACCAGTTCGGGGGCCCGGTGGAAGCGGTCGGCAACCTGGGAGATCTGGGCGAGCAGGTCGCCGGTCCGGTCGGCGTGGACCTCGTCGTCGACGTCGCGGGCGTCGAGCACCGCGTGCAGCAACTGCTCCTTGGACTCGAAGTGGTGCAGCAGTCCCGCGGGGGTCACCCCGGCCTCGCCGGCTATCTGGGCCAGCGTCGTGTTGCGCCAGCCATTGCGGATGAGCAGGCGCTGGGCGACCTCGAGGATTCGTTGCTTCCGGTCCTCGCCCTTGGCGAGCAGCGTGTCGTATCGCCGCGTGTCGGCCACGGCACCCCTTCTTCGTTCGCCGGAGTGAACTACCTAGTGAACACACAGTAAGTTAGTTTGTCCGATGTGACAAGGGTCTCACCGCGGACGTTTTTCGGCGAGCGTCGCGCTCCGCTATTCGACGAGCTCGACCAGCGTCGCGTTGGCCGTGCCGCCCCCCTCGCACATGGTCTGCAGGCCGTAGCGGAGGCCGTTGTCGCGCATGTGGTGCGCCATGCGCGTCATCAGCACCGCGCCGGAGGCGCCCAACGGATGCCCCAGGGCGATGGCGCCGCCCAGCGGATTGACCCGGTCCGGATCGGCACCCGTCTCGGCCAGCCACGCCAGCGGGACCGGCGCGAAGGCCTCGTTCACCTCGAACACGCCCACCTCCGACAGCGCAACGCCGGCCTTTTTCAACACCTTCTCGGTCGCCGGGATCGGGCCGGTGAGCATGAGCACCGGGTCGGCGCCGGTGACCGCACCCGCGCGGTAGCGCACGATCGGTGTCAACCCGAGTTCGATCGCCATCTGCGAGGTGGTCACCAGCAGGGCGGCGGCCCCGTCGGAGATCTGCGAGGAGTTGCCCGCATGGATCACCCCGTCCTCGACGAATGCCGGCTTGAGCGTGCCCAGTTTCTCGACGCTGGTCCCGCGCCGGATGCCCTCGTCCGCGGTGACGACGGCCGCGTCGTCGGTGAAGACCGGCACGATCTGGTCGGTGAAGGCGCCGCGGTCCTGGGCCGCGGCGGCCCGCTCGTGGGACTGCGCCGAGTATTCGTCGAGCCGCGTGCGGCCGAGCCCCCACTTCTTGGCGATCAGCTCCGCCGACAGGCCCTGGTTGAACGAGAAGTCGTCATAGCGGGCCAGCACTTTGGGGCCGTAGGGCATCCCCGTGGCCCGGGCCGCACCGAGGGGAACGCGGCTCATGACCTCGACACCGCCGGCCACCACGACGTCCTGCTGGCCGGACATCACCGCCTGGACCGCGAAGTCGAGGGCCTGCTGGCTGGACCCACACGCGCGGTTGACCGTCGTGCCGGGGATGGTCTCCGGCCACCCGGCGGCCAGCACCGCGTAGCGGCCGATGTTGCTGGACTGGTCGCCGACCTGGGACACGCAGCCCCAGATCACGTCGTCGACGATCTCCGGGCCGATGCCGGCGCGTTCCAGCAGTTCGTTGAGGACGACCGCGGACAGGTCGGCGGCGTGCACCCCCGACAACCCGCCGTTGCGCTTGCCGACCGCGGTGCGTACCGCTTCGACGATGACCGTTTCACGCATGTTCACTCCGATTCCGAGGTTGTCAGCGACCAGCGACCAGTAAACGACGGCGCCCGGCGTGCGGCGAAGGCGGCACCGGCGGCCGCGGCGTCGACCGTGGCGACGTTGACGATCTGCGCGCCGGCCTCGGTGGCCGGCGCGGCGCGCAGGGTGCAGTCGGCGCCCTCGTTGAGCAGGGCCTTGGTCTGGGCCGGGGCGACGGGCGGGCCGGCCGCGAGCCGCCCGGTGAGGTCCTCGACGAAGGCCAGCGGCGATAGGCGTTTGACCCGTTGCAGGCCAACGAGTTTGGGCATAAGCCACGAACCCGTGCGCACGCCGTCGCGATCCGCTGACAGCAGGACAGGATCCGTCGTCGCTGGGTCAATAGCTCCTCGGCAGTTTCAGGACGCTGGACCCCAGGAAGTTCAGGATCATCTCCTGGCTGACCGGCGCGATCTTCATCAGCCGGGCCTCGCGGAAGTAGCGCGCGATGTGGTACTCCTCCGCGTAACCCATGCCGCCGTGGGTCTGCAACGCCCGGTCCGCGGCGGTGAAGCCGGCGTCGGCGCACAAGTATTTGGCGGTATTAGCCTCGCGCCCACAGGGTTTCCCGTTGTCATACAGCCACGTGGCCTTGCGCAGCATCAGTTCGGCGGCGTCGAGGCGGGCCAGCGAGTCGGCCAGCGGGAACTGCAGGCCCTGGTTCATGCCGATGGGCCGGCCGAAGACCACCCGCTCGTTGCCGTATTTGACGGCCTTGTCGAGCGCCACCCGCCCGATGCCGAGGGCCTCGGCCGCGATCAGCATCCGTTCCGGGTTGAGACCGTCAAGGATGTATTTGAATCCCCTGCCCTCCTCGCCGACCCGATCCTCGACGGGGACTTCGAGGTTGTCGATGAACAACTCGTTGGAGCTCACGGCGTTGCGGCCCATCTTGCGGATCGGGCGGATGTCGACACGGCGGCGGTCCAGATCGGTGAGGAACAGCGTCATGCCGTCGGTCTTCTTGGTCACCTCGTCATAGTTCGTGGTGCGGGTGAGTAACAGGATCTTGTCGGACTCCATGGCTTTGGAGATCCAGACCTTGCGGCCGTTGACGATGTAGCGGTCCCCGTCGCGCCTGGCGAACGTGGTGATGCGCGACGTGTCGAGCCCGGCGCCCGGTTCTGTCACCCCGAAGCAGACGTGGGTTTCGCCGGTGGCGACGCGGGGCAGCGTGCGCGCCTTGAGCGCGGCGGAGCCGTGCACCACCACCGGTTGCATCCCGAAGATCGACAGGTGGATCGAGCTGGCCGCGTTCATGGCGCCGCCGGACCTGGCGACCTCCTCGAGCAGGATGGTGGCCTCGGTGATGCCGAGGCCGTGACCGCCGTACTCGGCGGGGATCGTCATGCCCAGCCAGCCGCCGTCGGCAATGGCGCGGTAGAACTCCGTGGGGAATTCGTGCGCCTGGTCTTTTTCCATCCAGTACTGGTCGTCGAACTTGCGCGCCAGCTCCGCAACGGAGTGTCGGATCAGTTCCTGGTCGTCGGTCAGCTCGAAGTTCATCCCGGCGCCGGGCACTGTGGTTCTCCTTTCACACCGCGAGCAGACGCACAAGCCCCCGACACGCCGGCCATTTGGGTGCTTTCGCGTCTGCTCGCCGGGTGTCCGTCAGTCCTTGTTGCCGGTGAGCGCTTTTGCGTTGGCGGTGAAGTCCGCGACGGACGACCCCGCCCGGGTTTCCCTGTGGTGGCTCAGCGCCCGGATGGACACGTCGTGCCCCTCGGCGGCCTTGCGCAGCGCGCCGACCGTGGCCTGCTCGCGGGGGATGTGAGAGAAGGGGTCGAACGAGTACCAGCGCATCGCGTTCTCGTGGGTGATCTTGTTGATCTCGCCGTCCGGCACGTTGTTCACCGACAAGACGTCCCACAGCTCCTCGGGGGCGCCCGGCCACATCGAGTCGCTGTGCGGGTAGTCGGCCTCCCACGCGATGTTGTCGATGCCGATGTCGTTGCGCAGCCGCACGCCGGTCTTGTCGCTGATGAAACAGGTCAGGAAGTGCTCGCGGAAGACCTCGCTGGGCAGTTTGCCGCCGAAGTTCTGTTTCGTCCACGTCGAGTGCATCTCGTAGGTGCGGTCCACCCGCTCCAGGAAGTACGGGATCCACCCGGTGCCGCCCTCCGACAGCGCGATCTTGAGGTCCGGGTAGTCCTTCACCGGCTTGGACCACAGCAAATCCGCGGCGGCCTGCACGATGTTCATCGGTTGCAGCGTGATCATCACGTCCATCGGGGCGTCGGGGGCGGTGATCGCCAGCCTGCCCGAGGACCCGATGTGCACGTTCATCACGGTGTTGGTGTCGCACAACGCCTCCCACAACGGGGTCCAGTAGGGGTCGTGGAAGCTGGGGTAGCCCATCGCGGCCGGGTTCTCGGTGAATGTCAGCGCGTGCACGCCCTTCTTCGACACCCGCCGCACCTCGGCCGCGCACGCCTCGGCGTCCCAGATCACCGGCAACGCCATCGGGATGAACCGCGCCGGGTAGGCGCCGCACCACTCGTCGATGTGCCAGTCGTTGTAGGCCTGCACCAACGCGATCGAGAACTCGTGATCCTCGGTGGCGAACAGGCGCCCGGCAAAGCCCGGGAACGACGGGAAGCAGATCGATCCCAGGATGCCGCCGGCGTTCATGTCCTTGATGCGCTCGTCGACGTTGTAGCAGCCGGGCCGGATCTCGTCGAGGCCCTGCGGTTCCAGCCCGTACTCCTCCTTGGGCCGGCCGGCGACCGCGTTGAGCGCGACGTTGGGGATCACCGTGTCGCGGAACTTCCACATGTCCGAGCCGTCGGGGTTGTGCACCAACCGGGGCGCGTCGTCCACGTACTTCTTGGGCAGATGGTTCTTGAACATGTCGGGCGGCTCGACGGTGTGGTCGTCAACGCTGATCAGGATCATGTCGTCTTTGGTCATGGCCGTTCCTTCCACATCGGGACCCATCTGATCCCGGTCGAATGCGCTGCTCCCCGTACCGCCTCGGCGGATCGCCCGCCGGGCACCGACGTCACTAGTGTGAAAACTAGCTTCTCGCCAAGTGAGAATCAACATCCTCGACCGCCGCGCGGTGCCCCCGGACCGCTCCGGAGCCACCCACGGCGCGCGCTCCGACGCAGCTGAACACCAGGATTGACCGGGCGGCCGAATCGTGCAAACCTATTGGTTAGAAATGAGAATACGATTCTCTTTGTCAGAGAGGAGACTGCCGGTGCGAGTGCAGCCACTACCCGCCGCCGAGTGGGACGAGGCTGTCCGGACGTCGCTGTCCGTCATGCTGTCACCGGAGCGGTGCAACCCCGACGACGCCGGCAACCTGATGGCGACGCTGGCGCGGCACCCGAAGCTGGCCCGCTCCTATCTGCGGTTCGGCGGGTACCTCCTGTACGGCTCCACCCTGCCCGCGCGCATCCGCGAGTTGGCGATCCTGCGGGTGGCCCACCGGCGCGACTGCGCCTACGAATGGTCACACCACGTCAAGATGGGCAAGGAAGCGGGGTTGTCCGACGCCGAGATCGCCGCCACCCGCACCGGCGAGACGGCCGACGGGTTCGACCGGGCCGTGATCGACGCCGTCGACGAGCTCGACGCGAAGTCGAACGTGTCGGATCGGACGTGGGCCGCGCTGTGCGAGCGGCTCGACGAACGGCAACGCATGGATCTGATCTTCACCGTCGGCGGCTACACCGCACTGGCGATGGCCATCAACGCTTTCGGCGTCGAAGTCGATTGAGAGCAGAAAGAAGGGCAACGAAGGTGGCACACTTCCCCAAACCGGCAGCGGGGAGCTGGACGGAGAACTATCCCGAACTGGGTACCGCGCCGGTCGATTACAGCGACTCGATCGACCCGGCGTTCTTCGAAGCCGAGCGCGAGGCGATCTTCAAGCGCACGTGGCTCAACGTCGGACGGGTCGAGCGCCTGCCTCGCATCGGCAGCTACTTCACCAAGGAACTGCCCTCGGCCGGCCCGGGAATGTCGGTGATCGTCGTCAAGACCAGGAACGGATCCGTCAAGGCGTTTCACAACGTCTGCCGCCATCGCGGAAACAAGCTGGTGTGGAACGACTTTCCGCATGAGGAGACTTCCGGCACCTGCCGGCAGTTCACCTGCAAGTACCACGCCTGGCGCTACAGCCTCGACGGCGATCTGACCTTCGTCCAACAAGAGGGCGAGTTCTTCGACGTCGACAAGGGCCGGTACGGCCTGGTGCCCGTCCGCTGCGAGGTGTGGGAAGGCTTCATCTTCGTCAACCTCGACAACAATGCGGCGCCGCTCACCGACTACCTCGGGCCGCTGGCCAAGGGCATCGAGGGCTACCCCTTCGGCGAGATGACCGAAACCTACTCCTACCGGGCCGAAGTCGGCAGCAACTGGAAGCTGTTCATCGACGCGTTCGTCGAGTTCTACCACGCGCCGATCCTGCACCAGGGGCAGTACACCAAGGAAGAAGCCGCCAAGATCGCGAAGTACGGTTATGAGGCGCTGCACTACGAGGTGGCCAGCCCGCACAGCCTGCAGTCGACCTGGGGCGGTCAGGCGCCGCCCGCGGACCTGTCCATGGTGAAGCCCCTGGATCGCGTGCTGCGCAGCGGACTTTTCGGGCCGTGGGACAAACCGGAGATCATCGAGAAGCTCGAGCTGCCAACGGGTGTCAACGTGAAGCGGGTGCCGCAGTGGGGCATCGACTCGTGGCACTTCTTCCCGAACTTCATGCTGCTGATCTGGGAGCCCGGCTGGTATCTCACCTACCACTACTGGCCGACGGCCGTCGACAAGCACATCTTCGAATGCTCGCTGTACTTCGTTCCGCCCCGCAACGCGCGGGAACGCCTCGCCCAGGAGCTGGCGGCGGTGACGTTCAAGGAGTACGCGCTGCAGGACGCCAACACGCTGGAGGCCACCCAGACGATGATCGGCACCAGGGTCGTCAAGGACTTCCTGCTGTGCGACCAAGAGGTCCTGATCCGCCATTTGCACAAGGTGACCGGCGATTACGTGAAGGAGTACCAGAACAATGGCGTTACCGTCTGAATTCGCCGAGCTGGAGCCGTATCTGGACTGGGACCTGGCCACCGAACCCGAGCGCTACGCCAAGCGGCTGGCCTCGACGATGGCCGAGATGCAGGGCTTCTACGACGCGGCGTTCCCTCGCCTGAACGGCGTGATCGCCTACTGTGACAAGTATCCGCTGGACGACCTGCCGGAGGACGCGAAGACCCTCATGCACATGATGCAGTCGTTGGTGATGGTGTCGTTTCCGATCGAGGCCTGGAAGCAGCCCCGCGTACCCGACAGCGGGGCCGCGTGGGTGGAGTGCATCCGGGAGCCGGTGATCTGAGACGTGTTGACGCTCAAGGCGGCCGGGCTGCTCGACGTCGACGCCGGGGAGATCGTGCGACCCGGGATCCTGCGGATCGAGGGTGACCGGATCGCCGGCGTCGGCGGGGATGTCGAAGGTGATCTGCTCGATCTGGGTGATCGGATCCTGCTGCCCGGGTTGATGGACATGGAGGTCAACCTGCTGATGGGCGGGCGCGGGGAGAAGCCCGGCCTGTCCCTGGTCCAGGACGACCCGCCGACCCGGATGCTGCGCGCCGTCGGCAACGCACGGCGCACCCTGCGCGCCGGGTTCACCACGGTGCGCAACCTCGGCCTGTTCGTCAAGACCGGCGGGTATCTGCTCGACGTCGCGCTGGGCAGGGCCATCGACGCGGGCTGGATCGACGGGCCGCGAATCGTGCCGGCCGGGCACGCCATCACGCCCACCGGCGGGCACCTGGACCCCACGATGTTCGCGGCGTTCGCACCGCACGTGCTGGACCTGACCGTCGAGGAGGGCATCGCCAACGGGATCGACGAGATCCGCAAGGCGGTGCGCTACCAGATCAAGCACGGCGCCGAGCTGATCAAGGTCTGCTGCTCGGGCGGGGTCATGTCACTGACGGGACCGCCCGGTGCACAGCACTATTCGGACGAGGAGCTGTGCGCGATCGTCGACGAGGCGCACCGCCGCGGCCTTCGCGTCGCCGCGCACACGCACGGCGCCGACGCCGTGCGGCACGCCGTCGCGGCCGGCATCGACTGCATCGAGCACGGCTTCCTGATCGACGACGAGGCCATCGCGGTGCTGGTCGAGCACGGCACGTTCCTGGTCAGCACCCGGCGCCTGGCCGACGGCGACGCCATGGACGTCTCGCACGCGCCACCGGAGCTGCAGGCCAAGGCCGCCGAGATGTTCCCGAAGGCGCGCACCTCGATACTGGCCGCCTACGAAGCGGGCGTGAAGATCGCCGTCGGCACGGACGCACCCGCGATCCCGCACGGCCGCAACGCCGACGAACTCGTCACCCTGGTCAACTGGGGCCTGCCGCCGCTGGCGGTGTTGCGGGCGGCGACGGTGACCGCGGCCGAGCTGATCGACGCCGACGACCGGGGGCGGCTGGCCGAGGGCCGGCTCGCCGACATCATCGCGGTTCCGGGAAACCCGTTGGACGACATCACCGTCACGCAGCACGTCAGCTTCGTCATGAAAGGCGGCAAGGTCTATGTCGACACAGCCAACCAGGACTGACGATCTCGTCGAGATCCAGCAGCTGCTGGCCCGCTACGCCGTCACGATCACCCAGGAGGACATCGACGGCCTCGTCGGCGTCTTCACACCCGACGGCACCTACAGCGCCTTCGGCGAGACCTACAGCCTGGGCAGGTTTCCCGAATTGGTGGCCGCCGCGCCGAAAGGCCTGTTCCTGACCGGGACCGCGGCGGTCGAGCTCGACGGCGATTCGGCCGGCGGGACCCAGCCATTGTGCTTCATCGACCACGCCACTCATGACATGCGCATCGGCTACTACCGCGACACCTACAGCCGAACCCCCGACGGATGGCGGCTGAAAACCCGCGCCATGACGTTCATCCGCCGCAGCGGTGTGCACGACTCCGGACGCCCGCACGCCATCGGGCGTCCCGCCGGCGACGGCGCATCGACAGCGCGGTGAATGTCGAGGAGTTCCGTGCGGGCCTGCGCGCGTGGCTCGACGACAACGACCTGACCCCGGGGCCCGACCACACGCTGGGGGGCCACATGCGGCAATTCGCCCGGGTCAGCCGGGCGCTCTACGCCGCCGGCTGGATGCGGTACGGCTGGGCGGAAGCAGTCGGCGGCCTGGGTGGCCCCGCGGTGCTGCGCGCGATCGTCGGCGAGGAGGTCGTCGGCCGGCGGCTGGCCGAACCCGGCCCCTACTCGATGCTCGAGGTGCTCGCACCCACCATGATCGACTACGCCCCCGCCGAACTTGCCGCCCGGATGGTGCCGCGGCTGCTCAGCGGCGCCGAGCACTGGTGCCAGGGCTTTTCCGAACCCGGCTCCGGCAGCGACCTGGCCTCGCTGACCACCCGCGCCGTGGCCGACGGGGACAACTGGATCGTCAACGGGCAGAAGGTGTGGACCAGCTTCGCCCAGTTCTCCACCCGCTGCGTGCTGCTGACCCGGACCGCGCCGGGCCACGACGGGATCACCGCGTTCTTCGTCGACCTGGACACCCCCGGCATCACCATCCGTCCGCTCCGCACGATGCACGGGGTCGACGAGTTCTGCGAGGTGTACTACGACGACGTGGTCGTCCCGGCCACCCGCATGCTCGGCCGCCCCGGCGACGGCTGGCGGCTGGCGATGGACCTGCTGCCCTATGAACGTTCCACCTGCTTCTGGCAGCGCATCGCCTACCTCTACGCACGGTTCGACGAACTCATCGCGCAAGCACGCGAACCCGACGAATCTGCCCTCGGCGCAGCCTATCTGGCGCTGCACATGCTGCGCTGCCGGTCCCGCGACACCCAGCACCGGCTGCGCGACGGGGAGCGGCTGGGACCGGACACCTCGATCGACAAGGTACTGCTGGCCACCGCCGAACAGCAGCTCTACGACACCGTGCGCGACCTGCTGCCCGGGACGCTCGAGCTCGACGACACGCCCTGGCGTCCCGAATACCTGTACTCGCGCGCGGCGACCATCTACGGCGGCACGGCCGAGATCCAGCGCAACATCATCGCCCGCCGGCTGCTCGACCTCGGGAAGGAGTGAGCCGTGGGCGACGCCACCGATCCCGAGTCACTCGAGCTCCTGGCCGACTCGCTGCGCACCACGATGGCCGCGGCCTCGGGCGCCGCGCTCGATGCGGCCCTGGCCGACCTCGGCTGGCTCGACATGCTCGACGAAATCCCCGATCTGGCGGTCCCATTGGTCTTCCGGCTGCTCGGTGAGACGGGCGCGCACGCTCCCGTACTCAACGACGTGCTGCTGCGGGCGTCCGGGGCCGCGCCCGGGGGCATGCTGCCGCTGCCATTCGCGGGCGGCTCCTGGGTGGCCTGGGAGCGTGACGACGACCCGAGCTCGGCCCTCGACCCAGAACTGCCGATACGCCGCGTGCCCCAGGCCAATCCGCTGCCCGCGGCCGCCCTGGGCGCGGGACGGCTGGCGGTGGGCTGGTGGCTGGTCGGCTCGGGCCGGGCCATGCTCGCGTTGGCGCGCCGGCACGCCCTGGACCGCGTCCAGTTCGGCCGCCGCATCGGCTCGTTCCAGGCGGTCCGGCATCGGCTGGCCGAGACGCTGGTCGCGCTCGAGGGCGCGGAGGCGACCCTGCACGCGGCCCCGGCCGCCCCGGACGACCCCGGGGGGTTGGCCTGCCTGCTCGCCAAGGCCGCGGCCGGCCGCGCGGCGTTGACCGCCGCGCGGCACTGCCAGCAGGTGCTGGGCGGCATCGGCTTCACCGCCGAGCACCAGCTGCATCGTCACGTCAAGCGGTCGTTGATCCTGGACGGCCTGCTCGGCAGCACCCGAGAGTTGACCCGGGAGGCGGGAGCGGCCCTGCGGGCCAACGGGTTCGCACCGCGGCTGGCACAGCTGTAATCACCGGACTCCTACGGGAGCAGGTTCGCCCGCTTCGCGGCAACCGGATGATCCGACGGACCATTAGTTGCGCGGCAGCCCGAGTACTCGTTCGGCGATGATGTTGCGCTGGATCTCGGACGTGCCGCCGGCAATGGTCGCGGCGAACGAGCGCGCGTACCGGTCGAACCAGCCGCGGCAGTGGCTGTCGAGGTTCAGCGCCGCGAACGGGGCGGTGACCGCGCGGGCGGCCAGCCCGTCGGGCCCCGCGGCGTGCAGCGCGTCCTCGCCGGCGCGTTGCAGTGCCTCCGAGCCCAGGAGCTTGAGCACGGACTGGGCGGGGACGTCTTCGTCCCCACGCGCGGCCCGGGCCAGGGCCGCCGAGCCCAGCAGCCGCAGCGCGTAGGCATCCATGACCAGCGTGGCGTAACCATCCCGCTGCAGCGCCCCCGAGGGGGAGAAGTCGATTGTCATCTCACGTAGCAGGTCGACGTATCCCATCCAGAGCATGACGCGTTCGTGGCCCAGGGAACCGGTTGCCACGCGCCAGCCATCGTTGAGCCCGCCCACCAGATTCTCGGCGGGCACGCGCGCGTCGGTGAAGAACACCTCGTTGAAGTCGACCTCGTCGCCGTCGCACATCGACGCGAACGGGCGGCGCACGACGCCGGGGGTGTCGGTCGGGATCAGCAGCACGCTGATCCCCTTGTGCTTGGGCGCGTTCGGGTCGGTCCGCACGAAGGCCAGCAGCACGTCGGCGTCGTGGGCACCCGAGGTCCACACCTTCTGCCCGTTCACCACGAAATGGTCGCCGTCAAGCACGGCCCGCGTCTTCAGCGATGCGAGGTCCGAGCCCGCGCCCGGCTCGCTCATGCCCAGCGACGCTGTGATCTCGGCGCGCAGGATGGGCACGGCCCACCGCTGCTGCTGCTCCGGCGTGCCGAACGACAGCAACGACGCCGCGATGATCCCCACGCCCTGCGGGTTGAAGCTCTGGTAGATGCGTCGCCGCCCGAGTTCCTCCAGGTACACGTATTGCTGCAAAAGCGTGGCGTTGCGCCCCCCGAACTTCGGCGGATTGCCGGGCAGCAACCACCCGTTGTCGAACAGCTGCCGCTGCCAGCGGCGCGCCCACTCGGGGATGTGCGAACTGGACCGGGGCCGCTCGGACGTCTCGGCGTCCGAGGGCAGATGCGCGCCCAAAAAGGCCACGAATTCGGCGCGGAACGCCTCCACGTCGGCGTCGAAAGTCAGCTGCACAACACTCCCCGGAAGATTTCGGTGCTCGCGGAACGACGCGTAGATCAAGGTTTCCACCTACCCGGCGGTAGCCTCTTTGTGATTCCGCTTCCAAAGATACGACGAAGAGAATAGTATTCTCGTCGACAGAAAGTTACAATCTCAGACACGTCTTCCGCGAGGGGGTCGAGCGCAGCGATGTCACGGCGTTCTCCGGTAGAGTCCAATCATGTTCTCCCCGCGCGGCAATCGTCCGAGCCGCCCGTGACCAGCCCCAGCGAAGAGCCCGCCTGGAAGCAGCGCGCCGTCGAGCGGTCCATCAAAACCGCGAAACTGCGGGCGGCGCAGCGCGTTCAGCGCTTCCTGGATGCTGCGCAGGCGATCATCATCGAGAAGGGCAGCACCGACTTTACCGTTCAGGAGGTCGTGGACCGGTCCCGTCAGTCGCTGCGCAGCTTCTACCTGCAGTTCGACGGCAAGCACGAGCTGCTGCTGGCGCTGTTCGAGGACGCGCTGAGCCGGTCGGCCGATCAGATCCGCGCCGCCACGGAAAGCCACACCGACCCGCTGGAGCGGCTCAAGGTGGCGGTCGAGTTGCTGTACGAGGCCTCGCGGCCGGACCCGACGGCCAGGCGCCCGCTGTTCACCGACTTTGCGCCGCGGCTGCTGGTCACGCACCCCGCCGAGGTCAAGGTCGCCCACGCGCCGTTGCTGGCGTTGCTGACTGAGCTCATGGAAGCCGCCTGCGACGCCGGCAAGTTGCGCAGCGGCATCAATCCCAAGCGGATGGCCGCCATGACCATGCAGACCGTCATGTTCATCGCGCAATCCAGCGGCGGCTCCGACGACGCCACGACCCATCCCATCACCGCCGACGAGGTGTGGGACTTCTGCTCGCGCGGGTTCGTCGGCTGACGCCGGGCCCGGGGCCACACTGACGATATGAGCGCACGGGAACCCGGTTTGCGTCGTGAGAATATGATTCTCTAATGTTTAGAACCATATGTAGCCGAAATGAATCCGTCATTGCACCCCTGGTGGGCGATGACCGAGTTCGGGTGCGGCACGACGCGCGTCCCGGGGTAAGGAATCGAGGTAGACATGGCTGGACGTGTTGAGGGCAAAGTCGCTTTCGTCACCGGAGCGGCGCGCGGCCAGGGCCGCAGCCACGCAGTGCGCTTGGCGCAGGAAGGCGCCGACATCATCGCCGTCGACATCTGCAAACCGGTCCGCGACGGTGTCACCGACACGGCCATCCCGGCGTCCACGCCCGAGGACCTCGCGGAGACCGCCGACCTGGTCAAGGGCCACAACCGCAGGATCGTCACGGCCGAAGTCGACGTGCGCGACTACGACGCGCTGAAGGCCGCGGTGGACGGCGGCGTCGAACAACTCGGCCGGCTCGACATCATCGTTGCCAATGCCGGCATCGGTAACGGCGGTGAGACGCTGGACAAGACCAGCGAGGAAGACTGGACGGAGATGATCGACATCAACCTGGCCGGGGTGTGGAAGACGGTGAAAGCCGGTGTGCCGCATCTGGTTTCCGGCGGACGCGGCGGCTCCATCGTGCTGACCAGCTCCGTCGGCGGGCTCAAGGCCTACCCCCACACCGGTCACTACGTCGCCGCCAAGCACGGTGTCGTCGGGCTCATGCGGGCGTTCGCGGTGGAGTTGGGGCAGCACATGATTCGGGTGAACTCGGTGCACCCGACCCACGTCAAGACTCCGATGCTGCACAACGAGGGGACCTTCAAGATGTTCCGCCCGGACCTGGAGAACCCCGGTCCCGACGACATGGCGCCGATCTGCCAGATGTTCCACACGCTGCCGATTCCGTGGGTGGAGCCGGTGGACATCAGCAATGCGGTGCTGTTCTTGGCCTCCGACGAGTCCCGCTACGTCACCGGCGTGACCCTGCCCGTCGATGCGGGTGGCTGCCTGAAGTAGGGTCGGCGCTCACCGTCCCTCCGGTGCCCGCTAGATTCGCCGAGATGGACGTTCTGCAGGGCATCTCTCGCACTTCTCCTGCGAAACGTCGATTTGACGGATGTCGGTGGGGTCAATGTGGCCTGTTACCGATCCCTCACGGACCTGGGATGCTCATTGATGAACGGATTTGAAGGGCGTAAGGCCGTCGTCACGGGCGGCGCGAGTGGGATCGGGTTGGCGACCGCGAGCGAGTTCGCCCGTCGCGGAGCCGACGTGGTGCTCGCCGACGTCGACGAACCCGCGCTGGAGCAGGCGGTGGCGCGGCTGCGCTCCGAGGGGTTCGAGGCCCACGGCGTGACGTGCGATGTCAGGCACCTCGACGAGATGGTTCACCTCGCCGGCGAGTCCTTCCGCCTCCTCGGCGGCGTCGACGTGGTGTTCAGCAACGCCGGGATCGTGGTCGCGGGCCCGCTCGCGCAGATGAGCCACGACGACTGGCGCTGGGTGATCGACATCGACCTGTGGGGCTCCATCCACGCCGTCGAGGCATTCCTGCCGAGGCTGATCGAGCAGGGCACGGGTGGCCACATCGCCTTCACCGCGTCCTTCGCCGGCCTGGTCCCCAACGCGGGCCTGGGAGCGTACGGCGTCGCCAAATACGGCGTCGTCGGCCTGGCCGAAACGCTGGCCCGCGAGGTCAAGCCCAACGGGATCGGCGTCTCGCTGCTGTGCCCGATGGTGGTCGAAACCAAGCTGGTCACCAACTCCGAACGCATCCGCGGCGCCGACTACGGGAGGTCGTCGTCCCCGGAGGCGACGCTGCCGGTGGAGGACGACACCCTGGGCGTCGAGGACGTCGCGCGGCTGACGGCCGACGGGATCGCGGCCAACCGCCTCTACATCCTGCCGCATGGGGCCGCCCGCGCGTCCATCCGCCGGCGGTTCGAGCGCATCGACCGCACCTTCGACGAACAGGCCGCGGAGGGCTGGCGGCACTAGCCGGGCGGTCCCAGGCGGTAATCGCCGGTCCGCGGGTCGTGATGCCAGCCGCCGGCGGCGTGGGTCCCGCCGTCGACGTGCAGCATCTGGCCGGTCAGGTAGGCCGACATGTCCGAGGCCAGAAACACCGCGGCGCGGGGTGATTTCGTCGACGTGGCCGGGGCGCCCCATCGGCACGATGTTGCCGGTTGCGGTCATCGCCCGCTCGCCGCCGATCGACGTCACCGAGATGACGCTGCCGGGCAGGGCCGCCGAGGCCAGTTGCCGAGCGACCCGCTGGGTGCACAGCATCACGTGGCGCAGATTGGCCTTATACAATGCGTCCCAACCGTTCTCGCTGGTTTCCAGCAGCGGCGAGTAGAACACCCCGCCGGCGTTGTCGACCAGAATCGTCGGGATGCCGGGCTCGGCCGTCCGCGAGCGAGCGCGGCATCCACCTGGTCGCCGTCGCGGACATCGGCCACGATTCCCAGTGCGCCGATCGATTCGGCTGCGCCGGCACAGGTCTGCGGGTCTCGTTCCCAGATGGCGACGGACGCGCCGAACGCGACCATCCCGGCAGCGACTCCCCGCCCGATGCCGGCTCCTCCTCCGGTCACCACCGCGACGCGGCCGGTGAGCAGGATATTCGACGGTTCGATGGCCACGGCGGTCAGGTCGCGGCGCGCATCGCCGGTTCCCGGCCGATCACACCGTCGGCTTCCAGGTCGGCGATTTCGGATTCGCTCAGTCCCAGCTCGGTCAGCAATTCCCGATTGTGCTGCCCCAGCAGCGGCGCGTGCCGGGTGTGGAACGTATCGGGGCCGCCGGAGAATCTCATCGGCACGCTGCTGAGCCTGGCGGGGCCGCAGACGGGGTGGTCGACTTCTTCGAAGAAGCCGCGAAATTCCAGCTGGTCCAGCTCCGTCTGGCGATGCGGCTGCATGACCTTGGCCACCGGCACACCGGCCTCCCACAAGGCCGCGACGATGTCGTCGCGGCTGTGTTGGGCGCACCATGCGGCCAATTGCTCGTCGATGAGGTCCTGGTGCGCCCGCCGCCCCGCCGCCGTCACCAGGCTCGGATCCGTTGCCCACGAGGGCGATCCGATCGCGCCGCACAAGTTCTTCCACTGCGCGTCGGTGACCACGGCTATCGCGACCCAACTGTCGGGGCGCCCGAATTCGTCGATGCCGGCGCTGCGGTAGAGGTTCTGCGGTGCGGCCGTCGGTCCCCGGTTTCCCGCGCGCTCCAGCAGCGCCCCATAAGCGGAGTACTCGATGATCTGCTCGGCGGAGATGCTGAGCGCGGCGTCCACCATCGCCGCCTCCACCAGCACGCCCTGCCCGGTGCGGCGGCGGTGCTCCAGCGCCAGCAGCAGCGCATTGAGCGAATGCATGCCCGCGTTGGGGTCACCGATCGAATAGGGTTCGTAGGGAATGCGATCGGGGTAGCCGGTCATCCAGCTCACGCCCGCCGCGGATTCGATGACGTAGGCGAATGCCGGCTTGTCGCGCCACGGCCCGTCCAGGCCGAACCCGGGCATGCGCACCATGATCACGTCGGGTTTGATCGACTGGGCGGCGGCGAAATCCAGGCCGATCTGGTCGAGCACCCGCGGCGTGAAGTTCTCCGCGATCACGTCACAGGTTGCGATGAGCCGGCGCAGCAACTCCCTGCCGCGCCGGCTCTGCAGGTCCAGCGTCAGCCCTTTCTTGTTGGTGTTCAACGCCGCGAAGATCGGGGACCGCTCCCACCATTGGTTTTCGGTCACCGGTACGCCGGCGATCAGTCGGGTTCCGTCGGGTCGGCGGGTGGATTCCACGTGGATCACCTCGGCGCCGAGCATGGCCAGGAAGTGGGTGCAGCAGGGGCCCGCCCAGAACGTCGTCATGTCCAGGACCCGAATCCCGTTCAGGGGCAGTCGAGGTGCCGGCGCGGTGGGCGCGGGGCGGGGGGCCAGGTGCGCGGACCGGTAGCGTGCCGTGTGCTCACCGAGCGCCGGCGCCGGCGCCGGTCGCTGGAGCCGGGCGGGCCGCATTCGGTAGGGGTGGCCCGGTTGCAGGAACCCGTCGCGGGGATTGCGCACGAACGAGCAGCGTTCCCGGAAGTGTTCCAGGGCCGCAATGTTGGCGCCGTTGGCGACCGGCGCGTTGGGAATCCGGAAGGCCGTGGCCAGTTCCAGGATGTCGTCGACGGTGTTGGTCTCGAACCACGCGTAGATCTCGCCGGCGTGCAGGGTCGCCTGCTCGGTGATCGTCAGGGAGGATTCCTCGTCGATCCACTCGGGGTGGCCCACCATGGCGCACAGGTCGAACCACTGCTGCGCCGTGCCACAACCGACGTCGACCAACCCGTCCTTGGCGCGAGCCACACCCGGGACGGTGACCCGCCGCGCGTCCCGCCATGGCCGCCCGCGCATTTCGAAGTAGGTGACGGGATAGTAGGTCAGGCCGAGGATCTGGGTCTCGAGCATCGACAGGTCCAGCAGTTGGCCCGCACCGCCGCTGATTTGGCCGCGCCGCGCCGCCAGCAACGCGGCACTTGCGTACACCCCGGCCAGATAGTCCCCGGCCTGTCCGCCGACGAACACCGGCGCGCGGTCCGGCTCGCCGCGTCCGAGGCCGACGATCCCGCCCGACCAGGCCTGCAGCGTGAATTCGGTGGCGGCCCGATCGGACCAGGGTCCCTCGAGGCCGAAGGGCGTGATCGACATAACGGTGAGGTGCGGATGGCGCCGGTGGATCGCCGTGGGGGTAAAGCCTTGTTTTTCAGCAACTTTCGAGCCGGGCGACCAGATTGCCGCGTCACCGGCCGCCAAGAGCCGGTCGACGAGTTCGACGTCGTCCCGGCTGGCGGGATCGGCGACGACGCCGTGCTTCGATCCGGCCAGAAAGCTGAACAACGCCCCGTCACGGCCGGGCGGTATGGCAGCGCCCGAGGCCGACCAGGACCGCAGCGGATCACCCTCCGGCGGTTCGACTTTGACGACGTCGGCGCCGCCGTCGGCCAGCAGCCTGGTGCAGTAGGCGCCCGCTATGCCGGTGGACAGATCGACCACCGTGTAGCCCGTCAGGGGCGGCTCGGTCTTCGCCTCCGCCACTACTGTTTACGCTTCCGCTCGGCCTTCTTGGGGGACCGCCCCTTCGTGCGCCCGTTCTTGCTCAGCCGCCACTCCGGGGGGAACTTTGCGTCGTTGTCATTGACCGCGTCGCCCAGGCCCCGTTGGATGGCGCCGTCGAGCAGGAAATCGTCGTCGTCATCCGGGCGGACGAGGCCGCCCATCGACTCGAAGACGCCGCTGAGCATGCTGCCCAGGTACTCGCCCTGGAACTGTTTCATGATCTCGAAGAAGACCTTCTGCATGAACACCGTGTCGGTGGGACGATTACGCGAGCACGCCAGCGCATATTTCTCCACCTCCGCTTCGAGCTGGCCCCTGGGGACCACGCTGTTGAGGAAGTTGCAGTCGTACATCTCGGCGGCGGTGAAAGCCCTTCCGGTGAAAACCATTTCCTGGAACTTGCGGATGCCCATGGTCTGCGCCCACCACCACATCCGCGGGCCCCACCCGTAGTAGCGGAACGACGGATGCCCGAACAGCGCATCGTCGCTGGCGATCACCAGGTCCGCGTCGGCAGCCTGGTAGAAGTGCCAGCCGTAGCAGTAGCCCTTGACCTCCAGGATGCTGATCTTCTTGAAGTCCTGCAGCCCGCGGATTCCGGAATTCGGATTCGCATACCACTGGCTGAGGGTGGCGCCGCGCCGAAAGGAACCCTCCGGCGGGTACTTGACTTCGTCGGCGCCGATCCGGTATTCCCCGAGCCGGGGGCCTTGGTCCGCCGACCTGCGCACCGACATGGCCTCGGGGAGATCCGCGCCCGAGCCCAGGTCCTCCCCCGTGCCGCGGACCACCAACACTTTGACGTCGTCGTCGATGGAGGCGCGATGCAACAGGTCGGCATAGCGCACCCGGGCCGCGATGGTCGGCGCGTTGAGATGGTCCGGCCGGTCGAAGGTGATCGTGGCGATGCGGGTCGTGGCGTCCTTGCGGTAGCGGATGATCTTCTCGACCGGCGGGACGGGCTTGTCGGGCATCGCTATTTGCGCCAGGACGGGCTCGAGGTCAGCACCTCGTGGCCGTCGTCGGTGATCAGCACGGCTTCGCGCCCGAAGACCGCGCCGACCCCCTGCTCCCAGACGTAGCCCGTCACGGCCAGCACCATTCCCGGATCCAGGCGTTCGCCGGCCGCGGTTTCAGGCAGGTGCTGGGAGATGACCGGCGGGTCGAAGCCCATCCCCAGTCCGCGTGCGACCGGCATCGGTGGCGCCGGCTCACCTGCGGCCTCATAGGCACCGAGCAGTTCGGCGGCGGCGGCACCGGGCCGGCACGCATTCAACAGCGCGGACCACAGCCTGTCCCACCGCGCGTACAACGGCGCGGCATTGCCGACAGCGCCCGCGGGCCACGTACGGCCCACCTCACCCATGTACCCGCCGGCCAGCACACCGGCCGAAAAAGCCGCCAGGTCACCGTCGTTCACGCGTCCGTCGCCGTTGACCCGCCGCCACGGATGGTCACGCGAAGTCACCCAGGCGAATTCCTGGTTCGCGGGAGTACTCACCCCGCCGGCCGCCATGGCCTCCATCATGACCCCGGCCAGCGTTTGTTCCCGCACCCCGGGGTGCAACCCGGCCACAGCGGCGGCCAGGCCCGACTCGGCCACCGCGATCGCTGCCCGTAGCGCGAAGATTTCCTCCGCCGTCTTGATGCGCCGGGCACCACGCATCGCGAGCTCGCCGTCGACCAGTTCGGCATTGGGGAACGCGGTCGGCAGCAGCTGCGCGAAAACCGGTGATATTGCCTCGGTTCCGACGCGGCGAGCGGTGGACGCACCCTGGATGCGTTTCAGCACCGCCATGGTGTTGACCGGATTCCACGCGATGCCGTAGAGGTTCTCGCGGGGGATGTCGTCGGGAACGCCTTCATCCCAGGTACTGAGCAGGTGGATGGCGCCGGTCTCACGCACCAACACGCAGGACGGGCCGAACGGCCGGGTCCCGGCTACCCACAGCTGCGGGGCGCCGGTGACGTAGCGGATGTTGGCCTGACGGCCGAGGACAAGGACATCGAGGTCGTGTGCCGCCATCTGGTCCAGCACTCGCTGGCGGCGCCCCGAGCGCAGTGCCCGATCGTCGGGCAGGACTTCAACTGACATGGGAGCCATAGGGGGTGTAGGGGTAGTCGGTCAATCGAATCGAACCTTCCTCGGTGATCACCACGACCTCTTCGCTGCGGTAGCCTCCGGTGCCGTCTTCCCACACCACCGGCTCGAGCACCAGCACCATGCCGGGCTGCAGAATGAAGTTGTCGTCGAATTCCTGCCCGAGATCGGTTCCGATCATGGGCATCTCGGCCGCGTTCACGCCGATCCCGTGGCCGAGGTAGAAGTGCGGCAGCCAGGGCCTGGTGCCGCCGTTGGCCGCGGTGGCGGCCCTGCCGAGATCGCCCGCGGCGGCGCCGGCGCGGGCGACGTCCAGCACGGCGGCCATGATCTGCTGCCACTTGTCGAACTGTGCCCGCTGGCGCGGCGACGGTTCCCGGCCCACCAGCCAGGTGCGCCCGAAGTCCGAGCAGTAGCCCTGGTAGGTGATGCTGACGTCGGTCCACAACACGTCGCCTTCCACCAGCTCACGCTCGGTGCTCAGTAGCGGCAGCGCCAGGTCACCGTGCGTCGTCCACACCCCTTCGGCCTTGGTGGGCGGCATCACCTGCCAGATCGGCTCCAGCATGCTGGCCGACGCGCCCAGTTCGAAGGCCCGCCGCAAGAAGATCGCCGAAAGGTCGACCTGTCGGACACCGGGGGCCAGACGCTTGTCCACTTCGACCATGGCCTCGTCGGTGATCCGCACGGCGGTTCTGATGCACGCCAGTTCATCCGGGGTTTTGACCACCTTGGCGGCGCTGACGATCGCTGCCGCGTCGGCGGGAGGACCGCCCGGGAACAACGACGTGGCCGCGCGCGACATGGCGCCGGTGGATTCGTCGATCCCTATCACAGCGCCGGACGGGATCAGGTCGGCCAAACACCTCGCGAAATCGCCCACGCCCTCGTCGAATTCGAGATAAACCGGACCGTGCAGATGGTCGGCGGGCAGTTCCGACTCGTGCGCGGCGCCCTCGCGAAATGGCAGGAACAGATGCGGCGACTCGTCGTCGGCGGTCACCACGGCCACCGGCCGCTCGACGTAGGACAGGCCCGCGTCGCCCAGCGGCCAGCTGGCCCCGGTGGCGTAGACCACCGAGCTGTTGCCCAGCAGGATCAGTGCGTCCACACCGCGTTCGGCCATCGCCGAGCGTAGCCGGGCCCCGGTCTCACGGCGCATGCGGGTGAGGTCCGGCTTTTCGGGGATCACCAGGTGTTCAGGGGCACTGGCCGTTTGCGCGACGGTTGTCACCAGAGCCCCAGGAATTTCGTGACGTTGCCGCTGACGATCTTCGCCGCGTCGGCCGACCCTACCGCGTCGACGACCGCGGCCAGCGATTTCTCCGAATACCCGTAGGTGCTCTCGTTGTGCGGGTAGTCGCTGGACCACATCACCTTGTCCACGCCGATCTTGTCGATCAGCTGCAGGCCCAGCGGGTCGACCATGAACGACGCCATCATGTGGGTGTCCCAGTAGTACCGCACGTCGTGCTGCAGCGGCCGGTTGAACATGTGCCGGTAGGACGCCACCAGGTGTTCGGCGTCCTGCAGCGCCCACGGTACCCAGGCAATCCCGCCCTCGAACCAGCCGATCCGCAGGCCCGGGTGCTGGTCGAGAATGCCGCCGAAGATGTACTTGGAGAACGTCTCCCGGAAACCGTCGATGTTGATCATCATCCCGACGACGACGCTGTTGAACTCGCAGGGGCTCTTCGGCGGGGTTTCGCCGATGTGGTGGGTGAGTGGGAGCCCGGAGGCTTCGATCTCGTCCCACACGGCGTTCATCGAGGTGCTCGAGTAGTCGATCGGGTTGCCGTCGTCGTCCTTGCCCGGGTTCAGTGGCATCAGGAATGTTTTGAGCCCCAATGACTTCAACTCTTCGAGGGTCTTCCTGGTGCCCTTGGGATCCCACCAGTTGATCAACCCGGCGCCGTAGAAGTGGCCGGCCGAGCGCTCCTGCAGCTCCGCGATGTACTCGTTGTAGATGCGGAACGTGAGTTCGCGCAGCGTCTTGTCCGGGTAGTGGAAGAGCGCCAGCACCGCGTTGGGGAAGGCCAGTTCCTTGTCGACGCCGTCGTCGTGCAGTTCCTTGATCCGCGCCTCGATGTTGTTGCTCGCCGCCCCCGGCAGGTCGTCGTATTGCATCAGCACCGCGCTGAAATCACCGGGCAAAAACGATTGCCCCTTGCGGCCGACCTGGTAGGCCCCCTCCTCGTACCAGATCCGCGGCGCCTTGTCCTTGAGGTCCTCGGGGAACCGTTCGTAGAAGATGTCGGAGGCCAGCGAGATGTGGTTGTCCGCGGAGAACACCACCGTCCCCTCCGGCAGGCCCACGTCGACGCCGCCGGCGTGTCCACGGCGGTTCTTCGGTGCGCCGAAGCCTTCGGGAGGATAGAGCGAGACGGGGCTGGTTGTTGTCATCGTTGACCTTCCGTTGGGATCGGGGGGGGAGTAGCCGGGCCGGGTTACCAGGTCACCGGAAGTTCGTAGACGCCGTAGGCGAGCCGGTCGTGTTTGAACGGCACCTCCTCGATCGGGATGGCGAGCGAGAGCCTGGGAATGCGGCGGAAGAGTGTCCGGTAGACGATCTGCAGCTCCGCGCGGGCGAGCTGCTGGCCCACGCACTGGTGCCGGCCGTACCCGAAGGCGACATTGCGATCCGCCCCCGAACGGTGCAGATACAGCCGATCGGGCTCGGTGAAGACGTCGGCATCCCAGTTCGCCGGGGCCAGGTCGATGATGATGCCTTCACCGGCGCGGATCACCTGTCCGGCGATGGCGATGTCTTCGAGGGCGACGCGGCGCTGGCCGTTCTGGATGATGCTGAGGTAACGCAACAATTCCTCGACCGCATTGGCGACGATCTTGGGGTCTTCGGCGTCGCGGATGACGGCCACCTGCTCCGGGTTCGCCAGCAGGGCAAGGACACCCAGCCCGATCATGTTGGAGGTGGTCTCGTGCCCGGCGATGAGCAGGCCGGTCCCCAGCTGCGCGGCCTCTTTGACGCTGAGCTCGCCCGCTTTGACCCGCTCGGCCAGGTCGGACACCGCGTCCGGCGTTGAATCAGGGGCCGGGTTGTCCATCTTGGCCTCGACCAGCCGGGCGAGGTATCGGTTCAGGGTCATGGCACCCTTGGCGGTGTCCTCGCCGGTGGCGTAGCGGGCGAGCCCGACGTTGGCGTGTTCCTGGAACATCTCGGCGTCTTCGTACGGCACCCCCAGCAGCTGGCTGATCACCAGCGACGGGACCGGCAGGGCCAGCGCGGCGACGAGGTCGGCGGGCTGCGGTCCGGCCAGCATGGCGTCGATGTGCTCGTCGGTGATCTGCTGGATGGTCGGGCGCAACCCCTCGACCCGCTTGAATGTGAAGGGTTTCGACAGCATGCGCCGGAATCGGGTGTGCTCCTCGCCGTCGGCGGTGAACACCGATCTCGGGCGCTTGTGCACCGTCGAGAGCATGCCCGCGTTCCAGTGCGGAAAGCCGGGCACCCGGTCGTCGACGCTGACCCGGCTGTCGGAGAACAGTTCCCGCACTTCCTCATAGCCGGTGATGAGCCACGGGGTGCTGCCGTCCCAGATCCGGACCCGCGACAGCGGCGCGGCCGCGGCGAGCGCCATGACATCCGGAGGAGGGGCGAAGGGGCACCGCGCCTCCCGCGCCATCGGATAGTCCGGGATGTCCGAATCGACTTCGGCCCCGGCCGTCGTCAGCGTGTCCGACATGTCACTCCTCGATGCGGATGGCCAGCGCGGGGCAGGCCGCGGCCGCCCGGCGCGCACCCTCGGCCTGCTCGGGCGAGGGGTTCGGATTGAGCAGGACGACAACGCCGTCGTCGTCGCGCTGGTCGAAAATGTCGGGCGAGTTCAGCACGCAATTGCCCGACGATGCGCAACCATCCTGGTCGACAATCACTTTCATCGGCGAGCCTTTCACTCGTGCGGTGTCACGGGCGCCAGCCACAGCCCCACCACCGCGTCGATGAGGCCGGACGCCGCGGCGCGCCAGGAACGTCGGGTCGGCGATGCACCGGCGGCGAGCGCACGTTCGCGGTCGGCGCAGGTGTGCATCAGCAGGTTGCGGGCCATGATGTTGCGGTCGAAGTGCACCTCGGCGGGCAGGTCGGGCAGGCACCGGTTGATGCCCTCGACGACCTGGACCAGCGATGGCGAGCTGAGCGCCCCCTTGACGATGATGTGGTAGTACGCGGGATCGGTCATCGCCTGCGCCGCGAACCGCGCATACCACGTCGGGCTCCCGAGTTCGGCCAGGTGGTCGGTGAGCGGCCGCACCAGGCAGGCCACCCAGTCCCGCAGCTGCGCCGGGTCTTCCGACCTCAGCAACTCGGCCACCATGTGCTCGCGAAGCTGCTCGACGGGCCCCCGGTGTTTCTGCTCGATGGCACGCACCAGGTCGGCCTTGGTGCCGAAGTGGTAGCCCACCGCGGCGTTGTTGCCCTGGCCGGCGGCCTCGCTGACCTGGCGGTTGGACACCGCGAACATGCCGTGCTCGGCATACAGCCGTTCGGCGGCCACCAGGATGGCCTCCTGGGTGGAGATGGCCCGCTCGGTGCGAACGGCCCTGCCGGCTGCGGTCATTCCGCCAGTCAATCGCGCCACGGCGATTAAGTCAAGCGATTGATTTAACCACCGTGGCGCGGCTACCCAGCACAGCCGAGTTACCAAAGACCCTCGCGGGTGGCGCGCACAGTGCGCCACGATGAAGTGTGCGTGTCGCGCGCTGAGGCCAAGGGCAGCCGGACGCGGAAGCCTTGTCCGGGAGGGGTAACGGTGCTGTCAGAGCGGCAGGTCGCGGAGATCGAGAACGCCGCGTGGTTCCAGGCGAGGTGGGCGCCGTACGCGCTCGTCGACGCCGACTTGAGCATCCGCGCGGTGAACAAAGCATACGAGCGGGCGTCGGGACACCCGCGGGACGCCATGGTCGGCCGGCCGTTGTTCGAGGTCTTCCCGGACAACCCGGCCGACCCGGACGCGAACGGCGTGGCGAACCTCGCGGGTTCGCTGGAATCGACGTTCCGCCGCGGAGTCCGGAACTGGATGGGCGTGCAGCGCTACGACATTCCCGACCGGCAGCGGCCGGGCGAGTTCCTCTACAAGGTGTGGATGCCGGTGAATTTCCCGATCAGCGACGGCAGGAAGACGGTCGCCGCGGTGCATCACGTCCAAGACATCACCCGCGTGGTGCCGCCGCCGGCCGGCCGGGCGCCCCTTCCGGAGCCGGCCGAGTTGCGGAAGGCGGCCGACGCGCTGGGCCGCCAGTTTCCCGGGCTGCCCGCCGAGGCGGTGCTGGGCGTGCTGACCCATTCGCACGCCGTCGTGGTGGAGACCCTCGGCGCCCCGGATTACAGGCGGGCAGAGCAACTGGCCCGGCTGCGGCTGGAGGCGCGCGCCGGGCATCCCGCCAAGGACGCCTGACCGTTCGGGCCTCACTCGCTGCGGCGGCGGATCGCCTTGCCGGCCACCGTTCCGCCGTCCACCGGCAGCACGGTTCCGGTGACGTAGCGCGACCGGTCCCCCGCGAAATACAACGCGGCCTCGGCGATGTCGTCGGGGGTGCCCTCGCGCTTGAGCGGCCGATCGGCGCGCATCGTCTCGCGCAGCCTCGCCTCATACCGCTCGGCCTTGGCCGGGTCCATGGTGGTCGCCGACGCGGCCACCAACGGCGTCGGGATGTTGCCCGGCGCGATGGCGTTGACCCGAATGTCGTGGTGGGCCAACTCGATCGCCGCGGACTTGGTGAACTGGATGACCGCGGCCTTGGAGGCGCGGTAGGTCAGCACGCCGCCCCCGGCCTGGATGCCCCCGATCGAGGTGACGTTGATGATCGATCCCCCGCCGTGGGCGGCCATGTGCCGGGCGGCGTCGCGGGTCCCCGCCATCACGCCCAGGACGTTGACGGCCATGACGTGATGGAAGTCGGCCAGGTCGTCGTCGAGCAGTCCCGGGTGCATGGTGCCCGACACGCCGGCGTTGTTCACCATGACGTGCAGTCCCCCGAACCGCCGCACGGCCGCGTCGACCAGCGCGCCCACCTGCCCGGGATCGGAGACGTCCGCGCGCCGGAACGCCGCGACGTCCGGGCCCAGCGCCGCGGCCAGGCTCTCGCCCCCGTCCTCGTCGACGTCGCCGACGAGGACCCGCGCCCCCTCGGCCACGAACCTCTCGACGGTGCCGCGGCCGATGCCGGAAGCGCCGCCGGTGACGATGGCCACCCTGCCGTCGAGTTCGTTGCCCATACGGAGAGTTAATCGGCGCGCCATGCGTTAAGTCAAGCGATTGATTTAGCCCGTTGCGCTTTGCTAGGTCTCGAAAAAATCCAGCAGCAGGTCATTGACCACCGACGACTGCTCGATCTGCGGGCAATGCCCGGCCTCGTCGACCACCACCGAACGGGCACCGTCGATCTGCTCGGCGATCTGCGCGGCCCATCCCGGCGGCAGCAGCTTGTCCCCGCCGCCCTCGACGACCACGGTCGGGACACCGATGCGCTCGTACGCCCGCGCACTCGACGGCGACCCGGACGGTGTGGTGCCCGGCCGCCGAAATCGGGCCGCCGCCAAGGCCTCCCACGCCCCGGGCGCCGTACTCGACTCATAGCGGCGGCGCACGTAGTCCTCGTCGATCGGGTAGCCGGGATCGTAGAACAGCGCCTCGACGATGCGCCTCATCGCGGGCAGCGTCGCGTCGTACCGCTGGAGGGCCTCGAAGTGCCGGTTCTGCTGGATCTCCCCGCCCCCGCAGATGATCGCCAGGCTGCGGATCGGCAGCAGCGGTGTCTGCGAGGTGGCGTCGGTGAGCAGGTTGATGGCGCCCATCGAGTTGCCGACGAAGTGTGCGGCGTCCGCACCGAGCAGCTCGCAGAAACGCGCCACGTGCCGGATGCGCATGCCGCGGCCGTCCACGAAGTCGATGACCTTCGCCGACTGGCCGAACCCCAGCTGGTCCGGGGCCAACACCCGGTACCGCGTGGCAAGCGCGGCGATGTTGCGTTCCCAGCCGAGTTCGGCACCGGCCCCGAATTCGCCGCCGTGCAGCAGCACCACCGGATCGCCTTCGCCGGCCTCCAGGTAGCTGGTGACCAGGCCGTCGACCAGCATGGTCCTGCGGTGAAACTCCATGGCCGCCTTGTCTACTTGATCGCGATCGGGTTCACCGGGGATCCCACCGCGCCAACGAATCTCAGCGGCGGCGCGACAAGCTGGAAATCGTAGACGCCGTCGGCGGCGCAGTCTTCCGCCAGCGCCGTCAGGTCCCAGTACTCACCGAACATGCACCCCATGTCGCGCAGGCACAGCAGGTGCAAGGGCAGGAATGCGCCCTCGACATCGGGAACGGGGTCCTCGACCTGCAGGTTGTCGGAGGCGACCGCCGCGACCTCGTGGTCGTGCAGCCACGAGGCGCAGCGCCAGTGCAGCCCCGAGAACGGCTCCGTCTTGTTGCCGGTCTGCAGAAACCTTGTCCACCAACCGGTTCGAATCAAGACGATGTCACCGCGTTCGATGGTGACGCCCTGCGCCCGGACGACGTCGTCGAGTTCTTGGGCAGTGATCGGCTCCCCCTGCTCGAGGAAGACCTCCGCGCCCCGGTGCCGCACCAGGTCCAACAGCACGCCCCGCGAGGTGATGCCCTTGACGTCGACCTTGTCGATGCTGCAATGGTAGGCACCCATACTGGTCACCGAGCCCGCCGCGAAACCGTTGTAGAGCTTGTCTTCGTAGTAGACGTGCGACAGCGCATCCCACTGGGTGGCCGCCTGCAACGGCATGATGACCATGTCTTCGTTGAAGCGGAACAGGTTGTCGGCAAAGTAGCCGCCCAACTGCTCGGCGGTCGGGTTTCGCCCCCACCCGGGCCCGTACTGCGCCAGCGTGTTCGCGTCTCCACCGTCGACGGTCATCACCAGGACGGGGTTGTGCCGAAAATGGAAGGCGCCCTGCGGTCCTGACGAGCCGAAGTCCACGCCGAGCGGGAACACCTTCCCATGCCGGACCAGGCTTGCGGCGTGTGCGACCTTGTCGGCGGTGATGAAGTTCAACGTGCCGAGTTCGTCGTCGGCGCCCCAGCGGCCCCAGTTGGAGACCTCGCGGGCGACCCGCCGGAAGTCGCTCAGGCCGGCCACGGGGCACGGCCTTCCTCGAGTTCGCGGGCGATCGCCGCACCGACGTTCCCCCCGTCGACCCACACCACCTGACCCGAGATATAGCTCGCCGCAGGGCAGTTCAGGAACAGCAGCACCGAGGCCTGTTCGGCGGCCCCGGAGACACGCCCCAGCGGCTTGGGGATGTCGTCGAGGAAATCCTGCCCGTACGCCGCACGCAGCTGATCGAGGATCGGTGTCTCGGTGACCCCCGGGCCGGTGCAGTTGATGCGGATGCCAAGGGCCCCGAGCCGGGTGGCGCTTTGCATGGAGTACAGGATGACCGCTTCCTTGGACAACCGGTAGCCCCCGCCGGCCAGTTCGTCGGGGTGGTCGCGACACCAGTCGATGCCCTCCCGCATCGTCGCGGTGTTCAGCAGCGGTGCCACCGACCGCAGATGCTCCCGGTAGCCCGCGGCGGCCAGCGAGGACACGCTCACGATGGACGAACCCGCGCCCATCAGCGGGATCAGCGCCTCGGTGACATGCCGCAGGCCCAGGAAGTTGATGGCGACGACCAGCGGTGGGTCACCGATGCCCGAGGACACCCCGGCGACGTTGAACAGCGCGTCGACCCGCCCGCCGACACTTGCCACCGCCCGGTCGATCGAGTCCGGCTCGGCGAGGTCGACCTCGTGGAATTCGTTGATTTCGAGGGCCGGTCGCCGTTTGTCGAGCCCGATGACCTCGGCCCCGAGTTCGGCTAGCTGGCGCACCACGTGTTCGCCGATGCCCGACGCGCAACCGGTCACGACCGCCCGGCGGCCGTCGTAGCGCCACAGCCCGTCGATCTCTGCCAACCTCAGTCGGCTTCCGTGATCACTTGCGCTGCTCCTTGGCGCGCTGCGCCGCCTGGACGCGGCCCTCGTTGATCTCCGCCATGGCCTCGGGGATCTCACTGGCCGTGAACTTGTCGCGACCGGTGGGCAGGCCACCGAAGGCGTAGGTCTCGTCGAACTGCGGTGCGTTGGACCCCGGCCGGCGCGCCTGAACCTTCGCGATGACGGGCTCGAGACGCTTGGCTTTGTCGGCGACCGCCCTGGCGTCGCGCTCGATGAACTCGGGCAGCACTTCTTTGCCCATCAGCTCGATGGACTCCATGGTGCCCTCGTGGCTGCGCGGGTTGAGCAGCAGGATGATCTCGTCGACGCCGCTCTGCTCGTAGCCACGCAGGAATTCCCGTACCATGGCGGGGGTTCCGATCGCGCCGCGTCCGGGGCCGTAGGCCAGCGTCGGGTCCTTCTCGACCTCTTCGAGGTAGCGTTTCCACACCCCGGTCCGCCCGGGAGTATGCATCCCGGTCAGGTAGTAGTGCATGATTCCGAACGAGAAGAAGCCGCCGCCCTGTCCGAGACGCTCGAGCGCCTGTTCCTCGGTCTTGGCGACCATCATCGACAGGTCGCCGCCGATGGCCAGGATGTTCGGGTTGATCTGCGGCGTGATGGGCACGCCGTTCTCCTCGAACTCCGTGTAGTAGCCGTGGACCCGCTCGGTGAGCGGCCCGGGACCGGTGTAGGCGAAACTGAGTGCGCCGATGCACTTTTGGGCCGCCATCTGCACGCTGGCCGGCCGGGTGCAGGCAACCCATACCGGGGGATGCGGCTTCTGCATCGGCTTGGGGATGACGTTGCGGGGCGGCATCTGGATCTGCTCACCCTTGAAGCCCGTGAACGGCTCCTCGATCATGCAGCGGATCGCCACCTCGAGGGACTCCTCCCACTGGGCGCGTTTGTCGGCGGGATCGACGTCGAAGCCGCCGAGTTCACCGACGGAGGACCCTTCCCCGGTGCCGAACTCGACGCGCCCGTTGGAGAGCAGGTCGATGGTGGCGACGCGTTCGGCCACCCGGGCGGGGTGATTGACCGCGGGCAGCAGGTGCATGATGCCGAATCCCAGGCGGATGTTCTTGGTCCGCTGGCTGGCGGCGGCCAGGAAGATCTCCGGCGCGGTCGAGTGGCAGTACTCCTCGAGGAAGTGGTGCTCGGTGAGCCAGACGGTGGAGAATCCCGCCTTGTCCGCGGCCTCGACCTCGTCCAGGCAGTCCTGCAGCATGACCCGCTCGTCGTCGGGCGCCCAGGGCCGCGGCAGGGCGAACTCGTAGAACAGTGAAATCTTCATCCATTACCTCCTATGAGATTTGATGGTTCGCTCGAACCCTGCGCGGCGCAGTGTTTCGCGGCGACGAAGCCGAATGTCATGGCCGGGCCGATGGTCGCGCCGGCGCCGGCGTAGCTGCGGCCCATGACTGGCGCGGAGGTGTTGCCCACCGCGTACAGCCCGCGCACGACGGTGCCGTCCGGCCGCAGGACCCGGGCGTGTTCGTCGACCCGCAGCCCACCTGAGGTCCCCAGGTCGCCCAGCACGATCCGAAACGCGTAGTACGGCGGATCCCCGAGCGGATACAGGTTGGGGTTGGGCAGGGTGGGGTCACCGTAGTAGTTGTCGTACACGCTGTCGCCGCGGTGGAAATCGTCGTCGTGGCTCCGGCGCGCGAGTTCGTTGAATCGGCGCGCCGTTTCCGCGAGTTCGGTTGCCGGGACGCCGATCTTGGCCGCCAGGTCCGCCCAATCCGTCGCGGCTTTGACGACGCCCGATTCCAGCCAGGCCGCCGGAATCCTGCGCCCGGTGGGCACCGGTGCGCCGGGGATCCTGGGGATCGGCAGGTGGCCGCCGACGACGTAGCGGTTCCACGACCTGTGGTCGGTGATGAGCCAGCAGGGGATGTGGGTGACCCCGGACCTCTGGCCGTCGATCATCGCATGACCGAAGTCCATGTAGGGCGCCGCCTCGTTGATGAAGCGCTTCCCCGCCCCGTTGACGATGAACTGCGCAGGCATCATCCGTTCGTTGAGCATGAATTGCATGCGCCCGTCCGGCCATTGGATCGCCGGGAACCACCAGGCCTCGTCGAGCAAATCGGTTGCCGCGCCCACTTTTTGGCCCGCGCGGATGCCGTCGCCCATGGCCGCGGGGTTGCCGAAACTCCAATCCTGGTCGATCACCGGGAGTTGTTCCTTGCGCCAGGCGAGGTCGTGGTCGAAGCCCCCGGACGCCAGAATGACTCCCCGCCGCGCGCCGATCCGCTGCCGGGTCCCGGCCCGCTCCACCAGCGCGCCGGTAACCGTCCCGTCGGCGTCGGTGAGCAACTCCACCATCGGCGAGTCCAGCCACAGCGGTATCCCGCTGTCGCGCAGCGCCAGCCGCAGCCGGGCCGCCAGGGATTGACCGATCGCCGCGATCCGTTCGCCGAGGACCCGCGCGCGGACCATGCGCGTGATCAGTTTGAGCAGCACGGCTTTTCCCGCCCAGGACTGCCTTACCCGGTAAAAGGAGCGAAGCTCCCTGGGGCCCAGCCAAATCCCCTTGGGGGCGAGCGCCAGCGGCTGCAGCAGGGTCTGCTCGTCGGGCCCCAGTTTTCTCAGGTCGATGGGGGGGACGTTGATGGTGCTGCCGAGTTTGGAGCCGCCGGGCAGTTCCGGGTAGTAGTCGGCATAGCCCGGCTTCCAGACGAACTCGAGCCATCCGGAGAGATTTTCGAGGAATTCCAGCATCCGCGGCGCCGAGTCGACGTACTGGCGTATCCGCGCCTCGGCGACGAGGTCATCGGTGATCTTCTGCAGGTACTCGACGACGCCCTCGGGCGGGGGTGCGTATCCCTCCCGGCGTTGCGCCGGCGCGCCGGGCACCCAGATCCCGCCCCCGGACAGCGCGGTGGAACCGCCGAAACGGGAGGACTTTTCGATCACCAGTGCGTCCAGGCCGGACGCGTGCGCGGTCAACGCGGCCGTCATGCCACCGCCGCCGGACCCGACGACGAGCACGTCGACCTCCCGGTCGAAGCCTTCCGGTGACGGGGCGGTCATTGCGGCACCGCCGTTCTGATGGCGAATCCGGCGATCAGTTCGGGAGCCGGTTTGTAGTAGCGCACGGTGGTCCGGTACGGGCCCACGGCCTCCAGGGCGGCGAACGCCGCCACCCACGTCCTGACCTCGTGCGCCGAGCTGCCCCCTTCGTGCGCGACGAACGAGTTCGACCACCGGTCGAGGTCGGCGAGCTTTCCGCCGTCGATGATGTCGAGGAAGCGGTGGTCCCACCCGGGGTTGAGCGGTTGCAGGTCGCTCGCGCCACCCGCGAAGTCTCGCGCCGCCTCGATCACGGCCGCCTGCCGGGCTTGCCGCTGCTCGGTGGTCATCGGGCGGCCGTGCACGATGCGCTCCTGCACCGCCGCCGAGGCGGTCGCCAGCGCCGGCACCGGAGGACTGTGGGACAGCCCACCGGAGCCCATCACCAGTACCCGCCGGTCGAGGCCGGCCAGGAAGGACCCGACCGCCGCACCGAGTGCGCGGCACCGGTGCAACGGCCCCAGCGGCACGGCGATGCCGTTGACGAAGATCGGTATCACCGGGCGTGCGACCGCGTCGCCGAAGAGCTTCTCCAGGGGCTGCACGGTGCCGTGATCCACGTCCATGCTGGCCGACACCGCGACGTCGACGCCCGCATCGAGGACGGCCGTGGCGCAGTCGAACGCCAGGCCGTCGGGAACGTCCAGCGGGCCCGCGTGGGTGCCGTAGTCACCGACACCGTTGGCGCTCATGCCGATACAGAACGGCGGCATCACCTTGTAGAAGAAGCCGTTGTAGTGGTCCGGGGAGAAGATGACGACGAGCTCGGGGTCGAACTCGTCGACGAATGCCCGCGCCTGCGCGATGGCGCCGTCGATGTCGTCAAGCAGGGCCTGCGACGGTCCCGGAAGATTCAGCAGCGGGCTGTGCGACATACAGCACAGAGCCAGCGTCATGGTGAACATCACCCCCTCCCGGCGTGAGGGTGAGGACGTCGAGAAGTGCGGCGCTCAGCTCGGGGGCCCGCTGTGCGATGCAGGCCGCGGCGATGCACCGATCGGGACGCAGGAACAACACCGATTCCTCATGGGTGTCGAACCAGGACTTGAGTCCGCCGCTGCGGTCTCCGACGACCACGACATCGGGATCGTCGTGCCCCTCCCAGTGCAGCTGGGTCACGGGGCGAAGGGCGAAAAAGCATGCGCCCAAGGCCTTCCAGTGGGCGAACGCGGTCTCACCGAGGATCTTGCGGGGGTTGTTGTTCCAGCACAGCACGGCGAACCATGTGCCCAGCACGTCGTCCAGCAGGACATCGTGGCGGCTGCGGGTGTCGACCCGGGGCTGGATGAACAGGGTGCCGACCGGAGAGTCGGCGCGGGCGGGTCCGGAATGCACGACCGCGCCCTGGTCGTAACGCGGCATCGGCTTGAACCGCATCTCCAGCACGTACCGCTTCAGCGTGGGCACGACCGACGCCGATCGCACCACCAGGTCCCGCACGCCGGCCACCCGGCGGTTGGTCGGCGAGATGGCGCGACCGACCATGGTGGACAGGTCGATCATCGCGCGCGCGTGCTTGCGGCGCTCGACGTCATAGGTGTCCAGCAATTTGTCGTCGGCCAGGCCGCGCACCACCGCCGCGAGTTTCCAGCCCAGATTGAACGCGTCGCGGATTCCGCTGTTGTAGCCCTGTCCCTGCCAGACCGGCATCAGGTGCGCGGCGTCTCCGGCCAACAGCAGCCGGCCCTCGCGGAACGCGCCGGCGATGCGGGAGTGATGGGTGTACACGCGGCGGCGGATCACGTCCACGCGGTCGGGGTGGGGCACCATGCGTGCCAGCATCCGCGTCAGGAACGCCGGATCCTCGGCCTGTTCGTCGGACTCGTCTTCGTGAATCATGAACTCGAATCGGCGGATTCCGTGCGCGATCGAGATCGAGGCGTACGGGCGTTCGGGGTCGGCGCCAACCTCGCTGTTCGGTTGGCCCAGCGGGTCGTTGGCGATGTCGACGACCAGCCACCGCGTCGACGACGTCGTGCCGTCGAAGGAAACCCCCATCATGCGGCGCGTCGCGCTGCGGCCGCCGTCGCAGCCGACGAGGTAACGCGCCCGCACGCTGGATCTGCCGCCGTCATGGTGCGCCTCCCCGCCCAGCTCGACGGTGACCGCGTCGGCGTCTTGCCGGCACTCCGTCATGGGCCGTTGCCACCACACCGCGATATGCTCGAATCTGTCGAGCCCACGCAGCAATTCGGCATCGACGAGGGGCTGCACGAACCCGTTGCGCTTCGGCCATCCGAATCGCGCGTCGGGCGGCGCCATCTCGGCGAGGACCCGGCGCTTGGCGTCGACGAAGCGGAGGATCTGGTTCGGCACGGTGTGCGGCAGGACGCGGTCGACCAGGCCGAGCGACTGGAAGGTGCGCAGCCCCTCGTCGTCCAGCCCGACGCCTCGGGGGTAGTCGATGAGGCTGTCCCGTTCGTCAACCACCAACGTGTGGACTCCCTGCAGGCCAAGGATGTTGGCCAGCGTCAGGCCGACCGGCCCCGCGCCGACCACGACCACGTCGAAGTCCGTATCGTGCGTCGCGCCGCCCATCACCGCCCCAGCAGGAAATCGAGGTGCAGGCGGTTGAACGTCTTGGGGTCCTCGTACTGGGGCCAGTGACCGCAGCCGGGCATCAGCTCGAAGCGCGCACCGGGGATCATCGACGCGATGCGCCGCCCCTCGGTCACGTCGGCGGTCGGGTCGTCACTGGTCCACAGCACCAGCGTCGGCGCGGCGATCGAACCGTATTCGGTCGGGCCGAGGATGTTGCGCGCCCGGATCTCGGGGTCCTGCAGCGCCATGATGCCGCGCATGGCGTCGACGAATCCCGGTTGCCGATATACCCTTTGGCGACTGGCGACCAGGTCGTCGTAATCCTTGGACTTGTCGGCCATCAGCCATTTGATCCGCGCCTGCACGGTTTCCCAGCTCGGGTTCTCGGCGGCCGCCATGGACAGCGTGACGATCCGGCGCATCACCTGCGGGTCGGCCTGGGAGCCGCCGGCGGTGTTGAGCACCAGTCGGTCCACGACGTCGGGATGGTCGGCGGCCGCGCGGGCCGCCACCCAGCCCCCGAGCGACTCACCGCTCAGGCAGGCACGTTCGGCGCCGATGGCGCCCAACACCGCGATCAGGTGCTCGACGTAGTGGGCCACTTCCAGCGGGTGCCCCGGCTTGTCGGTGTAGCCGTGGCCCAGCATGTCGATCGACCAGGTCCAGAAGTGCTCCGCGTGCGCCCCCAGGTTGCGGACGTAGGCCTCGGCGTGGCCGCCCGACCCGTGCAGCAGCATCAGCACCGGCATGCCCGGGTCGCCGGCCCGCAGATAGCGGGTGCGCACTCCCTGCGCGTCGAGGTAACCCTGCTCGAACGGGACGCCCTGGAGATCGCTCCATATGCTCTCGAACTCCGCCACGGTTCCTCTCCGGCCTCAGACGGTGGGAAATCTCGTTCTCGCATATCGCCAATGCGATGTGCTAATATCGCACACTGATGTGCGTTATATATAAAGCTTCGCTCTCGCGTCCGGATCTGTCAAGGCTGTGACGGGTTCCGGGACGGGTTCTCAGACACTGGCCCGGGGACTGACCGCGCTGCAGCTGGTGGCCGACTCCCCGGGCGGGCTGACGGTGCAACAGCTCGCCGACCAGATCGGGGTGCACCGCACCATCGCCTACCGGCTGCTGTCGACGCTGGCCCAATTCCGCCTGGTGGCCAAGGGGGATGACGGGCGTTACCGGCCCGCGGCCGGGCTCGCGGCCCTCGGCGCGTCCTTCGACCGCAACGTGCGCCAACTCTGCCTGCCGACGCTGCGCGCGCTGGCCGACGACCTGGGCACCACCGTGTCGCTGCTCATCGCCGAGGGCGATCAGCAGGTGGCGGTCGCGGTGATCGTGCCGAGCCATGTCGCCTACCAACTTTCGTTCCACGAGGGCAGCCGCTACCCGCTGGACCGGGGCGCCGCGGGCATCGCCCTGCTCGCGAGCATGCCGCCGCGCCCGGGGGAACGCGATCTGGTCGCCCGCGCCCGGGAGCGCGGGTGGGTGACGACGTACGGCGAAATCGAGCCCAACACCTATGGTTTGGCGGTGGCGCTGCGCCGCCCCGCCCCCTCCCCGCCGACCTGCATCAACCTCATCTCCCACCGGGAAGACGTCGTGATGCGCGGCAGGGAAGCGGTCATCACCGCCGCCAAGCAGTTGTCCGAGGTACTGAGCTGAAGGGATGCGTCCATGTCCTGGGACCATGAGGTCGATGTTGTCGTGCTCGGCAGCGGCGCCGCCGCGCTCACGGCGGCACTGGCGGCGGCAGTAGCCGGCGCCTCGGTGGAGGTCTTCGAGAAGGCCCCGACCGTCGGCGGCACCACCGCCGTGTCGGGCGGCGTCGTGTGGATCCCCGCCCATAACCGTTGCACCGACGGAGAATTGACGCCCACCGATGCGCTGCGCTACCTGCGGGCGCAGTCCCACGGGGCGATGGACGACGCGCTGGTCGAGACCTTCGTGCGGACCGGCCCCGCGATGCTCGACTTCGTCGAGGCACACAGCGACGTGCGTTTCGAGGTCGCGACCGGATTCCCCGACTACCGGCCGGAGCTGCCGGGCGGGCGACCGACCGGCGGCCGCTCGCTCATCCCGACGCCGTACGACCTGGACCGTTTGGGCGGGTGGGCCACCAGGATCACGGCCTTTCCGGACGACTTCTCCAACGTCGGATTCGACGCCGAGACCCGGGCCCGTCTGCACGCGGCGGCGGACGGTCAACCCGGCAACCTGTGCGTCGCCGGCGCCGCACTCATCGCGGGTCTTCTCAAGGCGTTGCTCGACGCCGGTGTGCCGGTGCATGCGAATGCGCGGGCGCAAGAGCTTCTCGCCGATACCGGGGAGATCACAGGAGTGCGGGTCGCCGTGGCGGACCGCACGATCAGCGTGCGCGCCCGCCACGGGGTCGTGCTGGGCACCGGCGGCTTCGAATGGGATCCCGCTCTGACACAAGCCTTTCTGCGCGGCCCGATGCACGGGGCGGTCTCCCCGCCGAACAACACCGGCGACGGGTTGCGCATGGCGATGGCTCAGGGCGCGGACCTGGCCAACATGGGCGAGGCGTGGTGGGTGCCGATCGTCCGGATTCCCGGCGACACCATCGACGGCAAGCCCCGCAGCCGCAGCGTTCGCCTGGAACGGACCCGGCCCCGGAGCATCATCGTCAACGCCTCCGGGCGCCGGTTCGTCAACGAGGCCGCCGACTACAACTCGATGGCCGGCGCCTTCCAGTACCTGGACCCCCGCGACGGATACGTCAACGACCGCGCATGGATGGTGTTCGACTCGGTCCACTTGCAGCGGTACGGGTTCCTGGGCATCGCCCCCGGCGAACCGGTCCCGGACTGGTTCTGCGAATCGGCGGACCTCGCCGAGCTGGCCGCCAAGACCGGCATCGACGCCGACGGCCTGACCCGCACCCTCGAGCGATGGAACCGTCACGTCGCCGCCGGCGCCGATCCCGACTTCGGGCGCGGCTCCAGCGCGTACGACGGCTACTGGGGCGACGACAGCGCGACGACACCGGCGGGCAAGACCCTCGGCCCGATCGACAGGGCCCCCTTCTATGCGGTGCCGGTGAGCATCGGCGCGATGGGCACCAAGGGCGGGCCGCGCACCGATCACGACGGGCGCGTCCTGCACGTCGGCGGGGAACCGATACCGGGGCTGTTCGCCGCGGGCAACGCCATGGCCGGTGCGACCGGGCGGGCCTACGGCGGTGCCGGCGGAACCATCGGCCCGGCAATGGTTTTCGGTTACCGCGCGGGCCACGCTGCCGCCACCGGGAAGTCGGTCGACCCGCGGTAGCATCCGGCCGGACGCCGGACGATCGCGCTGCGCGGTGCGTTCGGCCGGCGGCGCGACGCAAGCGGACGCGGTCACCGTGGGCGAACAGGACGTCGAAACCGGCGATGTGCAGATCGGTTGACCTGTTCCAGGATGCGGCAGGACGCGGGACGAGCCTCTACGGCAAGCTGATACACCGATCGCGCGGTCCGCGGAGCACTTGCTCCACCGAAATTAGTCCGGCTCAAAGGCCCCGCAGACGGGGCGCCGACCTTTCCGTCGCGGCGCCCGGGGTTTGTCGCAATCGGTGGCCGTCGGACTCACATTCGGGTTGGGACACAGGAACACCCGATCCCTACCGGCCGCGGTCGAATCGTCCGGCGAGGTAATCGGCCCGGCAGGCGTTGCGGGCAAGTTTGCCGCTGGTGGTACGGGGGATGACGCCGGCGGCCACAAGTTTGATGTCAGCAACGCGGATGTGGTGCTGGCGCGCGACCGCAGCCCGCACCGCATCGAGAATCGGGCCCGGATCTTGCCGGCCCGCGCCGGCAGCGCGTTCGGCCACGATGACGAGTTGCTCTGCAGTGTTGCCGACCGATGACTCCAGTATGTCGTGGGGAACCGAGAACGCCGCGACATATCCGTGGCGGATCGCGGTGGAAGCGTGGCCGACCGTGGTTTCGATGTCGTGGGGATAGTGATTGCGGCCGTCGATGATGATGAGGTCTTTGATCCGCCCTATCAGATACAGATCGCCGGCGACGTAAACGCCGAGGTCCCCGGTTGCCAGCCAGCAGCCGTTGTCTTCCGCGCCCTCGGCGTGGCTGCCGTGCATCAGCCGCGATTGCAGCTTGTTGGCGAACACGCGCTCGGTTTCATCGGCACGCCCGAAGTACCCACGGCCAATGTTGTTGCCGTGCAGCCAAATCTCGCCGATCGTACCGTCGGGAACCTCGGCGCCGTCGGAATCGGCGATCACTGCCCACTGGTTGGGGATCGGTTGGCCACACGAGACGTAGGGGACCGAGCCCGGGGTCGTTGCGGCGACGGGCACCGCGCGGCCCGCACCGAGCTGCTCACGATCAAGGTAGATCGCACTGGCCTTGGCCGCTTGGGCGATGCTGGCCACCGAGAGCGTCGCTTCGGCCATTCCGTAGGACGGCTTGACCGCCGTGGCAGGCAGGCCGTAGGGGGCGAACGCCGTGGTGAATTTGTCGATGGCCGACATCGTCACCGGTTCAGACCCGTTGAGCAGGCAGACAAGATTGCTCAGGTCCAGGTCTTCGCCCTGTGGCGGCAGACCGCGTTCGGCGGTCAATTCGAAGGCGAAGTTCGGCGCGGCGGCAAACGTGCGCCCATCCCGGCCCTCGGCGCCCAGCTGCTTGATCCATCGGTACGGCCGCCGAAGGAACGCCATGGGGTCCATCAGCGTGATGGATTGCCCGAACAGCGCGGGGAACATGATCATGATCAGACCCATGTCGTGATACAAGGGCAACCAGCTCACGCTGCGGACTCCCAGGTCCAGTCCGCCGGCCAGGACCATCTGCATGACGTTCGTGCAGACGGCGCGGTGGGTGATCTCCACACCGGCCGGCGTGCGCGTCGAGCCGGACGTGTATTGCAAATAGGCGACATCATCGGTATCGCCTGACACGTCGACAAAGCTCGCGCCGAGCGTTTCTGGCACCGCATCTACCGCGATCAATCGCGGACGCCGCTGTGGCGGCAGCGCTTTGATGAACGTGCGTACCGGCTCGGCGGCCTCGGTGGTGGTCAACACCGCGGCGGGCCGGGCATCGGCCAGCACCGCGGCCAGACGCTCGGCATGCCCGGACAGCGTCGGCGCAAACAGCGGGACTGCGATGTTGCCGGCATGAAGCGCGGCGAAGAAGCCGCCAATGTAGTGCAAACCTTGTGGGGCCACGATCGCCACCCGGTCACCGGGCGAGGTGACGTGTTGTAGGCGGGCGCCGATCGCGCGCACCTGTGACCATAACGCGTTCCAGCTCAGATCAACGGCCTGCCCGTGGGGATCCTTGGCATAGTCAATGAAGCGGTAGGACCGGCGGTCACCGAAAGCCGCTCGGTTACGGTCGAGAAGCGACGTCAGGGTCACCCCATCGGGCACGACGATCGTGCCGCCGGCGTCAACATAGCCCGCAACATCGCCAACCACGGGTACACGACTTTGCGACAACCGACTCTGGACCACGACGAGAAACGATAATAGACGAGCTAACTACACGCGGGTGTCGGCGCGGCATGAAAAACATCACACTCGGACGCGCCGTGTGTGGGCTTCGCCCGGGAAGCGCGGCGGGAGATCGCCCCTGCGGATGCGCGTTCCAGGCGTCAGGTCCGGGCCGCGGCCGGAAGCACGTGGTCGCCCACCTTGTCGGTGGAAAGGCACAGCGAACAGACGTACGCCTGGTGGGTTTGGCAGGCCAGCATGTCCGGTCGCTCGAACTCGTCCGTGCAGACATGACACCGCAGGTGCTCACCCGAGGGGTTGCCGCAGTCGTCGTACATGGGCAACGCGATGCCGTCGTCGGTGCGCCGGAGGTAGTACTTGCCTTTCGTGGCGACCGCCAGGATGGGCGGCATCACCAACGCCAGGACGATGGCCACCAACGGCGAGTACGGCCGCAAGCCGGCGCCGAGGCCGCCGAAGAACGCGAGGATCGACAGTCCCGCCGCCAACAGCATCGAACCAAAGCCGACCGGGTTGACCGCGTACAACATGCCGCGCCGGAACTCGGGCTTCTTCGGCGACAGGCCGAGCAGATACTTGTTGAAGACGATGTCGGATGCCACCGCCACCACCCACGCCATACCGCAGTTCGAGTAGAACCCGAGAATGGTGTTGAGGAAGTCGAACATGTTGGCTTCCATCAGGATCAGCGCGATCGTCAGGTTGACACCGAGGAACACGACGCGGCCCGGGTAGTGCTTGGTGAGGCGGGTGAACGAGTTGGTCCACGCCAGCGATCCCGAGTACGCGTTGGTCACGTTGATCTTGATCTGGCTGAGCACGACGAGGATCACGGCCAGGGTCACCGCCAGCCACTCCGGCATGAAGTTCTGGTAGATCTCGTTGAACTGGTGCACCGGCTGGTTGGCGATCGACGTGGAACCCACGAGGTGAAAGACCAGATACACGGCCAAGAACAGCCCGACGACCTGCTTGATCGCCCCGAACACCACCCAGCCGGGACCGGCGAGCAGCATCCAGGTCCACCAGCTGCGGGAGTTCTCCGGCGTGCGCGGGGGCATGAACCGCAGGTAGTCGATCTGTTCGGCGATCTGCGCGATCAGCGACAGGCACACGCCCGCGGCCAGCAGCGAGGAGCCGAGGTCGAAACCGCTGCGGCCGTACTTGCCGGTGTAGCCGAAGAATTCACCGACCGACTCGGGATGGCTGATCACCAGATAGACGAACGGGGCGACCATCAGCATCAACCACAGCGGCGTGGTCCAGAGCTGCAGCTGCGAAAGGACTTTCATCCCGTAAATGACCAGCGGGAAGATGACCAGCGTCGAGCAGGCATAACCCGCCCAGAGCGGGATGTGCAGGCCCAGCTTGAGCCCCTGGGCCATGATGGAGCCCTCGAGCGCGAAGAAGATGAAAGTGAACGTCGCGAAGATGACGTTGGTGACCACCGAACCGTAGTAGCCGAAGCCACTGCCGCGGGTGATCAGGTCGAGGTCGATGTTGTACCGCGCGGCGTAATAGGCCAGCGGAAACCCGGTCGCGAAGATCACCACCGCGAAGATCCCAATGCCCCACAGCGCGTTGGTGGTGCCGTAGGCGATGCCCACGTTGGCGCCGATCGCGAAATCGGCCAGATAGGCGATGCCGCCGAGAGCCGAGACGCCAACCACGGCCGTGGACCATCGCCGGTAACTGCGCGGCGCGAATCGCAGCGTGTAATCCTCGAGTGTCTCCCTGGTGGCGGTCAGCGTGTCGTGCTCGACCCCGGCGACGGAGGTGTCTTCGATGTTCGTCTCGATGTCCTTTGTCATTACACCTGTCCAGGTAGCCGTTACCAGTCGGTCGTCAGCCCGCCGACGGCGGCTGGGCCATCACCGTGAGACGCACCCCGTAGCGGGGACCCGTACCCGTCGCGCCTTTGGCGGCACCGCCGAGCGGCATGCCACCCAGCACACTTCCGGTGTGGCCGGTGCTCTCGGGTTCGATTACTTCGCTGACGAATCGCGACGATGAGATGGGGGTGTGCGGGATCGGGTTCGCCCCCGCCCACACGGGCGGTACGGATAACTTGCCAATGGAGCCGGCGTTGGCCAACGTCGCCGCGACGCCGGCGCCGCCGATCACGCCCTCCGCGCTGTGCGCGCCGACGGCCACTGCCGCCGCGGGCGCGGCCGCAGCGGCGAGCGGCGCGGTGTTGATCAACCCGAAAGCGGCCGCGGTGCCGGTGAAGAAACTGGTGATACCGGCACCGAAGAAAGGCAAACCCAGCGTGTCATAGAAAAAGTTCCCGAAGGGCCCATAAAAGTTCAGGAACTCCTGCAGGGTGCCCGCCGCAGACGTCGCGGCCGACTGCAGGGGAGATGAGAGGCCCTGCAGCGCGGCGGGCAATGACGAAACCAGCTGCGACAGCGTGCTCCCTGCCGCACCCGCCGACGTGGCAGCGGCGTGGGCAACCGCGCCGGCCTGGCCCGTCGCCGCCGCGGCGTTGGCGGTCTGCGGGGGCGGAGAATAGGGCGTCACCGATGAGGCGGCCGCAGACGAACCCGCATAGCTGAACATGGTCGCGGCATTTCGGGCCCACATTTCGCCGTACTGAGCTTCGTTAGCGGCAATCGCCGCGGTGTTCTGCCCCAGGACATTGGTTGAAATCAGAGAGGCCAATTGGGCGCGATTACCCGCTATCTGCGGTGGCGGCACGATCGCCGCGAGCGCCGCCTCGAAGGCCGCCGCCGCCGAGCGCACCTTACCGGCCGTCTCCTCGGCTTGCGCGGCGGCGGTGCGCATCCACGCCACGTAGGGCGTGACCGACTCGGCCATCGCCGCCGACGCGGGCCCCATCCACTCCTCGCTGTTCAGCCGGGTGATCACCGTCTCGTAACCCGTTGCGGCCGAGGCCAGCTCACTGGCCAACCCGCTCCATGACGATGCGGCTGCCAACATTGACGCCGAACCCGGGCCAGAATACAGGCGGGCCGAGTGGATCTCCGGTGGGAAAGAACCAAAGTTGATCATTTCCAGGGCCTATCTGGTTGCGTGCTCACGGATACCATGTCTCTTTTTTTCCCTCGATACTGTTGTGCGTCGATCGCTTCGCGTCGACGTCGGCGCTACCCGGCATCGGGCGGATGCGTCATCACGGTCAGGCGCACCCCGTAGCGCCGCCGGCCGAAGGTCGCACCGCGTCGATCCCTCGGTACGGCCGGGATCATCCCTTGCGTCGAACTTGGCGGGGCACCATGAGCGTAAGAGGCCGCCGTTACCGACGTCACGGGGCTCGGCGCCGACGGAGACGTGGCCCAACTCGGCGGTACCGACATCAGCCCGACTTTGCCGGCCTGACCCGCATTCGCCGAGACCAATACGGCCCGCCCGCCTGCAGGTGCCACATCCGAAACCAGGGCCGGTTCGATCGCGGGGACCAGCGCCGCCTTCCCGAAGTGGGGCACGAGCTGCTGCGAAAACAGATAACCCAACTGAACGACACCCGCGCCGAAATAGCTCAGCCCGTACGAGTTCACCGTCAGGTTCAAGTTCTCGGTGGGAAAGGCTTGCAAGCTTGCCGTCAGGCCCGAGAGCTTCGACTCGATACCACCTAGCGCCGAGGCTCCAAACTGCTGCAGGACCCCAACAGCAGACGTCCCCTGCGCCGCGGGTGACGCCACCGCATGCTGCGCGGTGCCCGCGGCCAACGAACCGGCGTTGGCGACTGCCGCCTCCTGCCCCGTCAGCCCGGCCGGGTTGGTGGCCTTCGGTGGCGGCGTGAACGCATTCAGCACAGTGGCGGCAGCCGACGAATTGGCGTAGCCGTACATGGCGGCGGCATCCTGCGCCCAGAACTCCGCGTACTGGGCTTCGGTCGTCGCGATGGCGGGCGTGTTCTGGCCGAAGAAGTTCGTCGCGATCAGTCCAGCCAGCAGAGCCCGGTTGGCGGCTATCACCGGCGGCGGCACGGTCATCGCGAACGCGGTCTCGTAGGCCGCGGCGGCCGCTTTCGCCTGCATGCCGGCGTGCTCGGCCTGCAGGGCGGTTTTGCTCAGCCAGTCCACATAGGGAGTTACCGCGGCAATCATGGACGCCGACGTGGGACCCACCCAGCGCATGCCGGTCAGATCGGAGATGACAGCCCGATAACCGGTGGCCGCGATGCCGAGCTCCGCGGCCAACCCGTCCCAGGCTCCCGCAGCGGCAAGCAGGGGGCCCGACCCCGGACCCGAATAGATACGAGCCGAATTGATCTCGGGAGGCAGCGCACCGAAATCCAACGGCAGCAACCCGTGGGCCGCCACGTCCGGGAGGAGTTCCGTAACGACAACGGCGTCCGCTGCGTCCGCCGTCATCGAGCACACCGCCGTCCAGTTACGCAGCGGTGGTCGGTCGCGGCGCCGGGCAGCGCGCGGAGGGGCCTCGGCTTCGGCAAGGGCTGGTCGCGGACACGCCGACATCGTGTTTGCAGTGAAGCCATCCGGCCATCCGACAAACGCACCCGGGTACCATATAGTCCAACTATTTATTTCCACCCGGAAACAATTGTGTGAATATCTTGCCAACTACCTGTCAATTAGCTTAAGGCCGAGCGGCAGGAGCCTCTTCCCGAAAATGCAACCGGGTCGCGCGCCTGATCGGCGCCCCGCCGGCAAACGTCGTGTCCGCGGCACGGCCGTGGATCGCCTTGCGCAGCAGTCGTGTCCGCCGGGAGGCTCAGTTCTTCGAGCGGTAATGTCACGCGGGCACGAGTCACCCCGGGGTATCAAGAAATGATGCTCCCCGGGCAGCGGCCACCCGAGGCGGCGCGGTTTGATTGCCGAATTCGACACCGTGGTCGACCACATTCCGAGCAAACGGACGCAGTGCGCAGCGTTCCCGGCCCGGAACGGCGACGCTCAACCGTCTTGTCGAGTGGTCGGTGACAGCAGTTTGTCGGCCGCGGTGTAGGGGTCGTCGTGTCCGTCGACCACCGACTCCGCCAGCCGCTCGAGCTCCGGCCGGACCCGCAGCCGTGTCTGCGCCAGCGACAGAATCTGCGACCGGGCGCGGGCCAGCCGGCGCGCGCGGTTGTCGCTGCGGCGATGGTCGTCGATGGCGGCCATCAGGTCCGCGATCCCCTCGCCGCGCGCGGCGACCAGGCTCACGATCGGGGCGGCGGTCTCGGCGCGCAGGTCCCGCACGGTCTGTTCGGCACCCTGGCGGTCGGCCTTGTTGACCACCACGATGTCGGCGACTTCCAGCACGCCCGCCTTGGCGGCCTGCACGGCGTCACCCGTCCCGGGGTTGAGGATGACGACGGCCGGGTCGGCGACGGCGGCGACCTCGATCTCGGATTGCCCCACCCCGACCGTCTCCAGCAGAACCACGTCGTAACCGATCGCGACGAGCAGCCGCAGCGCCGCGGGAACGGCGGCGGCCAGTCCCCCGAGGTGGCCGCGGGTTGCCACCGAACGAATCAACACGCCGGAGTCGTTGATATGCGCGGCCATCCGGATGCGATCGCCGAGCAGCGCACCGCCGCTGAACGGCGAAGACGGGTCCACGGCCAGCACGGCCACCCGGCACCCCCGCTCCCGGTAGGCCCCTACCAGGGCGGCGATCGTCGTCGACTTGCCCGCACCCGGCGGCCCGGTGACGCCTATGACGGGCACCGCGGGAACCGACAGGGACCCGATGCCGGCCAGCACCTCGTCACGCCGCTCGCCCTCGACCAGGCTGAGCAGACGACCGACGGCGCGCGGAGATCCGTTGCGCGCGGCGGCGATCAGATCGGCGATGGTCACGTGTGCATTATGGGCGCACGGAACTCACGGGGCCGCGACTTCGATCACCGTGGCCGAACCCATGCCGCCGCCCGCGCACATGGCCGCCACGCCGATTCCCCCGCCGCGGCGCCGCAATTCGTGCACCAGGGTGACCAGCATCCGCGCCCCGGTCGCCGCCACCGGGTGCCCCAGCGCGCAGCCGCTGCCGCTCACGTTGACCGTGTCCGGGTCCAGGTCGAGCATCCGAATGGTGGCCACGCACATCGCCGCGAACGCCTCGTTGATCTCGAAAAGATCGACATCCGTCGTCGAAAGCCCGGCACGGGCAAGAGCTTTCGGGATCGCATCCACCGGAGCCAAACCGGTGATCGCGGGATCGACGCCGACCGACGCCCAGGCGCGCACGGTGGCCAGCGCGGGCAGTCCGAGCCGGTCGCTGGCGATGGTCAGCACCGCGGCCCCGTCGTTGGCGCCGCAGGCGTTGCCGGCCGTGATCGAGAACCCCTCGATCTCGGGATGCAGCGGCTTGAGTGCGGCCAGCTTCTCCATGGTGGTGTCGCGGCGCGGGTGCTCGTCGACCGAGAACAGCCCGTGCGGTGTCCCGATCGGGACGATCTCCTCCTTGAACCGCCCCTCGTCGATCGCGGCGATCGCATTGCGGTGCGAACGCAGCGCCCAGGCGTCCATCTCCTCGCGGCTCACCCCGGCCTTGACCGCGGCATTCCAGCCGACGGTGATCGACATGTCGAGGTTCGGCGCGTCGGGGCGATCCGGGTGGGTCGGGGGGAACCAGTCGACCCATTCGCCGTCCACCTGCATGCGCGTCCGCGGGGACGTGGAGGCCGAATTCACCCCTCCGGCGATGACGAGCTGGTCCATGCCCGCGCGCACACTTGCCGCCGCGCTCTGCACCGCCGCCTGCCCGGCCGCGCAATGCCGGTTGTTGGCCAGCCCGGGCACGTGGGCCAGGCCCGCCGTGATCGCCGCGTGGCGCGCGACCACGCCGCCGCCGTAGAGACCCTCGCCCAGGACCACATCGTCGACCTGTGCGGGGTCCAGAGCCTTGGCCGCTTCGCACACCACGTGATGGGCGAGGTCGAACGCGCTGGTGTCGCGCAGCGTTCCCTTGCGGGCGGTGCCGATGGGGGTGCGCAGGGCGGACACGATGACGGCTTCAGGCACGGATTCTTCTCCAGTTCGGCAGACAGGTGCGGGGCCGGCAGCGACCACGCAATCATGAGAACCTTATTCTCTCAAAGCGAGAGTATGAGTTGCAAGTGGCCGCCGCCGCCTCGCCACCCGCCGGGACTTGAGATAGGAAGGGGGCGTGACTGCGCGCGAACCCATGATCGCCGTACCGGGGGGCCACGTCTGGACCAGACGGGCCGGCGGCGGTGCGGGCCGTCCCGTGCTCGTGGTCCACGGCGGCCCCGGCCTGCCGCACGACTACCTGAGGTCACTGGAGCGCCTGGCCGACGAGCGGGAGGTCATCTTCTGGGATCAGTTGGGGTGCGGGAAATCCGGGCGCCCGTCGAACACCGACCTGTGGACGATGGAACGCTCGGTGGCCGAAATGGATTCGGTGGTGCGGACGCTCGGCCTGAGTCGCTTCCACGTCTTCGGCAACTCGTGGGGCGGGATGCTGGCGCAGCAGTACGTGCTCGACGTCAGCTCCGGGGCGGTCAGTCTCACCATCTCGAACAGCATCTCCTCCGTGCCGCAGTTTTCCGGGATGATGGCCCGGTTGAAGGCGGAGCTCGACCCGCAGACCCAATCTGCGATCGCACGCCACGAGGCCGCCGGCACCACCTCTGCGGCCGAATACCAGGCGGCGATCCGCACCTGGAACGAAACGTACCTGTGTCGCGTCCGGCCATGGCCCACAGAGCTTTTCGACGCGTTCGCGGGAATGGGCACCGAGATCTTCGAGACAATGTTCGGTTCCAGCGACTTCCACATCGTCGGGACCATCCGCGACTGGGACGTGCTGGACCGGCTGACCGAGATCGCCCTGCCGACCCTGGTCCTCGCGGGCAGGTACGACGAGTGCGCACCCGAGCACATGTACGAGATGCACCGGCGCATCGCGGGCTCGCAGTTCGAGCTGTTCGAATCCAGCTCGCACATGCCGTTCATCGAGGAGCCCGCCCGATTCGACCGGGTGATGCGCGACTTCCTCCGCCGCCACGAAGCCTGAGCTCGCGGTGCCCCTCCGCCGAAGTGACCTCCAGTCAGCTAGTTCCTGCCCGCCGTCAGCCGGGCGATGATCGAGCGGAAGTCCTCGGTCGTGAACGACTGGTACTCGGCCGCGAGGGCATAGTCCAGGCTCGCCAGCACCGCGCGCTCCAGATGGATGTTGAGCACCCGCTTGGTGCTCTCGACCGCCTGCTGGGGCAGCTCCAGGATCTTCCTGGCGCACGCGGTGGCCTCCGCGACGGGATCGGCCACCACGTGATTGGCCAACCCGAGTTCCACGGCCCGCTCGGCGCGAATCCTGGAGCCCGTCAACGCGTATTCCTTGGCCAGCAGCAGGCTGATGTGCAGCGGCCAGGTGAGCGGCCCGCCGTCGGCGGCCACCAGCCCCACCTGCACATGGGGGTCGGCGAGGTAGGCGTCCTCGGCGATGTAGACGATGTCGCTCAACGCCACCAGGCTGCAGCCCAGGCCGACGGCCGGCCCATTGACCGCCGCCACCAAGGGGATTCGGCACCGCGCCATGCCCAGCACGATCTCGCGCCCGTCGCGAATGGTCTTGGCGCGCAGTGCGGCGTCTTTCGAAAGCTCCTTGAGATAGGCGAAGTCGCCGCCCGCCGAGAACGCCCGGCCCGCCCCGGTGAGCACCGCCGCGCGTGCCGTCGGGTCGTCGGTCAGTCGCTGCCACAGCCGCGCGAGCCCGACGTGCAGGTTGTCGTTGACCGAGTTCAGCGAGTCCGGCCGGTTCAGTGTGACGATGCGCAACGCGCCGTCGGCACGCACGTCGATCTCGTCGGGCATGTCATACACGTCAGACCCCCAGTCCCAGGATTCGTGAAGCGATGATGTTCTTCTGTATCTGCGATGTTCCGCCCATCACGCTCTGCGCGCGGCTGTACAGGTAGGCGCCGAGCAGGTCGGGGTCGCGGGTGCCCGCGACCGCCAGCGCGGCGTGTCCGACCGACTGTTCGACCCAGGTCATCAACAGCTTGTCGAGCGATCCTTCGGGCCCGTGCGATACCCCGTCCAGCTGTTCGGACAGCCGCCGCCGCACGTGATGGGTTAACATCTCCGACTGAACGGCCGCCCAGGCGACCTCCTCGGACACCGGCTCTGCGCTGCGCGCCAACAGGTTTCGCACCAGTTTGCCGTACCTGGCGGCGTAGCCGAGGGTGGACGGTTCGCGCTCGTGGCCGACGACGGTCATGGCGACCGCCCATCCGTCGCCGGGCGCCCCGACCATCCGGTCGGCCGGTACCGTGGCGCCGTCGAAGAAGACCTGCCCGAACTCGTTGATGACCCCACTGATCATGCGCAGCGGACGCTGTTGCACGCCGGGCTGTTTCATCTCGAAGATGAATGCCGACAGGCCCCGGTGGCGTTTGGCCTCGGGGTCGGTGCGGGCCAGCAGCAGACACCAGTCCGCGACGTCGGAGTAACTGGTCCAGATCTTGTGCCCGTCGATCACGTAGTCGTCGCCCTCGCGGCGTGCGGCGGTCGTCAGCGAGGCCAGATCCGAGCCGGCGCCGGGCTCGCTGAACCCCTGGCACCACCGCTCGGTCCCGTCGATGATGCCGGGCAGGAACCGCCGGCGCAGCTCGTCGCTCGCGTGCCTGCCGATGCCGTAGACCAGATAGCCCACGCTGGGGCGCGGCGGCGCGGCGGCGCGGGACAGCTCCTCGTCCACGATGACGTCGTAGACCGGCGGCAGATCCTGACCGCCGTACTCGCGGGGAAACGACAGCCCGAAGAAGCCCTGTTGGAAAAGGGCCTGATGCCACTGGGCCTGACGGGCCCAGTACTCGTCGCCGGAGCTGGGAAAGTCTTTGGCGTGCAACGCGAGCCAGGTTCGCAGCCGCTCGCGGAAGGCCGCCTCGGCGGGCGAGTCACGAAAGTCCAAAGTCGATCTCCTTCAGCGCGACGGGCCACAGTTCGGTGGAGGTCAGCGCCCGGCGCAGGTAGACGTGCACCAGGCAGTCCCAGGTATTGCCGATGCCGCCGTGCACCTGGATCGCGGTCTCGCAGACGGTGCGGGCGGCCCGGGCGCAGTAGACCTTCGCGATCTGGGCGGCCCGGATGGCTTCGGCCGGCGGCAGTTCGTCGACCCCCCACGCGGCATGGCGCGAGATGCTGACCGACCCTTCGATCAGCGCGAGGCTTTCGGCCAGCAGGTGCGCGACGGCCTGGTAGGACCCGATCGCCTTGCCGTACTGTTCGCGGATTTTCGCGTAGTCGCAGGCCACCGCATGCGCGCCGCGGGCGATTCCGACCAGATCGGCCGACGTGATGGCCAGCGCGAGCGCCAGCCATCGTGCGGCGTCGCCGTCGGACACCTCACCGAGAGGGGTCGGCTCCCCCGTCGAACTCGCTTCGGCCCGAGTGAGATCCGCACCGCCACGACGCGCGCCGACCTCCGTCGCCAGCACGGCGCATCCCGAGAGTACAAGTGCACGTTGGCATCCGCGCGCGTCGATCACGCGGCCGTCGACACCTACGGTTGCTCCCCCACCGTCGGCGCCGAGGTGGCGGGCCAGGTCGTCGGCCAGCACCGGCCCGAGGAACGGCGCGTCGACCAGGCGGCGCCCGAATTCCTCGGCCACGATCGCGACCTCCACACCGGACGCGCCGTCGGAGCGCAGCGCGCGCCAGCCACTCCCAGCGACCTGCCGGTCCAGGCGCGTGATTCGCCCGTCGTCGTCGAGGTCCCCCACCGACCCCGGCCCGAGGTCGTCGGCCAGCCTGGCGGCGGCGTCGCGCAGTTGCCGCTGTTCAGCTGTCAGACGTACATCCATGGCGCTCCTTGAGGACTCGGCGCAGCACCTTGCCCGAGGGCAGGCGCGGGATATCGGCCACGAACACCACGCGGCTCACGCGTTTGTAGGATGCCAGCCGCTGCTCGACCCGGTCGGTGAGTTCTGCGGCGACGGCCGCCGTGTCGACGGGGGCGCGCACCGCGACGGCGGCCACGACGGCCTCGCCGTTGATGCCGTCCGGGACGCCGAACACCGCGCAGTCCTCGACGGCCGGATGACCGTGCAGCACCGTCTCGACCTCGGCGGGGGCGACCTGGAAGCCGCGGACTTTGATCATCTCCCTGAGGCGGTCGGTGATCCGCAGCCAGCCACCGGAGTCCAGCCGGCCGACGTCCCCGGTCCGATACCAGCCGCCGCAGAACGCCTCGCCCGTCGCCTCCGCGGGCAGGTACCCGGCCATCAGAGACGTTGACCGGGCCTGGATCTCGCCGATTTCCCCCGTGCAGACCGGCTCGCCGGTGTCCAGCGAGACCACCCGCAGCTCCACGCCCGGCACCGGCCGACCGACGGTGTCGAGGCGGGCCTTGTCGACCGGATTGCAGGCGATGACGGGCAGTTCCGTGGTGCCGTACGCCGGCACCCAGCCGACGCCGGTCCGCCGGGTCACCGTCTCGGCGACGCTGACGGTGACCGGCGTCGCGCCCCACATGATGAAGCGCAGCGACGACAGGTCGTAGGACTCGAGTCGGGGGTGCGACGCGATGGCCAGCGCGATGGGCGCGATCGCCATTTCGACCGTGATGCGGTCCTTTTCGACATGATGCAGCATTGCGTCGACGTCGAAGCGGGGATGCAGGCGGATCCGGGCACCGGTCCGCAGCGCGGTGAGGATGTTGAGCAGGCCCAGGATGTGGGACGGCGGCGTGACCACCTGGATGCGGTCGCGGGCGGTCAGCCGCAGCGCTGCCCGCCAGTGTCCGACGGCCTCGTCCAGCGCCGCGTGGGTGTGCCGGACGGCCTTGGGCAGGCCCGTGGTGCCCGAACTGAAGACCAAGACCGCGTCGGCGCGGCGCGGCAGCGAACGGGCGAGCGACTCGCCGGGGGCGATCGGTTCGTCCAGCGGCAGCATCGGCATCAGGCCGGCCAGCACCGGATGGTCACCGACGGCATGAGTCGGTTCGGTCAGCGCGAGCGCGTGGGCGACCTCGTCGCGCTTCCAGGCGGGGCTGACGAGCACGGCGGTCGCCCCGAGCCGCCAAATCGCCAGCAGCGCGGCGACGAATTCCGGCCGGTTGGACGACATCACCGCAACCCGCTGGCCCGCGGCGACGCCCCGTTCGGCGAGTGTCGCGGCCAGCCCGGCGGCCAGCGCGTCGAGTTGCGGCGCGCTGTAGCACCGTTCCTCGAACACGAGCGCTGCCGGCTCGGTCACGTCCCGTTCCTTCCAGCAGTCCCAACCGCGATGAGAAGATCCTATCGGCTGACGAGAATACTATTCTCTATAGTGAAGAACGCAAGTACGGGAGGGGCCGGTCATGGCGACGGTCTGCGCGATCATCGAGGACCGATCATCGAGGACACAGTGACGAATCCAGCATCCAACGGTGCCGAGCCCGGCACGGTGACGATCCACCTCGACCGCAAGAAGGTTTCGGTGCCGCGGGTCCCCGGCGAGACGCTATTGGAAAGCGCGCGACGCGCCGGTCTCGAGCCGCCGTTCAGTTGCGAGGCCGGCAATTGCGGTACCTGCATGGCCAGGCTCGTCGAGGGCCACGCGACCATGCGGGTCAACGACGCGCTCGAGGACGACGAGGTGGCCGAGGGCTACATCCTGACCTGCCAGGGCGTGCCCGACACGCCGTCGGTCACGGTGCACTACGAGTAGACGCAGAAAGGCGGCAGTTCATGAACGCCGACGACCTGATCCTGGTGAGCATCGACGACCACGTCGTCGAACCGCCGGACATGTTCCTGCGCCACGTGCCCGGCAAGTACAAGGCCGAAGCCCCAGTCGTGGTGAAAGACGACAAGGGCATCGACCAGTGGGTGTACCAGGGCCGGCCCCAGGGAGTCAGCGGCCTGAATGCCGTGGTGTCGTGGCCGGCCGAGGAATGGGGCCGCGACCCGGCCGGTTTCGCCGAGATGCGCCCCGGCGTCTACGACGTCCACGAGCGCGTGCGCGACATGAACCGCAACGGCATCCTGGCCTCGATGTGCTTCCCGACGTTCACCGGGTTCTCCGCGCGCCACCTCAACATGCACCGCGAGGAGGCCACCCTGGTGATGGTGTCGGCCTACAACGACTGGCACATCGACGAATGGGCCGCCTCGTATCCGGACCGGTTCATCCCGATCGCCATCCTGCCGACCTGGAACCCCGAGGCCATGTGCGCCGAGATCCGCCGGGTGGCGGCCAAGGGCTGCCGCGCGGTGACCATGCCCGAACTGCCGCACCTGGAAGGACTTCCGAGCTATCACGACGACGACTACTGGGGCCCGGTCTTCTCGACCCTGTCCGAGCAGAACGTGGTGATGTGCCTGCACATCGGCACCGGCTTCGGCGCGATCAGCATGGCGCCCGACGCGCCGATCGACAATCTGATCATCCTGGCCACCCAGGTTTCGGCGATGTGCGCCCAGGATCTGCTGTGGGGCCCGGCGATGCGCAAGTATCCCGACCTGAAGTTCGCGTTCTCCGAGGGCGGCATCGGCTGGATCCCGTTCTACCTGGACCGCAGCGACCGCCACTACACCAACCAGAAATGGCTGCGCCGCGACTTCGGCGACAAGCTGCCCAGCGAGGTGTTCCGCGAGCATTCCCTGGCGTGCTACGTCACCGACAAGACCTCGTTGCGGCTGCGCCACGAGATCGGCATCGACATCATCGCCTGGGAGTGCGACTACCCGCATTCGGACTGCTTCTGGCCCGATGCGCCCGAACAGGTGCTGGCCGAGCTGACCGCGGCCGGCGCCGACGACGCCGACATCGACAAGATCACCTGGGCCAACGCCTGCCGGTTCTTCGGCTGGGACCCGTTCGCCCGCACGGCCCGCGAGCAGGCGACGGTGAAGGCGTTGCGCGCCAAGGCGGTAGACGTCGACGTGTCGATCCGCTCACGCGCCGAGTGGGCCCGGCGCTACGAGCAGAAGCGGGTCGCCGGCCTGACCTAGCCCGGCGGGTTGACGAACCAGACGTTCTCCTCGCGCAGATTGCGGCTGCGCCAGCCGTCGGCCGTGCGGACCAGCTCGTGGTGGTAGTAGCCGCCGCAGTAGCTGAGTTCCGCCATTCCCGGCAACTGCATCGGGTTGTAGAACATCGCCCGCACCGTCGCCGCGTCGCCGTCGAGGGCGACGATTTCCACGTTGGTGATGTAGTGCATGGACATCGGAATTGCGGCGAATCCCTTCGCCAGCCACTCGGCCACTTCGTCGCGGGGGCCCGCGGGGGCCCCGGCCGACGAGTAGTCGATGTGGGCATCGTCGGTGAACACCGAGCGGTAGAGCTCCCAGTCCTTGGAATCGACGGCCCGGGCGTATCTGTGGAGCAGGGCGGCGATTTCGATCTCGTCGGCGACTCGCTGCGGATGCATCACCGGGCAATCCTATTCGCCCGGCTCCCGGCCGGCTACAGGGTGGCCAGGGCCGGGGCCAGCGATTCGCGTTGCGTCACAGCGGTGGCGAAGTCGCCGCCGATCTCCGGCAGCAGCGTCACGTGGTCGGCGCCGATCCGCGCGTAGGGCGTGTCGGGCGCCGGCGGCCAGGTGGGTTGGTCCATCTGGTCGAGGTGGTCCCGCATGGTGGCCAGCGGCCTGCCGAACCGCCGCCCGGTGGCCGCCGCCTGTTCCGGGTAGCCGACCCCCAGGCCCAGCACGAACCGCTGCGGATAGGCCTGGGCCAGTTGGGCGGCCGCGGCGTGCATGGTCTGGGCCGGCCGGGCCCAGATGTTGGCGATGCACGTGCCCAGAACCACGCGTTCGGTGGCGGCCAGCAGCATCGACGATTGGACCAGGGCGTCCTTCCCGATGACCTCGTTGACCCAGATTGTCTGGTAGCCAGCGGCTTCCAGTCGCCGCGCGGCCGCACGCTGACGGTCCGCGAACAGCGGCTCGGTGAACGAGGCCGGCAAGCACACCCCCACCGGACCCAACGCCCGGCGCGTCCGGGTGACGACGGTGAGTCCCGGATTCTCACGCGGCAAAGTAGTGCCCCTCGTTCAGGTCGTCGATGAGGCCGGGGTATTCCGGATGCCAGTCCAGCGCCTGCTGCGTCAGCGCGCTGGAGGTGGGGTTGTCCAGCGCGGCGAACAACGCCAGGAACCCGAAATGGCCTGCTTCTTCGGCCGGGATGCCGGCGGTCGGCACGTTCACCTGCCGGCCGATGACCTCGGCGATCTCGCGGAACGGCACGCCCTCGTCGGCGACGCCGTGCAATCGCGTTCCCGCGGGGGCTTTTTCGAGGGCCAGCCGGTACAGGCGCGCGGCGTCGAGCGTGTGGACGGCGGGCCAGCGATTGGAGCCGTCGCCGATGTAGGCGGACTTGCCGGTCTCACGGGCGACGCCGATCAGATGGTGGGCGAAGCCGTGGTGGTCGAGGTTGCTGTGCACCAGCGGCGAAAGCCGGATGACCGACGAGCGCACTCCGCGCTCGGCCAGTGCGATCGCCGCATTCTCGGAGTCGACCCGCGGACCGCCGGGCACCGTGTCGCGTTCGGTGCCGACGCCTGCGTGGCCCAGGAGCGCCAGCAGGAGCGTCCCCGATGTGCTGACGAAGGGCCGCTCCGAGCCGGCCAACGCCTCGCCCATCGCCCGCACGGCACGCAGATCCGTCTCGGCGGCGCCCGCGATGTCGGCGAAGTCCTGCTTGAACGCGAGGTGGATGACACCGTCCGCGGCGGCAGCAGCTTCGGCCAGGCCGTCGGGGTCGTCGAGGTCCCCCCGGCAGACGTTGGCGCCCTTCGCTTTCAAAGCCGTGGCGGCCTCGTTGGAGCGGGCCAGGCCGGTGACCCGGTGCCCGGCCTCGTGGAGTTCGTCGACGACGGCCGAACCGATGTGTCCGCTCGCGCCGGTGACAAAGACATGCATGCGTGGCTCCCTTCTTTCGCTGTCGCGTCCAGTCAACGACCGCGCGCGGCAGCCTGTCCAAGACCCGTTTCGAATGCCGCGATGCGGTTTCGGTATCACCCCTGCTCACTTGGGCTGCGCGCGTGCGGTGGCTACGATAACCTGATGACCGAATCGGTATCGCCCGTCATCGACCTCGATCTGCGGCTGGTCGGGTACTTCGTGGTGGTCGCCGAACACCGGCACTTCGGCCGCGCCGCGACCGCGTTGCGCGTCGCGCAGCCGTCGTTGAGCCGGCAGATCCGCCGGCTGGAGCAACAACTGGGCGTTCGACTGCTGGATCGCACGCCACAAGGCACCCGGCTGACGGAGGCCGGGGAGGTGTTCCTGCCGCGGGCCAAGGCCTTGCTGCGCTCGGCCACGCATGCCGCCGCCCAGGCCCGGGCCGCCGCCCAGCCCAGCCGCATCGCGATCGGCTACACGACCGGGATGATCGTCACCCGCGCGGTGCGCGAGATGCGCCGCGAACACCCCGACGCCGATGTGCAAGTGTCCCATCTGGATTGGGACCAGGCCCTGGACGCGTTACTCGGGCATCGGGTGGACGCGGTGGTGACCCGGCTCCCGTTCCCTACCGACGGGCTGCACGTGACCATCCTCTACGACGAGCCCCGGGTGCTGGCCATGTCGGTCGATCACCGGCTCGCGGGGCGGGAATTCGTCACCCTCGACGACATCGCCGACGAACCGATGCCCCGGGTTCGCGACTCCGACACGCTGTGGAGTGCCTTCTGGCGCATCGATCCCCGGCCCGACGGACGCCGGGCGCCCGATGGACCGTTCATCCACGCGCTCGAGGACAAATTCGAGCTGATCGCCTCCGGGCAGGCGGTCGCCGTTGTGCCCGATTTACGCGTCAACACCCTGCGGCCCGACATCATCACCGTCCCGTTGCGGGGCGTCGAGCCCTGCCACGTGGTGCTCGCCACGCGCGCCGGGGACCGCAGCCGGTTGGTGGCGGCGTTCCGCAAGCTCGCCGAGGCGCACCTCACGGGCTCGCCGTTCTGAGCCCGGGCGGCGCCGTACGGAGGGCGGCGCCGATTCAGCCCTCGGGCAACACAGGCGGCGGGCGATACTGCGGCTCGTAACCGGACACGTGGATCGGGCCGGCGACGAGGCGGAAATCGCCCGCGGCCACGACCACTTCCGGGGTCGCATCGAGCGCCTCAGGCAACGTCCGGACGGCCGCCGCCGGCACCCCGAGGGGACGCAATCGCCGCTCCCAGCCGACGGCGGTGTCGGTTGCCAGCATCGCGGTGACGACGGCGAGCACCTCGTCGCGCCGCTCGACCCGTTCGGCCATCGTCTCGAAACCCCCGATACCCGCCTCGGCGGCGAAGGACTTCCAGAAGCCGTCGTGCGTGACGAACAGCGCCAGATATCCCTCTGCCGTCGGGAACAGTTGCGCAGGAACGTAATACGAATGCGCCCCGTACGGCCGCCGCCGCGGCTCCACGCCGTTGTTGAGGTAGGCCGCGGCGTGGTAGTTCAGCTGCGAGAACATCACGTCGCGCAGCGACACGTCCACCTGCCCGCCGGTGCCGGAGACGATCTTGGCCAGCAGGCCCAGCGCCGCACACATGCCGGTGGAGTTGTCCGCCGAGGAGTAGCCGGGCAGCGTCGGAGGCCCGTCGGGGTCGCCCGTCAGGGCGGCGATACCGGTGGAGGCCTGAACTACGTAGTCGAAGGCCGGGTCGTCGCCGCCGTGCAGCCCGAATCCTGTGATCGCCACGCACACGATCCGCTCGTTGTGGCGCCGCAACGCCTCGTAGGTGAGCCCCAGCCGGCGAATGGCCGACGGCTTCAGGTTCACCAGCAGCGCGTGGGCGCCGGCCACCAGCTCGCCCAGCCGGTTCTGTCCCGCAACGGAATTCAGGTCCAGGCAGATGCTGGACTTGTTGCGGTTGAGGCTGGCGAAATAGCTGGGGCCCACGCCGCGGGAGATCTCGCCGCCGCGGGGCTCGATCTTGGTGACCTCGGCCCCGAGGTCGGCGAGCAGCATGGTGGCGTACGGGCCGGCCAGCATGGTGCCGACCTCGAGGATGCGAACCCCCATAAGCGGGCCCTGGGAACCGTCCCGCGTCACCGCAGCTCCGTTGCGAGAGCGGCGATCATCTCGCGGGTGCGCCGTTTGGAGGCGACCAGTTCGTCGCGGTCGGCGCCGATCGGCAACAGGCGCACCGACAGGTCGGTCACACCGGCGTCGGCGAATGAGCGGAATCGCCGCAGGATCTGTTCGGAGTCGCCGGCCGCGCACAGGTCGCCGACATCGCGGGCGTCGCCGCGATCGAGCAGGCGCTGGTAGTTGGGTGACACCTCGGCCTCGCCCAGGATGCGGTTGGCCCGCTCCCTGGCCTCGCCGACTTGCGCGGGCGCACAAAGGCATACCGGGATGCCCGCGACGATCCGCGGCGCGGGGCGGCCCGCGTCCGCGGCGGCCTTGGCGATCTTCGGCGCGATGTGCTCACCGATCGCGCGTTCGTCGGCCATCCACAGCACGGTGCCGTCGGCAAGTTCGCCGGCGATCTGCAGCATCACCGGTCCGAGCGCGGCGACCAGGACCGGCATCGGGGTGTCGGCTCCGATCGCCAGCGGGTTGTGCACGGTGAACGAATCGTTCTCGACGTCAACCGGTCCCGGCCCGGCGATGGCGGCGCCCAGCACCCGCAGGTAGTCACGGGTGTAGGCGGCCGGCTTCTCATACGGCAGGCCGAGCATGTCGCGGACGATCCAGTGGTGCGACGGTCCGACCCCCAGCGCCAGCCGACCACCGGCCACCGCATGCGTCGAGAGCGCCTGGCGGGCCAGCGCGATCGGATGCTGAGCCTGCAGCGGCACCACCGCGGTACCCAACTCGATGCGCGAGCTGTGCGCGGCCATCAGCGACACCATGGCCAGGCAGTCGAAGTCGTCGGGAACCTGCGGCATCCACGCGGTGTCCAGACCCGCGGACTCGGCCCATTCGATATCGGAGACCAGCTTGTGCACCTTGCGGGCCATGTCGCCGCGCTCGGCACCGATCATCACTCCGACGCGCACGATTCCTCCGATGCGGGTTGGGGGGGTCCGGTCAGGGCCCGGATGTCGCGCACCAGCGCGTCCAGCGGTGTCCCGGTGGGGAACACCGCGGCGGCGCCCGCGGACAGCAGTTTGGGCACGTCGGCGTGCGGGATCGTGCCCCCGACGACGACGGCGATGTCGGCGGCGTCGGCGGCACGCAGGGCCTCGACGGTGCGGGTGGTCAGCGCCAGGTGGGCACCGGACAGGATGCTCAGGCCCACGACGGCGACGTCTTCCTGGACCGCGATCGAGGCGATGTCTTCGATGCGTTGCCGGATACCGGTGTAGATGACCTCGAAGCCGGCGTCGCGCAGGGTGCGCGCGACGATCTTGGCGCCGCGGTCGTGTCCGTCCAGGCCGGGCTTGGCCACCAGGATGCGCACGGCCATCTAGAACACCACCGGCTGTGCGAACTCGCCCCACACCGCTTTGAGCGCGGAGACCATCTCACCGACCGTGCAGTAGGCGTTGGCGCAGTCGATCAGCTTGTGCATCAGGTTGTCGGTGCCCTCGGCGGCGCGTGACAGTTCTGCCAGCGCCGACTGCGCTGCCGCCGAGTCGCGTTCGGCCTTCACCTTGGAGAGCCGCTTGAGCTGCAGGTCGCGCCCCTCGGCGTCCAGCTCGTAGGTGACCACGTCGGGTTCGGGTTCCTCGGAGACGAACCGGTTGACCCCGACGACGGGGCGGGTGCCGCCCTCGATGTCCTGGTGGGTGCGGAAGGCTTCGTCGGCGATCAGGCCCTGCAGGTAGCCGTCCTCGATCGCGGCCACCATGCCGCCGTGGCGCTGCAGGTCGTCCATGATCTCCACGATGCGGCCCTCGGTGGCGTCGGTGAGGGCCTCGACGAAGTACGAGCCGCCCAACGGATCGGCCACGCTGGCCACCCCGGTTTCATACGCCAGGATCTGCTGGGTGCGCAACGCCAGGGTGGTGGATTCCTCGGTGGGCAGCGCGAACGGCTCGTCCCAGGCCGCGGTGAACATCGACTGCACCCCGCCCAACACCGCCGCCATGGCCTCGTAGGCCACCCGCACCAGGTTGTTCTGCGCCTGCGGGGCATACAGCGACGCGCCGCCGCACACGCAGCCGAACCGGAACATCGACGCCTTGTCCGTGTCCGCCCCGTACCGCTCCCGCACGATGGTGGCCCAACGGCGGCGTCCGGCACGGTATTTGGCGATCTCCTCGAAGAAGTCGCCGTGGGTGTAGAAGAAGAACGAGATCTGCGGCGCGAACTGGTCGATACTCATGCGGCCGCGCTGGACCACGGTGTCGCAATAGGTGATGCCGTCGGCCAGGGTGAACGCCATCTCCTGCACCGCGTTGGCGCCGGCGTCGCGGAAGTGGGCCCCGGCCACCGAAATCGCGTTGAACCGCGGCACTTCGGCGGCGCAGAACTCGATCGTGTCGGCGATCAGCCGCAGCGAGGGCTCCGGCGGCCAGATCCAGGTACCGCGCGAGGCGTACTCCTTGAGGATGTCATTCTGGATGGTCCCGGTCAGCGTGACCCGCGGGATGCCCTTCTTCTCGGCCGCGGCGACGTAGAACGCCAGCAGGATCGCGGCCGTGCCGTTGATCGTCATGCTCGTGCTGAGCTTGTCCAGCGGGATGGAATCGAACAGGATCTCGAAGTCGGCCAGGGTGTCCACCGCGACACCGACCCGCCCCACCTCCTCGCCGAACTCGGGATCATCGGAGTCGTATCCGCACTGGGTGGGCAGGTCCAACGCCACCGACAGGCCGGTGCCACCCTGCTCGAGCAGGTACCGGTAGCGGCGGTTGGACTCTTCGGCGGTACCGAAGCCCGAGTACTGACGAAACGTCCACAGCTTGCCCCGATACCCCGACGCGAAATTGCCCCGCGTGAACGGGAACTGTCCGGGCGGCGCAGGTTCGGCGGTCCTGTCCCCCGGCCCGTACACGGGCCGCAACGGAATGCCCGATGGGGTCTGAATCTGGTTATCCATCGGCTGATAACGTACTTGCAAAAAAAGAGAATGCCAATACCGCGGGGCTGACCAGGCCAAAGGAGCGCCATGCCCAACGATATGCGCGGCGAACGAACCGCCGTGATCTCCGGCGGCAAGGCGCTGGCCGCCGTCGGCGACGTCCGCCGGGAACGAGGACGTGGCGCGCGGTCGAGGCCGCGGCGTCGCGGTCGGCCGGGGTCACCGACCTGTCCCGCTACGGCGGTGCAGACCAGCCGATCCCGGACCTCTTCCTGGACTGAGGGTTAAGCTGCTCGACGTGACGGTTTCGCGGCCATCGGCCGGCGACCTCGACGCCGCGGCTCGGCATTTCGGGTTCCACCTCGACGCCGGCGCGCGACGCGGGTACCTGGCGGCCGTGGACCGCACCCTGACGTCCTATGACGTGGTCGATGCGCTGTACGAGGAGTTGGCGCGGCCGCAGGCTCCCGAGCGCGGCTACCGGTTCCCGACGGCGGCGGAAAATCCGCTCGGCGCCTGGTATGTCACCACCGAGATCCGCTCCGGCGCCGCGGGACCGCTGGCGGGCAGGACGGTCGCGGTCAAGGACAACATCGCCGTCGCCGGCGTTCCGATGATGAACGGGTCCCGAGCGGTCGAGGGGTTCGTCCCCGGCCGCGACGCGACCGTCGTCGAGCGCCTGCTCGCCGCCGGGGCGACCATCGCCGGCAAGAGCGTGTGCGAGGACCTGTGCTGCTCGGGGTCGAGCTTCACCTCCGCCTCGGGGCCGGTGCGCAATCCCTGGGACACCGCGCGCGAGACGGGCGGGTCCTCCAGCGGGAGCGGCGCATTGGTCGCCGCCGGAGAGGTCGACCTCGCCCTCGGCGGCGACCAGGGTGGGTCGATCCGCATCCCGGCCGCGTTGTGCGGCATCGTCGGGCACAAGCCGACTCACGGCCTGGTGCCCTACACCGGGGCATTTCCGATCGAGCGGACGATCGACCATCTCGGACCCATGACGCGCACCGTCGCCGACGCCGCACTGATGCTCACGGTGCTCGCCGGGCCCGACGGCCGCGACCCGCGCCAGCATCAGCCGATGGCCGCGTTCGACTACCGGGCCGCGCTCACCGGCGACGTGACCGGGCTGCGCGTCGGCATCGTCGGCGAGGGTTTCGGGCAGCCCGGGGCGTCACCGGAAGCCGACGAACTAGTCCGCTCGGCGGCGCGGCGGTTCACCGAATACGGTTGTCCGGTAGGCGAAATCAGCGTGCCCTGGCACCGGACGGCGCTGCACGTGTTCAACGTCGTCTTCACCGACGGCGCCACCTACCAGATGGTCGACGGCAACGGCTACGGGCTCGGCGTCGACGGGTTGTACGACCCGGAGCTCATGGCGCACTTCGCCCGGCAGCGGGTCGCCAACGCCGACGCGTTGGCCAGCACCGTCAAGGCGACCGCGCTGTGCGGGCATTACGGACTGCACACCCTCGGCGGCGCAACCTACGCCAAGGCGCGCAACCTGCTTCCGCACGTGCGGGCCGCCTACGATGCGGCGCTGGACGAGTACGACGTGCTGGTGATGCCCACCGTTGCGGGGACGGCGGACCCGCTTCCGGCCGGCGGTCCCGACGACGTCGGACTGCTCGGTCGCGCGCTGGGCAAGGCGGTCAACACCGCACCCATGGACATCACCGGCCATCCCGCCCTGTCGGTGCCCGCCGGCCTCCTCGACGGCCTGCCGGTCGGGATGATGATCGTGGGCAGGCGATTCGACGACGCCACGGTGTTGCGGGCCGGCGCCGCGTTCGAGTCCCTGTGCGGCGGATTTCCCTTCCCCGGGTAGCGCCTATGCACGGCAGATGATTTCGCCATGCGGGATCGCCAGCCAGCCGTCCGGGGCCGCGGCCCAGGCCCGCCACGCCGCGGAGATCTCCTCGAGCTGCGCCGGCGTGGCCAGGCCCAGCCGCAGCAATTCGCGCGCCACACCCGAATGCAGGATTCGGTCGGCCCACATTCCGCCCCACCACTGCCGGGTCGCGGGCGTCGCGTAGCACCAGAGGCTGCCCGTGGGCGCGATGTCGGCGAACCCGGCCTCGAGCGCCCAGGACAGCAGCCGCCGGCCCGCATCGGGTTCGCCGCGGTTGGCGCGGGCCGCCTTCTGGTACAGATCCAGCCACAGGTCCAGCGCGGGAAGCCTTGGATACCAGACGAATCCGGCATAGTCGGCGTCGCGGGCCGCCACGACCCCGCCCGGACGGCACACCCGGCGCATCTCGCGCAGCGCGCGCACCGGGTCGGCGACGTGCTGCAGCACCTGGTGGGCGTGGACGACGTCGAAGGTGTCGTCGGGGAAGTCGAGCCGGTGGACGTCGGCGGTGGCGAACGAGACGTTGGACAGGTTGCGCCGCTGTATCTCGGCGCGGGCCACGTCGAGGACCGCGCCGAATTGGTCGACGGCGGTGACCGGTCCGGGGGCGACCCGGGCGGCGAGGTCGCCGGTGATCGTCCCGGGTCCGCACCCGACGTCCAAAACGGACAGCCCCGGCCGCAGATGCGGCAGCAGGTAGGCCGCGGAGTCTTCGGCCGTGCGCCGCGAATGACCGCGCAGCACCGACTCGTGGTGTCCGTGGGTGTAGTTGGCCCGGGGCTCGTCGATCACCGTGCGCTCCCTAATCGACCGGGACGTCGAGGATCGGGCGGTCGGCGGCAGCGCCCGGGCCGTTGAAATGCCACCACTCACCGGAGTACACGCTCAGCCCGCCGTAGGTCATCGCGTTGCGCAGCTGGGCGCGGTTCGCCTGCGCCTCCGGGCTGACGCCCTGCGTAGCGAATGCGGTTGCGCGGGCGGTGAAGTCGTCGAAGTCAGTGCCCATGTCGGCCAGGCACACCCCGCCGGCGTGACGGTCGGGCGCACATGGCTGCCCCGCGCTGGTGAACGTCACGTCGACCGAACGCCCGGACTCGTGGCTGTGCGCGTAGGGCCCTGGCCGGGCGACCCAGGCCGGGTTGGGCACCGCGTTGAACATCTTGACCTGCACGTCGTGGGGCCGGTAGCAGTCCCAGAACACCAGCACGTGCCCCTGCGGGCGCAGCGCCGCCGCAGCCGCGCCGAGGCCGGGCGCCATCGACTGGTGCACCAGGCAGCGGGCGTCTGACGGGTACAACTGCGTGCCGGTGAAATTGTTCGTCGTCGCGTAGCGCAGGTCGACGACGGCGTCGGGCACGACGCTGCGGACGTCGACGAACCCCGCCGCGCGCGCCGCGTCGCTGACGGGCGGCACAACGGGGCTGGCCGTCGCGCTCGCGGCGCGGGAGAGGTCGAGCAGTAGTGCCGCAACCACGGCCACCATGAACCGCTGCATCCGACCATTGTCATGGTTCGTCAGTCGCCCGCAAGGTCGCCGTCCACGTAGCGTTGCTGCGCGATCGAGGTGCTCGTCTGGAACAACGTGTTGATCTCGGTCGTCACGCCACGCGCATCGACCACCCGTGACGGCGTGATCCGTTGCGGCATAGGGTTTTTCGGCGTCGTCAACGACACGTACTTACCGCCGAACACCAGTCCCGCCCGCGACGCCAGCATCGTCAGCTTCGTCTTGGCCGTGAAATCACCCCGGAACTGCCCGTGCACCAACGCGAACACCACCGCGGCCACGACCAGCACCGCCACGCCGGACAGCTTGTAGGGGGCGAGGAGCTGCCCTTGCCCCCGGAGGGCGATTCGGCAGGCCCTACTTATGCGTGGGCGTTGAAACTGGGCCAGGTGCCGTTGCGCAGCAGCCGCAGGCCGTTGAGGCCGACCAAGACGGTGGAGCCCTCGTGACCGGCCACGCCCAGCGGCAGCGGCAGGTGCCCCGCGAGGTCCCAGGTGACGAGCACGGCGATGAACGTCGCGGCGATGACGAGGTTTGCGGCCACCACGCGGCGGGCGCGGCGCGCGAGGGCGATGACGGCGGGAATGGTGGCCAGATCGTCGCGGGTGATCACCGCGTCGGAGGTTTCCAGGGCGAGGTCCGAGCCGGAACGCCCCATCGCGACACCGACGTGGGCGGCCGCCATGGCCGGGGCGTCGTTGACGCCGTCGCCGACGAGCATCACCTTGGCGCCACCGGCCTCCAGGTCCCGGACGGCGGCGACCTTGTCTTCCGGAAGTAGTCCGGCGCGGACGTGGGAGATCCCCAGGTCACCCGCGAGGCGGGCCGCGGCGCGGGGGTTGTCGCCCGTCAGCAGCACGGGCTCGGTGCCGGTGAGCGCGGCGACCCGGGCCGCGGCGTGGGCAGCCTCGCCGCGCGGGCGGTCGGCGAGCCCGAGCACCCCGGCGACACCGCCGTTGATGCGCACGACGACCGCGGTCTGGCCCGCGTCCTCGAACTCGGCGACGGCGGCCCGGCCGGCACAGTCGCGTTCGTCGAGGAGCGTGGGACTGCCGACCTCGACGACGTCGGCGCCCACCCGGGCGCGAACCCCGCGCCCGGGCGTGGAGGCGAAGTCAGTTGTGGGTTGCGGCGGCAGGTTGGCGTCGCGCGCGGCGGCGACGATCGCCCGGCCCAGCGGATGCTCGGAGGGATTCTCCGCGGCCGCGGCCAGCGCCAGCAGCGCGCCCTCCCCCAACCCGGCCGCGGACAACACCCGGACGCCGGTGAGCTGCGGCGCTCCTTCGGTCAGTGTTCCGGTCTTGTCCAGCGCGACCCGGGTGATGGTGGCGAGCTTTTCCAGCACCACGGCCGACTTGATCAACACCCCGTGCCGGCCGGCGTTGGCGATCGCGGCCAGCAGCGGCGGCATGGTGGAAAGGACCAGGGCGCAGGGTGACGCCACGATCATGAAGGTCATCGCGCGAAGCAACGACGGCTGCAACTCGGCGCCGAAGCACAGCGGGATGGCGAACAAGGCGACGGTCGCGCCCACCATACCCACCGAGTAGCGCTGTTCGACTTTCTCGATGAACAACTGCATGCGGGCCTTGCTGGCGCTGGCCTCGGCGACCATCTCCACGATCCGCGCGATGACGGTGTCGGCGGCCGGGCGGCTCACCCGCACCCGCAGCGTGCCGGTGCCGTTGAGGGTGCCGGCGAACACCTCGTCGCCACTGTCTTTGTCGACCGGCAGGGGTTCCCCGGTGATGGTGGCCTGATCGACCTCGCTGGCGCCGTCGACGACGACACCGTCGCCGCCGACGCGTTCCCCGGGGCGGATCAGGAGCATGTCGCCGACGTCGAGCGTCGTGGTGTCGACCACCTCCTCGGCGCCGGTCGTGGTGATACGCGTGGCGGTTTCCGGTGCCAGGTCGAGCAGTCCGCGCACCGAATCCTCGGTGCGCTTGGTCGCCACGGCCTCCAGCGCGCCGGAGGTGGCGAAGATGACGATGAGGAGCGCGCCGTCGAAAACCTGACCGATCGCCGCGGCGCCGATGGCCGCGGCGACCATCAACAAGTCGACGTCAAGGGTCTTGTCCCACAACGCTTGCAGCCCGGCAAGTCCCGGCTCCCATCCCCCGGCGACGTAGCAGGCGAGGTAGAGCGCCCAGTACAGCCAGGCCGGTCCCCCGACCAGTTGTGCCAACAGGCCGGGGCCGAACAGTCCGGTCGCGACCAGCGCCCAGCGGACTTCGGGCAGCGACCATGCGCCGGACCGCGGCAGTCGCCACGAGTGCGCCTGCGCGTCGCCGTCCGGATGCGCAGAGGTGGAGGTGGGCATGCCGGCAGTCACCCGACCACCTTATCTGCATGATCATGCGTATGCGCACATGCAAGTACAGGCAGCCGACTGATCACCGAGGTCAGCGGTATGCTGCAGGCTGTGCACACGTCGATCTCCGGGTTCGCCATGCCGACCGAGGAGCAGGTGGGGCGCGCCGCCGAGGCGTTTCGGATGTTGAGCGACCCGACCCGGATCAAGGTGCTCTGGGCGTTGTTGCAGGGTGAGACCTCGGTGGCGTGCCTGGCCGAGTTGGCGCAGGTGGCGCCGGCGGTGGTCAGCCAGCATCTGGCGAAGCTGCGTCTTGCCGGCCTGGTCAAAAATCGCCGCGAGGGCACCTTTGTCTACTACTCCCCGGCCGACCGGGACGTGTTGCGCGTGCTCAGCCAGGCGCTGTTCGGCGCCGACACGATCGGCGACATCGCCGCGCCCCCAGGGATCCCCACTCCGGGGGACTGAGTCGCCGTTGCCCCGCCCGAAAAAGCGCTGGCAAACCCTTGGCCGCATGGGCTAATATCTGCGCATGCATGCAGGTAATGGTTCGGGGCCGCCGCTGGACGAGGATCAGGTGGGACTGATCGTCGAGGTGTTCCGGATGTTGGCCGACGCCACCCGCATTCGGCTGCTGTGGTCGTTGATCGACGAGGAACTGTCGGTCACCGACCTGGCCGAACGGGTGGGAAAACCCGCCCCATCGGTGTCTCAGCACCTGGCCAAGCTCCGGATGGCCCGGCTCGTGCGCACCCGCCGGGCGGGCACCACGATCTTCTACAGCCTGGAGAACGACCACGTGAGCCGCCTGGTCGTCGACGCGGTGTTCAACGCCGAACACGCCGGCCCCGGCGTTCCCTCCCACCACCGTGGCCAACCCGCCGTGCGCGACATCGCGGCCGAACGGCAGTCGCGAAAGGCCCACCCGAGATGAGCGACCACCACCACGGCGCCGTGGGCGCGGGTCATGATCATCCCCACGATCACGACCACGGCCATGACCATCCGAAGGGATTAAGGGGTGCGATCAAGGAGATCTTCGCCCCGCATTCCCACGACGCCGCCGACAGCCTGGACGGCGCGCTGGAGTCCAGCGCGGCCGGGATCCGCGCGGTCAAGACCAGTCTGCTGGTGCTGGCAGTCACCGCCGTGGTGCAGATCGTCATCGTCATCGTCTCGGGGTCGATCGCCCTTGCCGCCGACACGATCCACAACTTCTCCGACGCGCTGACCGCCGTCCCGCTGTGGATCGCGTTCGCCCTGGGCACCAAGGCCGCCACCCGCCGCTACACCTACGGATTCGGCCGGGCGGAGGACCTGGCCGGCCTCTTCGTGGTCGCGATGATCACGATGTCGGCGATCATCGCGGGCTACGAAGCCGTCATGCGGCTCGTCCATCCCCAGCCGATCGAGAACGTCGGATGGGTTGCGCTGGCCGGGCTGGCCGGGTTCGTCGGCAACGAATGGGTCGCCCTCTACCGGATCCGGGTCGGCCGGCGCATCGGGTCGGCCGCCCTGATTGCCGACGGGCTGCACGCCCGCACCGACGGATTCACTTCCCTGGCGGTGCTTCTCGCCGCGTGCGGTGTCGCCCTCGGCTTTCCGCTGGCCGACCCGATCATCGGCCTGGTGATCACCGTGGCCATTCTGGCCGTGCTGCGCACCGCCGTGCGCGACGTGTTTCGCCGTCTCCTCGACGGCGTCGATCCCGAGCTCATCGACACCGCGCAGACCATCCTGGCCGCCCGGCCCGGGGTCCGCTCGGTGCGCAGCGTGCGGATGCGCTGGATCGGGCACCGACTACACGCCGACGCCGAACTCGACATCGACCCCGCCCTGAGTCTGGCCGAGGCGCATCGCATCGCCCACGACGCCGAGCACGATCTCATGTACGCGGTCCCCAAGCTGACCACCGCGATGATCCACGCCTATCCCGCCGGTGACGCCAATCCCGCGGAGGCGCACCGCCATGACGCCGAGCGGCATGGCCAACACCATCAGCCGCACCGAGAACCCCGGACGACTTCGTCCTCACGCCGCGGCGCTGTGCGTGAAGAAGATATCCTTGACCTCGCGCAGCGCGTAGAAGACCAGGACGTAGCCGGCGAGAGGGTCGGCCCACCACCAGCCGGCGAGGGCATTGAGCAGTAGCCCGAGCAGGACGGCTGCCGACAACAGACCGTCGATGAGGGTGACCCGGCCTTCCGTGGCGAGCACGGGATTGCCGAGTGCGGCACCGGCTTTGGCCTTACCTGCCGCCAATGCGAACATCGCCGCCGCGGTGACAGCCGTCCAGGCGATACCCAGCGGCGAGTAACGGGGGTGAAAACCGTTGACGAACACAACCGTCGACTGCACCAGCAAATAGACCGCCAGAGCCGCAAAGCCGACACCGATGAGCCGCAGGGCAAACCGCTGACGCGCCTCGCCGGTTCCGGACAACTCCCAGACCACCACCAATGAGGCGCCGATCTCGATCAGCGAGTCCAGACCGAATCCGGCCAGGGCCACCGATCCGGCCTTGACGGCCGCCACCGCCAGAACTAAGGCACCGACCACATTCCAGGCCAGCGTGGCATATTCCAGAGCGAACCCCCTGCGCAGCAATGCTTTACGCGCAGCATCGTCAAGCTCGCTCATCCCGACAGTGACACATATGGCCGAGCCGGCCGCGCTCCCGGGTCCGTTCGCGGGCCACGGCCGTCACGTCGGCAGGCCCAAGTCGGGCACAGACCCAACTCCGCCGTGGTCACCGCGGCGCGGTGCACCGGAGCCGAGCCCAACGCTTTTCGCGCCCAGAGTACGGCGAATCCGGCCGTTGCCCCGTACCCCGCGACACGGGGATCGTCGCCCATGCAGATCACGGTCTCACGATATACCCATGGATCAATCCCGAGGTGTGCGCCGGCTGCTTCCCTCGCTGAAACCGGTTTGAATTCGGTCGATTTCGGTTCCGGCGGAGCCGCATCCGTTGACCGCGCAGGGCGCCCGCGAGCCGGAGCACATGCGACAGGCGCCACAGGCTTCCGGGGAGGGGTCCACCGTCGATACCACACTCCGTGGCTGCATGAGCCGGCGCGGCCGCGCCGCACACCTCGGTGACCGTGACCGGACTGGGCGCGACGGTGGTTGCCGGCGGCGAACCGGGCCCGGCCGGCTCCGGTTGTGTAAGGCCCCTGCGCCACCTGCACCGGAGGCCGACCCGTGCCCCGCGCGAGCGGGTCGTTCTCGCGGTGGCCAGGGGCGGGATCGAACCGCCGACCTTCCGCTTTTCAGGCGGTGGTGCGGCCTACACCGATGTGTTTCAGCCGGTCAGACCGGATGTGCGACCGGTATTCGGACGTGTCAGATCAGTCGGTCTGGCTCGCTGGCCCCATCTTGGCCCCATGGAACCAGCTTCCCGACTAAGCCCGGACGCCCGTCGCTCATGGTTGGCGAACGTGTTTACGCCTTTAGATGGGTCTGACCCTAGCGTGTACCTCAACGGCCTAACGTACATCACTATATCAGTGAGGTACTGGCTTTTATTGAGGTATGGTGGTAGTCATGGCGCACCAGGACAGGGCGGTCAGCGCGCTGGAAGGCGTGCTTCATACCGCGCTGCGCGCGCGTAGCGCTGAAGGTCCGAACCGGGATCTGATCGTGACGCTGGACAATAAGGATCTTCGGGTCCGCTGGCTAACGGTCGGCTGGCCGCAGCAGGTCGAAGCGGCCCTGCACGATAAGCCCAGGCCGGACGTGATCGCCGCGCCGCGGATGTCACCGGGAGCGCGCGCTGTCGCCATGAAAGCCGGCATCGGCTGGGTCGATGAATCCGGTGCAGCTGACATCGTCATCAGGGATTCCTCGGGGACGACGATCATCATCGACACAAAGGGCAAGCCCCCGGTGCCCCTGGACTCGCGCATCGGGTGGAGGCCAGCCACGCTCGCCGTTTGCGAGGCCATCCTCTCGGGACAGGCAAGCCCGACCGCGAACTCGGTTATAGACGCCACCGGGATATCAATGGGCAGCGCGGTGACTGCGCTGAAATTCCTCGAGAAGGACGGGCATCTGGTCAGCTCGGCTGCGCGTGGTCCCAGTGCGGCGCGGCGCGTCGCGGATCGCGACGAGTTTCTCGACGCTTACGCGACGGCGGCCGAGCGGCTGCGCTCCGCGATTTCCATCCGCGTCGGTGTGCTGTGGCGAGATCCCGCCGCCGGGGCGATCCAGACCGGTCAGCTCTTGGAAGCTGCTGATATAGATTGGGCTGCCACAAGCGCACTTTCGGCGAGCATACTTGCGCCGATGCAGACCGAGGTAGCGCCCTTGGAGATCTATGTGGCGGGCAAGACGTGGAGTGATGTTCGCCGAGCCGCGTCGGCCGCTGGCCTCCAAGAGATGGATGGTGGCCGCCTGGTGCTGCGCCCGTTCCCCACACCGGCCGGTGCGAAACTCACCGAGACGATCGCCGACGGCTTTCGCTCGGTGCTGTGGCCTCGCGCGTACGCCGACCTCCGAATCAGTGGGGTGCGCGGCGAAGACGCGGCCGAGCACTTGCGTGAGGAGATGACGACACTATGAATGCCGACGTAGGACAGGTTCGGACCGCCGCGGCCAGGCGAGCAGCTGAACTCGCACTGGTGCGCGTGGTGCATCACTACGGGGGACGCCCAGAATTCGTGCTTCTCGGGGGATTGGTGCCCGCCCTGCTGTGCTCGAACTCGTCGAAGCGTCACGCGGGGACGTCCGATGTCGACGTTCAGGTCAACCTGGAAATTGCCGGTGGCTCAGTTCAAGCGGCGCGCTTGGAAGAGGCGTTGCTCAATGCGGGGTTTGAGCCTGATGACGAACGGGTGTGGCGATGGGAGCTAAACGACCCCGAGGGCGTGCGCGCTACGATCAAGTTCGAGCTGCTGGCTGATCTCGACGATGAGCCGAACAACGCGACTGTCGAGTTCACCGGCTGCAAACAGCTCGGGGCAGCGAACCTGCGCGGAACTGGATACGCCGCAAGAGACGTCGTGATTCAGAAGATCCAGGCAATCGACCACGGGACGCGGCGCGAGGCTGAAATCAAGGTCACCGGATTGGCCGGTTTCCTCCTCGCGAAGGTGGCTGCGGCTCACGGCCGCCGCAAAGAAAAGGACTGGTACGACATCGCATTCGTGTTATTGCACAACAACCACGGGGACGCTACCGCAGCGGCTGAACGCGTCTTGGAGGTTTTTGGTCTGCCGACAGGAGAGGTGCGCACCCAATTGCTAGACCTGCAAGCGAATTTCGCCGATTCGTCCGCCCAGGGCTCTCTCGCGTACGTCAAGCAGTTCATCGAGAACCACCCCGACGAAGACGCTGAGACCGTGGCGACCGACGGTCAGCTCGCGATCGCGGCATTCACTCAGCGCCTGCTGCGCTGACCCGCTGATCAAAGTGTCGTCCCAGGAACGGTACAAGGTCGGGGCAAAGTTGCGAAAGTCGCGAACAGCACCTGACTCACAGTCGCGTAGAGCGCTCACCGCGATTGGCCTCTGCACCGTACGTCGGCGTGTCGGATACGGACCTGCGGATCGTGGCCAACGCGAGCGAAAGCACTACCGAACTACGACTGCCGTCAATTTACCCAGGCTGTGTGCGGGCTCCCGATTGCGCAGGAGGCTTCGGCCACTTGAGGATTCGGATGCTGACTGACTGGTAGTCGGGGTTGTCGGGATCCGCCGTGCTCATGAGGTCGGCGACAGCCATCCCGTTTCCCGCGGTGTGGGGGCCGAATTGGCGGTAGTCGAAGCCCTCGGTATCGAAGTAGGTGAACTCAGGTCCCCCAGTCCCGCCAATGATGTTGCTATCGACTTTCGTCATGATCCTGCCGCCGTTGAGGTGCGCCAAGATCCGCTCACCGAAGGTTGTGCGGGGAATCGTGACGGCCATCGCGTCGGTACCAACCCTGGAGTTTGTCTTGGCGATGCTGCGCTGCACCGCGACCATCAGCTTAACCGCGTAGGTCACACCTTCGGGTTTCGGCTTCCGAAGCGCGCGCGGTACACGTTGGATCAGCATCTGATGCTGCCACTTCTCGGTTAATCCAGCTCCGGTGATCCGGTAACCCACAGCCCTCCCCTGTAGCCTGCTAACTCGCTTGACGGTGAAATTCGTGGGGTCCCCGGGCATGGGGCCGCCAGCCTCAAAGTTGGCGATCTCGGCGACCAACGGGTCGGTGCGGCCGTCGAAACCCGCGACCAGGATGCCGAGCCGCTTATCGGGCCATGCCTTGGGCAGCTTGCCGACCCGTTCCGAAGCGACGCGGGCTAGCGCCGCAACTCCATCTTCGAATAGGCCGTAATCACAAATCGTTTCGGCAATCCATTCCGACGTCGACCTCCTCTGCGCGCGATCAATCCGGGCAAGGCCGGTGAAGCCGATCGAGAAGTTGAAGTTCCAGCAGACGAGCTTCGTGTACTGGTCATCGACCAGCATGCCAGTGGCGGCATTCGTTAACCGACGATCAGCGACCTGGATGATCAGGTCGTCGGTGATCAGGGTCTGGATGAGCGTCACCCCGACACCCGGGCGATCCTGATTTGGCGGATTTCGCGCCGTAGGGCAAGGTCGCAGCCGATGGTGCGGTCATCCCACATGTCGGCAACACTATTCGCCGACACCGACAAGTTCGGTGATCATGCCAGCCCAGCCGTCGCGGCGGCCATTTTTCTATACAGCGTTGGGCCTCGAGCGGGAAGGTACTCATAAACCCGGCGGCATCTCGTCGTCCGGGGCAGGTGATGCCGGTGGGCCTCTCAGCCGTCGATGTCGCTACCCTCGCGGAGCTGCTGCGAAGGAGCCAGTCCGGGAAATGACAGCGGGTCGACCACAGCATCTACAAGCCGCACCGGTTCCCGGTCCCTTATCAGTGACGCCTTACCGTGCCTGCAAAACGCCTTCGTTTTTGGGCGCCGCCGTTCCGTACACTTCCAGCAGACGGGGATTTCAAGCTGCGCTAGTGCTCGACGATCATCGGGCCGCCCTCGACGTAGTCCGCCTGGCGCAGATGCGCGGCGATTTCGCGGAGCGCCTTGGCGTAGCCTCTCTGGAACTCTGCACCTGAGGTTGTCGCGTCCGCGTCGAGCCGGTCGGCCCATCCTGCGATGCTGCGCGCTATGCGCAGATGGTTGATGTACAGCGCGGGCTGCTCGCTGAGGACCCTGTTGATTTTCTTCGGGTCGTAGGTAGCGAGGTTGCTGTCGTCGAAGTTGAAAATGTCAGGTGCGGGCACGGGTTCGAGCGTAGGCGGTCTTTCGAGCCGCTATCAACGTTGCAGAGATGATTTCCGCCAGGGTGGTATGCCTGTCTGGCCGTACAGTGCTCGCTGTAGGCGGCCGAGCGCCGGTGGCGGCGTCTCCGTGTGGTACTCGCGATACACATTGAAGGCCACCATGACGTTGCCCATGAACTTGCTGTCGTCGTCGAGGCCCCTCATTCCCTCATCGAGGTATTCGTGGATTTCTTCGCCGGTCGCTCCTTCGGCGAGGCGCTTGTTGATCTCGCGGTACATCATCAGCGCCCATGAGGCACTAATTCGTGCGCGGTGTCTGTGGAACCAGAGTTCGCGGAATGCTCTGAGTTCAGGCGTGACGTCGACGTCGGTGAAGTAGGTGGAGGAGCCGGCGGGGATCTTCCAGGCCGAACGCCGCTTCGATCGTGTGGCCCATTTGCGGCCTACCGCGTGGGCTGATCCGCGCACGGAGATGGCGCCGGTGCCGTGGTTGTGGGCGGCGAGAGTTGGCCACAGGTAGAGCTCCGCAGTGACATGGCCGCCGGGCTCGAGGCGGATGGGGTTCGACAGGTCGAGCTTCAGATCCTTCGGATCGGTTTCTTTCTGAAGAAACTGCCAGGGCTGGAGTGTTGAGCGCCGTCGCCTTGGGGTCCAGCGATAGCGGCGCCGGACCTCGTAGGAGATGTTCTCGACCGAGACCGCTGTGCGGCCAACGTTGGTGACTCTTATTCGGCCATACTCGATGCCGAACGAAGACATGCGGTCCATCCCGGATCGGGCGATGTCTGTGAAGGCGGGCCGTCCACGTGCCATTGTGCTCCACGTTTGTCGCCCGCCCTCATCGGCGTAGCAGAACACCAGCTGGACCTTGAGCCGCGCTCCGGAGAGCTTGTAGAGTGCGAGATTGGCCAGGAAACCGAGGAGCGCGACTGCTGCGCTGCAAATCGAGACGATGAGCGCGGCGACGGACGTGCCGCTACTGGGATCAAGCACAGAGTCCGAGCCTACGTCGCGGGAGGGTATTCGCCGTACAGCCACGCTCGTCGCGTGCTCGCACCCATTCGTGTTGTTGGTCGGCGCGCACCGCGGCAGCCGCCTTCTCCGCTTCGTCCGCGTCGAGCGCCGCCTGCTGGGGCACCAACATCCCCAACGTCTACTTCCATGCCGCAGCCGCGGCAGTCAGCAGCGCGATTAGACACGAGAACTTGGCCAGGAATGCCGGTCCGCGGCGGTGTGGAATTCGAGTCACCCGAACACTATTCGGCACGGGAGCGGGAGTACGCATCGATCACGAAGGGGCTACGTAGGGCAGGCGCGCCGGTCACTCTGAAAACGGTGACTCCGAAAACGGTGCTGCGTAAGATGCGCAGGGGTGTAGCGTGATTCAAGGCTGCCGTTTTCCCGGAGGGTGAGGCGGGTTGGCTCAAGAAGAAGTCGTTGATGACACCGTTGCGTTGAATCCGGTCGTACCGAGCCAGGCTATCCTCGCGGTAGTCTTCCATGTGCGTCGGTATCGTCGCACCCATTAACAGTGCTTTCAACGCCTCATTGAGGCACCGGTACGCCAGCGTCTGCGCAAAAATCGATACCGATTGGCAACCGGCTTCTGAGACAGGCCCTCCGTGAATCGCACAGTTGCGCAACCGCTTCAGTCGACGCAGCTGGCGGTCGAACGTCTCGCCTTCTGCATCTAGGTGCCTGGACATCGAAGTCGGAGTTTCCAGTATGCTTTCGAGCTCTCCCAGTCCTCTCGCTAGCCTGTGGTCGGCGTCGGCATAGATCTTGTGCAGTTCGACGACATGGCCAGCCGCCGCGACGCGGTCGTATGCCGTGTGCGGTCCCATAGAACTCTCTATCGCGGAACGAATTTGGTTGATGCGCTGCCTCAGGGCAGCATCTGGCTTGATGTCATTCACGCACCACTTGATTGCGAGTATTGAGAAGTTATTTATGAAATGAATTACACGACTGCGACTTTGGGCCTTCTTGAAGTAGTCAGACACGAAGTCGGACCAGTACGTCTTCCCACCGGTTGTCCAGGTGTTCATGTGCTCAATAGCGCGCACCGCGGCCATGACCGTAGCCTGAGGACCTTCGCGTACCGCCAGCGACAACGTCCTGTCCATCGCAATGACATCCTCAAGATCATGGAGAGAGCCCGCATCAAGCGTCCGCTTGTTCGGCGCCATCTGCTCGACGTCGTAGCCGAAGCGATCGTGATCCGGGTAGTACATGTCCGGAATGTCTTCCTTTGGGCCCCAATCAAGGAGGGTAGAAGGACTTCTGCCGACAAAGAGAATCGCTCCGTTCATGGTCTGCCAAGAGCCCTTCTCGGTTCGGTTTGCCACCTTGAGCGCCTCAACGAGCGACCTGGCTCGGGATTCTGCTGCGTGGATCTCAATGTTAGGCAATACGACTCGCGCATACGCCTGGCGCCAGTCTGACTCCCAGGCCTGGTCGCCTTTGCGCAATGGGGCCGCCTCGGCTGGGGGGAGGTTGAGCAGCTCCACCGGCGAGACCTTGAAATTGCCAGCCGTTGACGGATCTCCGATCGCAGAAGTTAGAAATGCAGCGTTGTAGAACGTGACTTGGCCATGGCTAACCTCATTCTGCGGCAACGTCGCAGGTTCGAGTCGTAACCAGACGATGCAGTCGGCGCGTTCAGGCTCGCGAGTGAGAACGTTGCCACAAAGCTGCAATCGTCGCCAAAGCGGTTCCTTGCTTTTGTCTTTGGTGAGTGTCGGAGCATGCTGGACCCCAGCCTCCGTGTCGAGCTCCTCCTGGACCCTGTCGAAGGAGTTCCCAACGAGGCCGCGCAAGTCTGCGAATAGGCCGAACGGCCCAAATACATCTAGGTTTCTGCGCTGGGCAATTGCGGCAAGCGTGTCCCGGCGGAATGCTATCTGGTCCACGGGACGCTTCACATTGTCAGCGGACGTCCAAAGGTCGTGCCATGCAGCGAGAATAGCTCCATGGGAGGCTAATTCGACGCTGAGCTGTTCGAGGCCTAGACGGATAGCTTCGCGCACATTGACGTCGAGAGTAAAGTGAACTTCTACTTTTGTCGTAGGCGGATGGGGGATCAACTTCTCCAGGCGTGAAGTGACCGATTGAGCGATGCCATCAGAGACGTTGTGCGGTAGTAGCTTTCGTAGGAAGGTCGCGATGGGCGATGCTGGCGTTGCGGGAGGAGTCGACGTTATGAGCATTGGAAACAGTAGTTCGATCTGAGCCGTAATCGTCTCGACATGCCTGGTCAACTTTGGTCCCGTCTCTTTGACGCTGGCGCTGAAGTCAGCCATCACCTGTTTCCAGTCGGCATACTGCTGTGATACGAACTGACGGCTATCGGTTATCCAGTCGGTGAGGTCTGCCGATGCGGCCGGCAACGTCATGGTGGCACCCGTGCTTGTGATCGGTTTGTCGTACTGAAGCTGCAGATTGAGTTCGTCGACTAACAGGCGCTCATTCGTCATCTTAAAGTTCGCCATGATTCACACCTCATCGCCCAGGCAACGCGGACGGCCTTAGTTCGAGGTTGTCGCGGTCTGGTGCTTCAACCGTGCCAGCCCTCTTCTTGCCTTCGCCGATACTCGTCCTCGAGATAGCTGTCGATTTCGTATTGCTCGCGCGCGTCGATTTCTTCCTGCGTGGCCTCGAGAGTGATGTCACGAACATCGTCCATACCCTCAAGATCGAGTAAGTCGGCAGGTAGTGCCAAACGGCATACCCCGCAAGCAAATTGGCGGGCCTCGATAGTCACATCGACGAGGTGCCAGGCATCATGACCGATGTCGTCAGTTTCAGTGTACATCGTGCCCCGGTGTGTCACACCGTAGCCGAGCCATCCGTTGTATCCGCACGCTGGACATTCACGTCGCTCAGGATCGTAGTCTGGTGCGCTACTCATGGCCGGATCGTCGATCCCGGGGTCTCGGTCGGCGAGTTCTAGGAGTGCGTCGTCGCTGAAGCCCATCTGTGTTAGACGATCGAAGATGCGCCTGGCGGCGGCTTTAAGCTCTTCTAGCGCAAGCATTCTAGCCTGCTGCACCTCTTTGAGTCTCTCGTCGACCTGAGCGAGCAAGTCTGCGCCCCAGAAGGTGGCTCGGTCGAGAGTGGCGTCATGGGCCGCGATGACTCCGAGAATTTCCTCGTTCAACCGGGTCATGATCGTGAGCGCTTCATTGAACGCCGTGTTATCGACCTGACCGCTATGCAGCGCGAGATTTCTTACGGTGAGCACCTTTTGGTCCGCTTGAGGGTTGAAGTTCACTGAATGTGAGTGCTTCAAGATCAGCAAACAGTCCCCAACCAGTTTCGTCTTCGCTTCGTGCGCCGACATACCCGGCACCTGCACGCCCGAGTACATCAGGAGAGTCCTGGGATCCTTTTCAGCGATCAGCGTCGGTGAGATTAGTGTGAGTGCCGCCTTCGCCAACAGTTCAACGGAGGTGCCTATCGAGGCGGCTCGGTCGAGCTGATCGAGCGGTTCCTCAGCGGCGGCCAGCGCGCGTCGGGCGTGCATAGCCGCCACGGTGAACAAATGCTTCGGGAGATCCTCATGGGCTAGCCCGCGCCCGATGCCGGGCCATATCGTCCGTGTCGGCGACGGTGATGACGCTACTGGTGTTGACTGCGGTGCCGGTGGCGTCGTCACTGTGCACCCCGAGACCAAGAAAGTCGCTCGTCGAGTAGCCCATTTACGCTCGTAGGTTCACCGCCGTGCTCGCGGACCGACCAGCGCAACGCCTTCGACAGCCGGCGTTCCTCATCGATCGCGTCGAGATCATGCATAGCCGCTAAGCCTAACGGTGTCAGCGTGTTGGGTGTCGGAAATATTCGGGCGCACCGCGCGCCACTGAGGAAACCCAAAGTTTGATGCTCTGCATGAGCGGCCCTGACCGTGAGGCCGCGCCGAGCTGCGGCACGGTCGTGAAGAGCAACCACGACGGTTTCGTGCGTGCAGAGCAGGCATCGTCAGCGACTTCTACTGCGACGAGGCTGAACCGCCCGACTACTGCTGGGTCTGGATCGAGTGCAAAGGATGGGCCGGAGTCCCAGGGATTCGTCCGGCATACGCCTTCCCGGTGGTGTAGCACATCTGATCAGCGGGGCGAAATGCGCCGCGGCACACAGCTTGTCGGTACCCGCGCGCAGCCTCGAGCCGGTGATGACCAACATCGCCGAACTCGCGGCCTGCGGGGGTTTCCTGGAAGTCGCGGTGGCCGGCCAGATCAGTCACTGCGGCCAGCAATAGTTCAACGAGTCGGTGGCCTCTGCTCAAAACCGCTACCTGACTAGGAGATTCGCCTGGGACAAGCCACCGCGGGGCATCGATCGCGGAATTGATGGCCGCGACCCTCAGCCACTGGGCGCTGTTGGCGTTCCACCCACCTGGAAGCCCCAGGGAAACCGCTTCCGCCGCTTGCGGTCGGCGGCGGCCGATCACGAACCGGGACCGCCGGGACATCATGCGGGTGCCGTTCTAGAACATCGCGGTGACCACCGCGAAAATAGTTTGCGCCGTCCCTCCTTTACGGAGGATCATTGTCGACGTTCAGCCATGCGCAAGAGGGGATGGGGCTGTTGCCCACTGCCTACGGAGTCCGCGCCGGCGTCGTCTGGCCCAGCGATCTGGCCCTGCCGTCCAGGCCGCCAGCTCTCGTGTACCTGGACACATTCGCCTACATCAACCTGGCGAAAGTCGCGGTGGGGACCGCTCCACCCGGCTACAAGGACCTCTTCGCGGCCTGTCGGCAGGCGCTGGCCGACGGCCGCGCGATGTTCCCGCTGTCGTCGACGCACGTCCTGGAGATCTACAAAATCGCCAGCGTCGCGCAGCGCCGGGACGTCGTAGCGGTGATGGAGGAATTGTCCGAGTTCAACTTCCTCCTCGGACGCCCCCAGATCATGGAGCTCGAGTTCGAAGCCGCGCTCAACGATCTGCCGACCATGACGATCGCCCCGCAGGGCCACATCCCGCTTGTCGGAACGCACATGCTGCATGCATTCGGCAAGAAGGGCGGCATCGTCTTCGACGGAACCACCGCAGAGGAAGCATCGTGGTGGGCCGAAAAGATCTGTCACGACATGGGTATAGACACAGGCGCTGACCCAATGGCGAGCCTGAATCGGTGGGCGATGCGCCAGTTGGTCACCGGACCCGACGACCACGATGACCCCGCCCTGCTCCGGGCCGGATACAGCCTCGACGGCTGGCGCGACATGCTCAAGCAGCGGGCCAAGCGGGAGAACGACCTCGTCAGCAAGCTGGATGCGGATCCAGCGCTTCGGCAGACTAAGTTGCGCGACGTGATCAACGCCAACGAGCTGTACGTCGAGCTCGGACACCTGGTCGACCGGGCCCAGACAGCCACGGGACTGGCGCTGTCCCAGATTCTCGAGATCCAGGATCCCCCGAAGTCTGAATGCCTCGCCAAGATAAGGAATTTCAACGACGGGATGCCCTCAACCCGCGTCGCCGCGTCGGTAAAGGAGCGATACCACAGCGATCGTCGCCACGCATGGACGACGAACGACCTTCAGGACATCGACGCCCTCGCGATCGCGATGCCCTATTGCGATGCGGCCTTCATCGATAAGGCCGCCCGAAACCAGCTGGTGAGCAGCCGCGAGCTCAAGTTCTTCGAGACTTTCCTTCCTCGGCGCCCAGGGGATCTGATGGACTGGCTTGCCGGTCTGCCGACGCCGTAGGCGGCTAGCACTCGCGCCAATGTGAGTAGAAAGCCGCTGTGCCGCTTGGCCTTCTAGCGTTTGATGCCTGACCTATCCCACTCCGCGTCCACCCCGGACCCCTCGATACATCAGGCGCTGGCCGAGTCCAACAATCCTTGGCGTTCACCCGCGCAGTATCTTGAGGCGCTCCGCGCAGCCAATGCCCACGAAGATGCACGGGCCGACCGGTGACAAGAATCAACTGCGATGCTCCGGAGGGCCCGGTAGGCAGTCGATACGTCACTGTGACGCTTATGTACGGTCAATCCTGCTGTGTGGCATCATGTTTCGCGAAATTAGATAGATATCCTATTGTTATTCGATCACGAGCTACCGCTTCCGGCATCGCCCATTCACTGCGGGGCTTGCAAGCAAACTCTCCCACTACCGAGCCGTTTTCATTGCTAGGCAACATTGTTAGCGATCGCAATGCTGTCAACCACGCGGCCGGGAAGGTCGTTGCGGATTCTCCGGCCCTCGGCTGTGGAAAGAAAACTCGTGAGCAAATCGGGACGTTCCGGGGCGCCGAGTGGTACCGGTTCGAGGCGACGCCAGCCCCGAGCTGACACCGTTTTGACGGCAGTCAAGTAGGTGCGCTCATTCATACGGCCAAGAGTGCGCGCTCGCATCAGCAGTGCTGCGAGGGACACCTGCCAGCACTGCTTGAGAGCGAACAGTCGTGGCCAATCGACGGTTGTTGGTAGTTGATCGCGAATCTCATTGGCGGGCATCAGAAAAGCCGCGGCGAACTGATGTGCCTGGGTCTCGACTTGCTTCATGCCCCAGATCTGTTCACCGTGCATGACGAGGTGGCCAAGCTCGTGGGAGCCATCAAAACGGGATCGCGCCCGATCAGCCTTGTCGCTACCCAGCACCACCACCGGATGATCGGGAAAAGGCAGCGAAAATGCATCGACGTCGGCGCTGTCGAGCGGAAGCCGTGTGACGACGATGCCATGCGCTTCCAGAAGTCGCACCACGTCATCAATGGGACCGCGTGGCAGATCCCATGAAATGCGAACGCGGTGCGCGATGGCTTCAATGTCCTCGATCGGAGCATCTAGGGCCGTTACCCGAAGCTTGGGAACGTCGAGCGATGGAAATCTGCCGGCTGCTGCCGCGGCGGTGGCCAGATCATGCGCGACATGGGCGACAGCACGTGCCCGGCGACGATCCGTCACGTTGGTACGGCGTAGCGCCCTGAAAAAGCCTTCGTGTGTTTCGGCGAGAGGGCGAGCGAAGAATCCCACCGGCACGGCCAAGGCGGCACCCAGTGCACCAAGGGTTTCCGGGCTGGGCCGAGTTGCCCCACTCTCGAACTGGCTAATCGCCGCCGGGGACAAGCCGACCTTGGTAGCTAACTGGTTCTGACTGAGTCCGATCAGCTCGCGGCCGACGCGGAGCCGGATCGGTTCGAACGTCGATGCATCCATTAGTCCTGCACTTCACTGCGTGAAGGCTACTGAGCCTCGCATGAGTACATCCTAGCTGCAGGTTCGTCGCGATTCGCGGATTCGCCCTCAGAACTCGATACAGAATAATATGTGCTAAAATTAAGTGCAGGATATACCAAGCGCCCTGGGGAGGCAGCATTGACGACACCGATGCCTGACCCCCCGATGACCCCTGGCCGCTTCCAGATCCTGTCGCTGGATGGTGGAGGCCTGCGCGGCATGTACACGGCCGCGGTGCTGGCGCGCCTTGAAGAGGACCTCGGGATCCGCATCGTTGACCACTTCGATCTGATCGCCGGAACCTCCACGGGTGGCATCATCGCGCTGGGCTTGGGCCTGGGTATGACACCGCGCGACATCCTGGAGTTCTACGTCGCACATGGTCCACGGATCTTCCGGGACCGGACCCGGCTGCGGTCGCTGAGACGGATTTCGCGCACGAAATACTCCGCCGCGCCGCTGCGCGCCGCCCTTGGAGAGGTTCTCGGCGATCGCCTGTTCGGGCACAGCACGAAGCGATTGCTCATCACTTCGTACGACATCGGTGTCGATGACGTCCATCTGTTCCGCACGCCACATTTGACAACGCTGGTCCGCGACTGGCGTGAGAAGGCCGTCGATGTCGCCATGGCCACCACGGCTGCCCCTACGTACTTCCCCGGCAAGGCGCTCGCCGGCGCGCGGCTGATCGACGGCGGTATCTGGGCGAATAACCCATCCATGGTGGCTCTCACTGAGGCCATTGGCCCGCTCGGCTTACCCCTTGAGGCTGTGCGCATCTTCAGCGTGGGCACGACGACCGACCTGCCCCACCGCAGCCGGCGGCTCGACCGAGGCGGACTCATCCCGTGGGCCCTCGACGCCGTCGATGTACTCATGCGTGCCCAAAGCGACTGCGCCACCAAGCAGATCCGCCACTTCCTGGGACAGGATCATGTACTGCGGGTCAACTCCACCGTGCCGACCGGGCTCGTCAAGCTCGATTCGGTCGACGCGGACGGCCTAATTGGCCGAGCCGGACACGAAAGCCGCCTCACATCACCGGAATTCACCCGAACCTTCGCCGACCACGCAGCCCCCCAATACATCCCGTACCACTCCCCCAAGGAGAAATAAACATGGACACCATGGAACAGATGCTGTCGATGCTGCTCAGCGGCGCCGTCGAAACCCTCGACATACCACCGCATCTCCAGGCCCTCGCCATCGCCAGCTATGAAGAGGTCGGGAACTGGCTGGCCGAGCATGGCGAACACCGCTGCCGGGTATACCCGCAAGGCTCATTCCGCCTCGGCACAGTCGTGCGGCCGCACAGCCTCACCGGCGACTTCGACATCGACCTGGTCTTCTTGATGCTCCTCGCGAAGGAAGCCACCACCCAGGCGCGCCTCAAACAAGACGTCGGCGACCTCCTACACAGCTACCTGGACTGGAAAGAACGCAACGGGCACCCTGGCGGGCTGAAGACCTGCGAATCCCGACGGCGCTGCTGGACACTCGATGACCCCGTCAACGGGTTCCACCTCGACGTCCTGCCCGCAATCCCCGATCTCGAGTACCTGCCCACCGGCATCCTGCTGACCGACAAAGAGCTGTTCCACTGGCAGCACAGCGACCCGATCGGCTACGCCAACTGGTTCCGGAGACGGTCACAGGAGCTGCAGAACAAGGTGATCACCGCAGCAGCCCAACGCGGCGTCGACGTGGAGGACGTCCCCATCTGGGAATTCCGCACCACCTTGCAGCGCGTCGTACAGGTCCTCAAGTGGCACTGCATGCTCTACTTTGCCGACGATCCCGACAACCGTCCTCCCTCGATCCTCATCACTACACTGGCCGCCAAGGCCTACCGCGGGGAAACGGACCTATTCACTGCCACACGTAACGCGCTGGCCGGCATGAACCGCTACATCGAGGACCGCAACGGCGTCAACTGGGTCGCCAACCCCGCCCACGAGGAAGAAAACTTCGTCGACAAATGGAAGGAGTACCCGGAACGCCGAAAGGCGTATTACGCCTGGCAACGCGACCTCGCCGACACCCTGGACGACGCACTGAGCCTGCGGGGCAAGGGATTGCAGACCGTCGCCTCCCAGCTCGCGCAGAGCTTCGGCGCTGAGCCCATACGGCAGTCGACCCTGAAATACGGCCAGCGGATGCGCGGCCACACCACAAACCGATCACTCCGCCTCGGCACCACCGGACTGCTGGCACCCAGTGCGACGGGGATCGCCGTCCCTCCCCACAACTTCTATGGCCAGCACCCCGACCCGAGCCATTAACCTGGCGCAACACCTCGTCGCTGTACGATTAGCAATCCCCGACGCCCGCGGACGGATCAAGCGCGGTCAACTCGACTGCATCGTGCCGATCCAGCCCACCCCGGCGAGCCAAACCTACAGTGCACGAATGCAATACACGCACTGGACACCGCCCCACGTCCATATCGTAGAACCGACTCTCGCACTCCATCCCGGCGCGACCCACCTGCCCCACGTCTATTCGGGCAACGAACTCTGCCTCTACTTTCCTGGCGAATGGCAGCACGGCATGCTCCTCGCTACCACTATCGTGCCATGGACAGCCGAATGGCTACTCCACTATGAAATCTGGCTTGCCACAGGCGAATGGACCGGTGGCGGTTACCATCCCACCCGAGCCGACAGAGCAAGCCGATTCGGGTAAACGCCCACCGAGCTATAGCATCGAAAACGTCAAGAGTTCCTCGCGATTCTCTGCGCGCTGGCGGTCTGTCGTGGGCGCCGGTCAGGCGTCCGTCTTCTCCCATTTTGCGAAGACTTCGCCGTTCGTTCGCTTCAAGCGAATCGGAACCTTGACCGGTTTGACGGCGAGGCCGGGATGGGGTTCAGGTGCCCGCCGAGTCAATTGTGTGACAACAGCTTGCCCGGTGCTCACGAAGTAGGTGGGTCGAGCGCCGTGGATATGTGGGCGCATTTCGCCCCAAGGGTCGATTGCGACCCAGAAGGGCATTCGATGCGTGGCTTGAACCCAACTGCTGACCGGATCTCCGTCCAGGTAAAACTCGGGCCGTCCGCGAGTGGTTTGCCTGAGCCCGAGGAGAATTTGGATGTACGTGTAGAAGTCGCGCTCCTGATTGGTGTTGATCGTGCCGACGAGTTCCCAGTGTTCGCCTGGGGATTGGCCGTCATACTCGATTCGCGCGAAAGTGGTCGACACCCACACCTGCGGAGTAGTCATGTCACCATTCTGCCGGGTGAGTGAGCGATTAATCCGGCAAGTCCAGTTAGATATGGATCATGGAATACCGCTGTTATCCATGAAAAACAGCTCCACAACGGATGACCAACGCCTATTCCAGGTTTGAGCCGTTGTCCGTCACGTAATTCCCTGGCACTGGCCGGATCTCGGCTCAGCCTGAATCTCGGCACGATTCAACCGAGCACAATTCTGCCCAGTCTGGATCTGCGCCATAGCGTGGCTTGAACGAGTTCTCGCGGCGGCGCCGCGCGGCGGAGGCGACGAGGAGCAGCAGCAGCCCGCAGAGGCACGCCGTCGCGGCAAACGGGCGCGGTGTATCGGTGCCGGACGCTCACGTTGGCATCCACCACACCAATGGGGTCCCCACACATCGCTTTCAGGCAGGGCCAGCGCCGACCTCAAACCGTTGCTGCAGGGCGATGGGCCATGCGGGAATCACGGTGACCGCCGACACCTGCGCCGACGGGCAATTCGACAGCATTGCCGTGCGTCTGACTCGCTGGTTGACCTTCCGCCAGACGGCAACCAGGTCGTGCGGCCCCAACCTGGCCCCATTTGGCCCCATAGAAGGACCGCATGGCCGCCCCGCCGGCGCCACGTTCATACTCTTATACGCTTCTCACCTGCGTAAACAATCCGGTGGCCAGGGGCGGGATCGAACCGCCGACCTTCCGCTTTTCAGGCGGAGTTCTGGCCTACACCAATGTGTTTCAGCCGGTCAGACCAGAAGCGCAACCGGCATTCGGACGTGTTGGATCAGTCGGTCTGGCTCGTTGGCCCCATGTTGGCCCCATGAGATAACCCAATCTGCGTGGCAAGCCGATCGGGTTACTTGGTCGGTAGAAGCGGACTTGGGCGAAGTCTTAGTGCGATGGTTTTCGCTTACCGAACAGAGCGCGGCGGTCCCGGCGGATCTCATAGAGACGCCAACTGAACTATCGACCGCAACTGAAAGGCTGGATGCAGTCCAATTTGCTTGCGTGTGGTCCGATGGGCACCACCGCGCGCATCCCAATCTAGAGCAGTTTCACCGGCGCTGGCTCAAGCACTAGGCCCCACGGCGTGGTGACGTTGAGGAGCGGTTCGGGCGGCGGGTCGGTGAGCGCGATGGGGTCTCCGGCCAAGCTCGCGGTGCCGCGCCCCTCGAAGAGTGCGACGCAAGCGTTGCCGTCCAGGCGGGACGGGAACCGGACGGCGCCGGCGCCTCGGTCAAAAAGGTCCGCGGCGATCGTCTGCGTGATGGCGCGGCGACTGGTGGTGATCTCGCGCAGATCGAGGTGCTGCAGGTCGTGCTCGAGCAGCAGTTCGACGTGGCGATCCTCGATCTCCTGGCGTGTGGGCACGTCGGTGAGATCGATCAAGGGGCCATCGAGCTTCAGGACTGTGGGAACGAGGGCGTGCTGTATGCGCCACTGCGCAGTGACCGGCTTCTCAGTGAAGTCTTGGGCAGCCTCAGGTCCGTAGCGCTCAACATGGCGGCGCAGCGCGCCGAGGTTCGGCCGGAAGTCGGCTAGCACCTCGCGAAGACACGTTTCCGCCAAGTCAGCACAATAGAGCGTGCGGAACCGGCGGTAGACGTCGTCGAAACGGTGACTGAACTGGTACAGCTCCAGCGGAGTGAAGCCGAGCGGGTCAGCGTAATAGCCGACCCGCCACAGGGTTCGCCCCTGCTCGGGCGCCGCGATCACGACTGGAAGCTGGCGACCTGCCGTGCAGCCCGGACAACCATCGCGAACTCCGCGGTGTCGACCGCCGCACCGAGCACCTCGATCGGCGCGCGATCGTCCAAGCGCGTGTTGGTGCCAAACAGCCACGCCCGCGCCGTCTTGTCGTCGTAAGCATCGACGAGCATCCTGACGACCTTGTAGCCCTCACGTAACCGGCGCTCGGTCGCGCCGTGAGGTTCCGGGCCGCCCTTGCGCGCGTAGCGGCCGATTTGCTTGGCGTCAGCCAAGCCCGCCATCGCCGCCGCGACGCGCTGGCCGACGGCCTCTTGCAGATACGCGGCGATCTCGCGGATCGAAAGCGTCGCTGCCTCATCATCAAGCCGCTGCGCCGCAGAGACGGTCAAGACTGGCATATCGCACCTCCACGTTGATCTACCTGAGACGCTACCACATAAACACCTGAGAACACACCCTGAAGCTACACCTGATAGCCACCAGGCCTGGCCTACGGTTCGCGGTTGGAGCCGTTGAATCAGCATGTTCGCGCAAAAATGCCGCCAACGACGCCGCTCACTGGCCACGATTCGACCTCTAAGGTATGAGCTAACCGGTCACCGTCTCCTCCAGTGCGCACGGTCTCATAGCTGCACGTCAGCGAGGTTCAGCCGTTCCCGCTGTGACGCTCCGTCCCTCTTGTTCGCATCGGTTCCACCGTGTTCTGTGGCCAAATCCGTGGCCATTCCAACAGCCATAAGTGGGCCCATGCGCAACCCGCGGCGCGAGCCGTCGCGGGTGACACGATTACAGATAAGCCGCGAACGTCACCACGAGAAGATCGGCGAGCGCGTCCGAGCCACCTAGGCGTAGAGACTCATCCACCGTGCGATGGTCGGCTCCATGCGCTCGGGCACGAGCGAATCCGCGTCCCGTTGATCCCGCCGTACGTTCCTGTCGGGGTCGCTGAGCAACCAGATGGTTCGCGCCGATGTCTCCATCGCCGAACGGCATAGTTGCATTATGGACGACGCGTAGAGGTTCCTCGTCGTCGTCCGTTGATCTACGAGCAACGCGGCCGCGTACAGGTTCTCCGTGGCGCTCATCATCGGAATCAAACACTCCTCGGTGACCGCTGTCCGTTATAACCGGATCTGGGGCATTCTCAATGAAGGCGAGGTCAACGCACTATCTGAACGATATCGTGATAGCATCGCTCTGTGGCGCAGATTCTCATCCGTCAACTTGAGGACGACACCAAGGCCAAATTGCAGCGACTAGCCCGTCAACACGGTCGCAGCACCGAGGAGGAGGTGCGCGAGATCTTACGGAACGCAGTCCGGCACGTCGATAATCCGCCTGGGCGGCTCGGGTCTCGTATCGCGTCACGCTTCAAAGGCGTGGGCCTGACCGAGGACATACCCGAACTGCGGGGACAGCCCGTCCAGCCGGCACAGTTCAACGAATCATGATCGTGCTGGACACCAATGTGCTCTCCGCGTTGATGCGGGACACACCCGATCCGGCCGTCGTGGAATGGCTCGATAATCAGCCCACCGAATCAATCTGGACGACATCGGTAACAGTATTCGAGATACGCACTGGAATTGAACTTTTGACGCCAAGCCGCCGACGCAAGCGGCTCGACGAGATCTTTTCTCAACTCCTCGACGAAGACCTTGATGGTCGTGTGCAATCCTTCGACCTGACGGCTGCGTTTGCCGCTGGGACCATCGCCGCCACCCAACAACGAGGTGGGCGTGCGGTGGAAATTCGTGATGTGCAGATCGCCGGCATCGCCGCGTCCCGGCACGCAACTGTGGCTACCCGCAATACTCGCCACTTCGACGGAACGGGCGTCGACCTGGTCAACCCCTGGGACTGACGTCGTGCCCCAGATTCATTGAGAATGCCCCAGATCCAGTGATAACGGACAACCGCCGCATCCCCCGCCGGCACTAAGGGATACGCCTCCTTAAAAGCGGCGTCGTCGCCGACAAACGGGCTCCCCGGCTCAGGATGGTGCGGGTGCAGTCCCCACTGCCGCAATTCCGCGCACGCTTGGCACGGTTGCCGATGCGGTCCAGCACGCCGTTCGTCGCCAAATTGACCAGTGCTTCTATCATCTGCTGATCCGGCTGCATAACGAGTCTCCTATTACAACACCAAACACGCCCTGGCTGCGCGGTACGTTCACAATGCACCTGTCCAACGACAAGTCCGGGGTGTTCAAGGGCGCGCCGGCCATTGAGTAACAATTGCGACGTTGCATTTCGTAAGGCGGACGCCCGCGTTGGAGTCTGGGACCTAAGGGGACAATCGGCTTCCCACGCAGCGACTTCCACGTCAGGCAGCGGATTATCGAAGGTGTCGGAAACTGAGAGATTCTGTAGCTGGCCGAATTGACGCGGTGTGTTTGTTGAAGCTTGCATATCGGGCGGCGGTGGCTCGTCCCAAGCCTTCGCCATCAACGTCGGATCGTCGAGGTCTCGGCAAGCGTCGGCTGCTCGGCGGAGCTGTTCCGCTGTCATCCGTTCTGCAGGCTTGTGCCGCGGTGCCTTATCGGACATTGGTGACCCTGAAGATCTCTGATCGTAAGCGGATGGGCGTAGGTTGAACTCTATCTTGGTGGTCAATTCGTCACGGTGCCAGTTCTCCCCAGTTGCGTCCAGCAGAGTGGTGTACGAGCCGGTGATGACCGGCGTGTCGTAGCCGGATGAATGAAGGTCATCGCGTG